>JACRIA010000080.1 GCA_016215735.1 Candidatus Peregrinibacteria bacterium
CCTCATGACTGTCTTCAAAACTGGCTACTGCAGGCCATGTATTGACTTTCGCAATTCACGTAGATCAACACAAGCTTACTTTGGATTTTGCGTTTCGGGTTTTAAATTTTAAGTTTTATCATTTATCATTCCACCTTCTACGGTGGCTCCTGTTGCTGCCGAAACCAACCTTTTACCAAGCCTCAACAAGCATTCTTTCAATTCCGACACCCAATCCATGCCCAAATCTTTTATCAAAACCCGCAGTTTTGCGCCTGAAATCTGCCATCCCGGATTATATTGAAGCAAATTCGCGATATTCTCTGCCTTCACCTTGTCCGACATGTACAAAACCATTTCTTGTTTGCCCACGTGAATATTATTTTCATTTTTTATATTCACGATTCCGGCGTCGCGGCTAAGCAGTTTTATTTCAATAATTTTAAACAAGTTCAAAACTTCTTTCGGCATATTGCCGTATTCTTCAAACACATCCTCTTTTATTTCATTCAAATATTGGAACGTATCAGCAGCAGCCATTTTTTGATAAACATTAATTTTATCTTTTGAGCTCACGATATAACTGTCAGGGATATACGCGGTGAGCGGTAATTCGACTGTGACTTCCGGTATTTCTTCACGCTCAACTGCTTTGCCTGTTTTTAAATCTTCAACTGCTTTATTTAACATTCTTATAAACAAACTCACGCCGACAACGTTCACGACGCCGTGCTGATTAACGCCCAAGATATCGCCTGCGCCGCGAATTTCCAAATCCTTCATCGCAATCTGAAAACCGCTGCCTAAATCTGACGCCTCAACAATCGCTTTCAGTCTCCGTTTCGCATCAAGCTGTAATCTCTGGCCATGATACATAAAGTACGCGTACGCCTGTGTTTTACTGCGGCCGACACGGCCTCGGAGTTGATATAACTGCGCAAGCCCGAATCTCTCCGCGCGATTAACAATAAGGGTGTTCGCGTTCGCGAGATCAATCCCGTTTTCAATAATCGTAGACGTAACAAGCACGTCATATTTATGATCTTTAAAATCAATGATTCTTTCTTCAAGCTCATCGCTATTTAATTTCCCGTGCGACACAATAAACCTTGCTTCCGGCACAAGCGACCGCAATTTATCAGCCATGCTGTCAATTGTCTGCACTCTATTATGCAAAAAATAAACCTGGCCCCCGCGTTTAACTTCAAATAAAATCGCCTGCCTTATTAATTCCATAGAAAATTGGCGCACTTCTGTAATAACGGGAAGTCTGCCTGGCGGTGGAGTTGTGATTGTCGTGATGTCGCGCAAACGATTCAGCGCAATATTAAGAGTTCTCGGGATCGGCGTGGCTGTTAGAATAAGAACATCCATTTCCGCGCGCAGCTGTTTTAATTTTTCCTTTTGCTTAACGCCGAATCTCTGTTCTTCGTCAACAACCAAAAGTCCGAGATCTTTAAATTTTACATCCGGCTGGAGCAGTCTATGCGTGCCGATTATAACGTCGATTTCTCCTTTTTTTAGTTTTTCCAAAATTTCCTTTTGTTCTTTTTTTGTTTTGAATCTGCTCAACATTTCAACCCGCACATTAAAATCATCCATTCTTTTTGAAAAAGACCTGTAATGCTGGTCAGCCAAAATTGTAATCGGAGAAATCAACGCAGCTTGCTTGCCATTTCGAACAGCCTTAAACGCAGCGCGCATCGCGACTTCTGTTTTGCCAAAACCAACATCTCCGCAAACAAGCAAGTCCATGGGCTCATTTGATTCCATTTTATGCTTCACGTCTTCAAATGCTTTTATCTGGCCGGGTGTTGGTTCATATTGAAATTTTTCTTCAAATTGCGCCTGGATATTATCGTCTGCGCTGAATTTAAATCCTCTCGCGACTTTCCGCGACGCGTATAATTGCAGCAGCTCCTTCGCGATTTTTTCTGTTTCTTTTTTAACTTTATTCGTAATATTAACCCATTCAACTGACCCAAGCCGAGTTAAACGCGGCATTAAATCTTCGGAGCCGATGTATTTGCTCACCTTGTCTGATTGGTCAATCGGCACAAATAATTTATCGTTTTCAGCATATCCAAGCGTCATATATTCACGGGTGATTCCGTCAATTGTCCGCTGATCCAAGCCCAAAAACTTAGCTATGCCATGGTCAGCGTGCACAACAAAATCGCCGGGCTTAAGTCCTGTCAAAAAATCCAAAATAACCCTCTGTGCAATCGCTTTATGTTTTGCTTCCCGTATCATGGAGATTTCTCTGTCTGAAACAAGGGCAAGCTTGAGTGTCGGGTTTTGGAATGCGTACGGGAAACTGTCGTTTTTATCTACTTCTATCAAAATTATCCTGCCGCCATCCGGACTAAAATCTTTAATTTCAAAGGTTTCCGCCTGCGGTGCCGCTTCGCGACCTTTATTTATAAAGGCCTGTGTTCCGCTGCGCGGAACGGCCTGTTCTATAGACCTGTGTTCGCCTGCGGCGGACGGTCTGTGCGGCGGATTTATTTCCTTCGCCTGTGCCCCGCCAAGGCGGGACGGCGTGTCAGAAAAATTAATTTTATATTCATTAAAAACATTCGCGATCTCTGTTTTGTTTTTTGTAAAAACAAGCGTGAGCCATCCTGCTTCTTTTTTGGTTTTCATGTCAGTCGCAAAATCATAAGCAGCGCGGTATTTCAAAATACTCAAATAATGCAGATGTGTGTGATTCGGCGTGTCTTCGTTAAACGGCGTGAGCGAAATGTATGGCGACTTATTATAAATGCCCTTCGCGACACCATTGTATTCATCGTAAATATCATCGGGGACATCGAGTTCGTCCTCAACAACAAAAATGTTTTTATCAACATAATCTAAAATTGACGCTGTATAACCGTCGATCGGAATCGGAAAAACTTCGCACTCTTTGATCGTCTCTTTTTGCTCGTTTGTGGCTGGCTGAAATGTTGTGATTTTGCCAATCGAGTCAAAATCAATTTCAAACCGGACATATTCGCTAGAATTAACAGGCCAAATTGTGATATTGCCGCCGCTCCGCATATACTGGCCTTTTTGTAAAGATTGATAATCATCAGCAACTTCATATCCTGCCTCAATCAGTTTCTCAAAAAACTCTACAATATCTATTTTATCGCCTGAAGAAATTTTTATAATTCCGTTTTTGATCATTGCAGGAGATGGAAATTTTTGGAGCAAAAAATAATAAGGAATAACAATAAAGTTTTGCTTCTTGTCTATAAGATGCGACAAAAATCCGACAACATTTATTGCCGAGGCCTTAGGATTTTTGAAAACGTCATTGCGTTGAGCAAAAAAATCGGAGCCATATGTTGGTGTATCGACTGTCACGGTGTCGATTCCTCCCCAGCGATTAAGTTCTTTTGAAATAATTTCAGCTTCTATTTTATTGTCCGTAACCCATAAAAAGGTTTTGGGTAAATTTTTGGAATTTTTTATAAAATCCAAAACAACCAAGGTTTTCGAGGTATGACCAGCCGCACCGGATATGATTATATTCTTGTGTGTTTCAAAAATATCGACAATCCCCGGGTGCAAGGCGTGATAAAAATGTGTGATTAGGGAATTTCGCCTGATCAAATTTTGAGCGGCATTATTATGTATGTGTATTCTGTGTTTTTCTGCGGCCTCATAACAATTGGAGAAAGTTTGTCGTTCAATTCAATGAACACCTTTTCTTCTCCTGTTGTCGGGAGCGCATCAAGTAGATATTGTGCGTTAAACGCGATTTTATTGTTTTCGCCTTCAATTGTAATCGAGATCTCTGCTTTTTCTTCGCCAACCTTGGTTTCTTCTGTCGAAAGCAGCATTTTGCCATCGTTTGTGACTGACATTTTCACGCTGTTGCTATCTTCGCGCGCGAACAAACTCACCCTTTTGGCCGCGAGCTCAAGTTCAGCCACGCCAACCAGCACCTTTGTTTTGCTTGTTTTTGGGATAATTCTTTCATAATCCGGAAATTTACCCTCAATCAATCTTGACGTGAGCTCAATCGCGCCAAAAACAAACAAAATTTGATTTTTGCTTATGTTAATTTCCACCTCGCCGGTGTTTTTTTGGATCAACTTGCCAAGCTCCATAACAGTTCTGGCTGGCACAATACACTCAACTCGTTCGCTTTCTTTGTCTTTTTTTGTTGATATTTTTCTTTCAGCTAATCTATAACTGTCGGTTGCTACAAGCCGCAAACCGCCTTTTTCAAATAAAAAGTAGACTCCGGATAAAACAGGCCTGGATGTATTAAGCGACGCGGCAAAAACAACCTGGTTTATGGCTTTTTCCAGCTCTTTTGCTGACACAACAACCGTTGTTTCTTTTTCGGTTTTGGGGATAAGCGGGAATTCGTCCGGGTGTATGCCTTTGATTTTTGTTTGTGAGCTTGATGATTTAATGTTTAACGTTAGCGCCTCGCTTAAATTGAGCTCAACCTTTTCATCCGGCAATAAAGAAACATAGTTTGTAAAAAGCTTTGCTGGAATGGTTATAGACCCCTCGTTTCTAACATCGGTTTGAAGGTGATATTTAATGGCTATTTCCAAGTTTGTGGCCGCAAAAAACATTTCTTTGCCTTCGGTTTTGATTAAAATATTATTTAAAACCGGCAATGTTACGTTTTGGCTTACTGCTTTGCTTGTGATATTCAAAGCATTCAACAAATCTTTTTGATTGCAAAAAGCTTTCATATTTAAAAAGGCTTAAAGAGTTTTTACATACCAATTATACAAATAAAATAAACAAAAACAATATGAAAATTAGTAGTAATAAAAAGGTATATTTATAAACATTTTTAAAACAACAACCCCCCTTAAGCATAAATGCCCTTCGCTTCGCTTCGGGCGTAGTGTAAAATATATTCAAAACATGTGCAAGAAAATAATTTTAAACATTTTATTAACAACAATAATACTTTCGCTGGCTGGGTGCGATACAGGCGCCGCGTATGATAATTTCGCGAGGTGTATAACAAGCAAAAACGCGAAAATGTACGGAACACATTGGTGCACAGCGTGCGCAGGGCAAAAGCGCGAATTTGGCAGCTCGTTTCAACACATAAACTACGTAGAATGTGACCCAAACGGAGAAAACAGCAAAGCAGATTTATGCCTGAAAAAAGGCATAAAATCATATCCAACATGGGAATTTTCAGACGGAAGCAGGCGCGAAGGGGTTTTGCCGCTTGAAGAATTAGCGAAAATAACAAATTGCGAATTAAAACCAGACGCACCGCAAGCCAGCGGACCATTAACACTAAAATAAATGGAAGACCTAAGGTTTTTGACTGTATTTTTGACAGCGTTAGTTGATTCCGTGAACCCATGCGCGATTGGCGTGCTTGTTATTTTGATAACAACAATACTTTCGCTGTATGAAGACAGAAAAAAACTGATCAGGGTTGGACTTATTTACATAGCCGCTGTTTATGTTTCATATTTTCTCGCGGGGGTCGGGCTTCTTTATTTCATACATAAGCTGCAAATAGCAGATAAACTCGGGGTTTTTGTGGGCGCGCTGATTATTTTGCTTGGCCTGGTGGAAATCAAAGACTTTTTCTGGTACGGCAAAGGATTTTCCTTGAAAATTCCGGAATCAAAAATGGAAAAAATCAAAAAGCACATAGAAAAAATAACAATTCCAGGCGCCATAGTACTTGGATTTTTTGTTTCAGCGGTCGAGCTTCCCTGCACCGGCGGTCCATACCTCGCGATCACAACAATGCTCGCGAGAGAAATTGATTTCCGCACCATTTGCTACCTCCTTTTCTATAATTTTATCTTTGTACTGCCGCTGATTGTAATAATTGTGCTGGCTTATCTTGGCGGTTCAATCGTGAAAATTTCAGAATGGAAACAAGAAAAGAAAGCTTTGATGCGCCTTTTCACGGGAATTTTCATGATAGGGCTGGGAGTCGTCTTATTTTACTACTCTCTGGCTTAAGACTCCGTGCGTAAGCACGGGGATGAAGCCAGTCCGCCGTTAGGCGGACAAATTCCGCGCTAGCGGAATTTAAAGAGAGTAGCAAAAAACCACGGCTGGAAGCCCGTGGTTTTTTATACAGCCGCGGCATGTTATGATATAATCAAAGTCTATGAACGAATTAAGCATTATTTTGATGTTAGCAGGATTTGCCGTAGGCTGTGCAGCAGGCATATTTTTAGCAGGCAAAATCAAAATAAACATCGAAGAAACACACAAGAAAGCCGAAAAACTAAAAAATGAAGCAATGGAAAAAGCTTCAGAAGCGCGGCAAAAAGCAGGACAGCAAGCAGAAGGAATTAGAAGCAGAATCGCGGGCAGCGTCAAAACGCAGGAAGTTTTTTTGCGCGACATGGAAAAATCAATAAAAATGAAAGAAGATCTTCTCGTAAAATGGGATAAAAAAGCGCAAGATCTGCATTTGCAGGAAGTGATGGAAACAGAAAGACTGTCAGTGGCGCGCACCCGCCACGAAGAAATCAAAATTGAACAAACAAATCTTTTATCCAAAAAAGCAGGCAAAACAACAGATTTATTAAAAGAAGAAATTATAAAAAAAATAGAGCAGGATCTCGCCGCAGAAAATGAAAACAAATTAAAAAAACTCGAAAATTATTACACGGAAAACGCAGAAAAAATCAGCCGCAATATTCTGATTGAAGCAATGCAGAAAGTTTCCATGCCAACATCAGTGGAAAAAAACAGCAGCCAAATCCTTGTGCCAAAAGACAATTTAAAGGCCGAACTCGTTGGCCTCCGCGCCGAAAACATAAAAGAGCTGGAAAGCCTTCTGGAAATTAATGTTATATTCAATGATTTTCCGGACACAATTTCCGTTTCGTCGCATAACCAGCTGGGCAGGCGCATAGCAGAAATTGCTATTGATAAATTGTTCAAAAATAAAAGACATATAACACCGGTTTTGGTGCGGGAAGCTGTCGCTTCAGCAAAAGCAGAAGCTGAAAAAGATATATACAAAATAGGCGCAGATGCAATCAGAAAAATTGGCATACGTAAGCCATTATCACAAGATCTGATCAAAACAATCGGCAGGCTTTACTTCAGAACAAGCTACGGCCAAAATATAATGAGCCATTCGATAGAAGTCACATATTTGGCAAATCTTCTTGGCGGAGAACTCGGGCTGAACATGGATGTTTGCAAAATAAGCGGTTTTTTGCACGATCTTGGAAAAGCAATAGACCAGGATCCAGGCGTCACAGGAGGCCATGATCAGCTCACGCGAGACTTAATGAAAAAATACGGGTTTTCAGAAGAAGAAATCCACGCTGCATGGACGCACCACGAAGCAGAACCGGCGCAAACCCCAGAAGCAATGATTGTAAAAGCAGCAGACGCCATTTCAGCAGGACGGCCGGGAGCACGTCAAGAATCAATTGGAAAATACCTTGAACGGATACGGTTTCTCGAAGAAATCCCGACAAGATTCGAAGGAGTAAAAAAATCCTTTGCAATGTCAGCAGGCAGAGAAGTAAGAGTAATGGTTGACCCGACAGTAGTAGAAGACAATGCTTTGCCGTCGCTCGCCAAAAATATTGCCAAAAATATCGAAGAAGAAGTCGGCTATCCGGGAAAAGTAAAAATAAACGTGATAAAAAGAACAGTAAACACGGAATATACAAAATAACACGCCGCGAAGCGGCACTACCACGCGCGGATCCTCCCGCGCAACACGCGCCCGTAGCGAAGCGGAGGGCGCATATAAAATAAACCATCCGCTTCAGGCGGGCACCATATATGGAAAAAGAAAAATCCGATTATCACAAAATGCTGGTCAGTGCTTTAGCCGGAACAGCGCTAGGCGCGCTTATAGGGGTGATATTCGCTCCGCAAATAAAAAGACATGCGGCCGGCCTGTATAAGCGGTTTATAAAAACAAAGAATGCTAAAACGAAAATTGGCGCTTAGAATCACGCGTTACATAGGCGCCATAATCATAATGCTGATGCTGTTTGCGTTGATGGTTTTTGCGAAAAAACCTTCATACCTGATTGGCGGCGTGAGAATCGACAATATAGACGCGCCTGACGCAAAAACAAAAATCGAAAATATAGTAAATAATTTCAACGCGGCAGGAGAAATAAAATTTTCATACAATAATAAATTAATTTCTGTATCAGCAGCTGAAATAGGTGCAAAATGGGACATCAATAAAACAATAGATAGTTTAAGAAAATTCAGAAGCCTCCGATTTTCGTCTGAACCGATTTCAACGCCGGTTTACGCCTCGATTGACAAAGAAAAACTTATCGCAAAAATCAAAAACACCTACAAAGACGAAATAAAAGAAATGTCCCCGGCAGCAATAGCCTATAGCGCAGGAACCTTTAGGATAGTGTCGGAACAATCAGGCAGCCAGATTGAAGAATATCTGCTTATTCAAGAGACGGAATCGCGCATCAAAAATTTATCGCAGGAAATAATACCTCTTTATTTCATAACAACTCCCCCAGCGATAAAATCAGAAGATCTCGCGGTTTACTTTGAAGAACTAAAAACGATTTTACGCAGGCCGATAGCATTAAAATATGGCTGGACATCATATACATTCCTGCCAACCGCGCATCTTGATGATGTTTATTATCAAAAAGAATACGGCGCAGCAGACGGAGAAAAAATCCAAATAAAACTCAATAATTCAGTCAAAAAATCCTTCATCGCGCAGATTGAAAACGACATAAACAAAACAACTTCACCGATTAAAATATATGAAAATTCCAGCGGGAAAATAATTTTTGAAGGCGATAGCGAAAAGGGAGAAGAAGTGCAGACCAACGAACTAATCAGCCTTATAGAAGACGCGATGAATAATAATAAAACAGCAGTTGCGATTCCGGTTACAGAAACGCCGCCTCGTGTTATTGCGTCAGAAGAATTATCCAGTCTCGGCATCAAGGAATTACTTGGCATTGGCCATACTTCATTCCACGGCTCGCCGGCAAACAGAATTCATAATATTAAAGTAGGCGTTAATCATTTTAGCGGAACATTAATCGGGCCAGGCGAAGAATTTTCATTCAATAAAACTCTCGGCCGCGTAGATCAAACAACAGGTTATCTTGAAGAACTCACGATCAAACCAGAAGGCACAGTACCGGAATATGGCGGAGGGCTTTGCCAGGTTTCAACAACAATGTATCGCGCTGTAATTTACGCGGGTCTGCCAGTAGCCGAGCGTTCGGCGCATTCTTACGCAGTGCGGTATTATTCCCAAATCGGCGGCCACGGCCTCGACGCAACAGTTTATCCTGGTTCGCACGACTTACGTTTTATAAATAACACGCCCGGCGCTATTTTGATTCAATCTTATGTCCGCGGCATGGAAGCATTTTATAAATTTTACGGCACATCAGACGGCCGGCGCGTAGAAATGGACGGCCCATATTTAAGCGATTTTGTTCCAGCCGGAAGCAAAGAAATTATAAAAACCTTAAACCTTCCAGCTGGCCAGCAAAAACAGCTTGAACGAGCAGGCAAAGGATTTAAAGCGCTCTGGACAAGAACAATCACATACGCGGACGGCGAAGCCAAAAAAGAAGAAATCAAAAGCTCATACCGCGCCACAGCAGACAAAGTTTTAGTCGGCATTGATCCAAATTCAGAAGAAGGCAAAATCCTGCAACAAGCGGCCCAGCCAGTGGAGGCGCCGCTAGAAAAGCAATTTACAGATTAAAAAACGCCGCCCACCTGATAAATTTATCAAGCATCTCGTTCTATTTTTTCCGCCAAATCCCTCAAATCTGCCGCCGTATCCAACATAAAACACATTTTGAGGTCCGATGGATATTCGGTTACTGTTTTGAACATCCTAGTTCCCTTTTCAATCATAGCCAATCCTTTAGCCCGGACAAGCCAGGCCTTCAATTCTTGAGAATCATCATCCGCTCCCTCCCATCCTTCTAGCATTTTAAATGCATCATCGCACTCCCCCAAATTCATTTGTATTATTGATCTCGCCACAACTTTAGATGTTTTTGAAGGAAATTTCATATTCCCAAGGATACCATTTATTTTATCAGGCAGCTCCTGCACCTCAGGAATACTTTTATCTTCCGCGGTCCTATAAATATTTGAAAGTGCATTTACCAAACATTCTTTAAAAGTATCTTCTTCTGGCCAAAACTTCAGCCCCATTTCAGCATATTTTTTTGATTCTTCAAACTTGCCCAAAAGAGCAGCATAATAAGAAAGCCTCTTTATCACCAAAAAATTTTTGGGCAAAAACTCAATCAACCGTATTAATATTTCATATGCCAGTTTAGGATTTTTATTATGCATTTCCTGTTTGGCATCATCGAAAAGCCTCTGTGCCTCCATGCATTGTTTATTTTCAGTTAATTCCTTCGCTATATCTGCCACAGCATTTTGTATCGCGGTTTTAATCGTTAAATCTAATGGCGCATCTTTAATCGTTGTAGATAAATCTTCACATAACACACCCCTTTTATCTGCCGATGCGAGAGCGGCATAGCCATGTTTTTGGATAAAAACCGCTAATTTTGCTCTGAATATTCCCCCGAGATCGCCTATCTCTTTTGACGCATTAGGATATTCAGCTTTCAACTTTTCTACAACATCCCAGTGTTTCTCGCTTAATAAAAATACTTCAGTTGTTTCAGGCATAAACTTTTGGGTTAAGAAATATCAAGGAATAAATTATATCCCACGATAAAAGGTTTTGTACAGTATTTTCAATGCCCTTTCTTTTTTTTTGCCTTCAACTTTTTCGCGACAACTTTCAGCGCGCTACTTTTCTTATCGATTTTTCGAGCAAAATCAATAATCTCTTTCGCGCGCGCTAGATTTCCAAGAGAAATATAAATATCAGCCATTGTTGCGTGGTAATCAGGGTTATTGTCGAGAGCGATTGCTTTAGAAATATATTCAATCGCACCGTCAAAATTTTTCATTTCGTGCAAAACACAGCCAAGATTAATCATGCGCCGCGGATTTTGAGAATCAAGCTCAACAGCCTTTGTGTAAGCCTCTTCCGCCTCCTTAAATTTTTCCTGTTGATAATACGCATTGCCGAGATTGCTGTAAATTACAGCGTCAGCGCATTTAAGATCTATCAATTTTTTATAAATCGCCTCTGCTTTCGCAGCCAAGCCTTTTTTCAGATAAATAAGCCCTAAATTTAAGTTAGCCTCCAAATCATTTTCATCAAAAGAAAGAACCTTAACAAAGCTTTTTTCAGCAGAAGTGAGGTCAGACTTTTCAATGCTGGCGCGTCCTTTTTCCATCGCGATTTTTATTTCCTTGCGGTCAAGTTTATCAATCTCCGGATTCGCGTTTTCATCAGCTAGCGCCACAGCAGGACAATGATTCATCGTGGATCCGCCATTTTCTATAGGAATTTTCGGTTCAATAAGAGTTGTTGCCGCGCTTTTTTTAAAATATCGCAAAAAATTTCTAGAGCCTTTTTTTCGCATGTAAATCACAACTATTCCAGCGCCGCAAAAGACCAATAATAAAAAATAAATCCACATAAATTTAAATTAATCCCCCGCTGCTTTCTTCCGTTGCCGGTTCCTCGGCAGCTTCTTCCATACGCCTGATTTCCGGCGCAGAAATAATTTTTTTCACATCCTTGTCGCTGATTATAGCGAATTTTCCTTCTTCGGAAACGATTTTTATTTTTCTGTTTAAAACATCAAGCCCGATAACATTTGCAGCCCCGTCTTTTGTTTGGATAATACTTCCAATCAAAGGCAGGCCTTCGCGCATTTTCTTATATTCTTCAACTTCGTATCGTAAGCAGCACAATAATTTCCCGCAAATTCCTGCTAATTTCCCGCCGCCTTTTCCCTCAAGGCCCTGCAGACGGACAACATCCATTGTTATACTCGCTAATTTATGCAGCCAATTTTTGCAGCAAATCTGCTTTCCGCATTTTCCGCATCCGCCAATCATTCTTGCCCTGTCGCGCGGCCCAACCTGATGCAAATGTATCTGTTTTTTAAATATAGAAGCTAATTTTTTAACAAGTTCGCGAAAATCCACGCGTTCATCAGCCGTGAATAAAAACGCCAGACGTTTTCCATCAAAAGAATACGCCGCGTCAAAAATATTCATATCAAGATTTAGCACGGCAACTTGTTCGCGGCACTGTGTGATACATTCAGATTTTCTTTCATCATGCGCCTCGATTTTTTGCAAATCATGCGAAGTCGCTTTGCGCAGTACAGCAAAATCCTTCGCGATTCTTTCAGGATCAAGGCTCGGGCCAATGTAAGTAATTTTACCGGCGTCTTCTGCGCCCTCGTCATTTCTGTAAATAATCGTGTCATCCGCGGCCAAATCACCGTTGTCTTCAACAGGTATTTCAATAATATTTTTCTTAAAAAACGAAATTATATTTGCGTATTTGTTTGCCATTTATATGTTCAGCATTAGATTTTCAAGAGCCAGCTTTGAATTGATATTATGCTCAAGAAGAAATTTTGTATAGTCTATCTTATCCAAGATTTTCGTATAATGCGGCTGGCCATCGCCGGCCATAAGGCGGCTTCTTATTATATGCGTCAAAATATCCAGAATATCATTAACCTTTCTCGGCTGATTTTCCGTCTCTTTTACATACATAAATCTATCGAAAATTCCCTTATGATCCAAAAATCTCTGCAAATCGCTGTACAGAGTTTTATAATAAGAAATTAACTGCGGATCATTCATTAAATCAAAAGCAACGCCGGGTTTCCCAAGGCTGAATTTGCTTATTTGTTCAATTGTTTCTTCCCCGGTTTCAGGATAAAGTTCGGCTAAACGCTCGATCAAAACCCCTTCCGGGCAATGATGAAATTTCAAAATTCTTACACGCGACAAAATAGTCGGCAATACGCGCTTCAAATAAATCGCGGTAAAAAGAAAAATCGTATTCTGCGGCGGCTCCTCGAGCGTTTTAAGCAGGCAGTTGCAGGCCTCTTCTGTCATGCGTTCGATATTTTCAGCAATAAAAATTTTATATTTACTCTGCGCGCTCATATTTAGGCGCATAATCAACTCGCGAATCACATCTATCCCTATTGATCCGCCATCATCGCGGAACACAATTGTATCCGGATGAGAATTTTTATCTATTTGAATGCAAGTTTTGCAAGTATGGCAAAAATTATTTTCGCACTGCAAAATATGCGCGAAAGTTTTCGCGACAGTAAATTTGCCGACTTTTTCCGGCCCCGCGAAAAGATACGCATGGCCGAGGTTATCCGTTGAAAGATCATTTTCAAGGCTCCGCGTGAGCCGTTCATGTCCGATAATTCTCCAGGTGTATTTCATAAGATGACTGTTGACTTTTGACTGTTAACTATTGATTTTTGACGGTTGACTATTAACTTTTGACTTTTGACAAGTAGGCGGTAAAGCCATTTAACCTTCTAGCAAGACTGCTAATATTTTCTAGAATCGTTTCATGTTGTTCCTTGCTAATATACTTATCATCCAAAGCACAATCTAAACACGCAACTACTTCATCCAGCGAACCGTGTGCCCTATTAATATAAAGCCGCATATCTTTATCAGTGCTTTTGTTAGCGCTTTCGGCGATATTAAGAACTATAGAATTAAGGGCTCTTTTTGTTTGGTCGGCCAAAGTATACTTCTCTTCCCGCGGATAAGTTTTCAACAGTTTATTTATTACGATTCTAAATGCACGAGCATCTTGATAAATATTCCAATCCTGAAACCTGAACCCATAATTTCTATTTGTCATAGTCAATAGTCAATAGTTAATAGTTAATAGTCAATAGTCAATAGTCAATGGTCACTCTATTCTCTGCCAAGTTTTTTCCTGACGACATAAAACTCGATTCGCGGCCTCAGGATGCCGCATAATGGCTTTTACAAGGCGCTCCAATCTTACCCGATTTTGAGATCCTTTTACAAGCACAATATCATTTGGTTTTATTAAATTAATCACGCATGCTGTCGCATCTTTATAATTATCAAAAGAATGTACATGGGTAGCAGGCATTTCATTTTTTACAGCCTCAATTCCCGCGATTTTTGCCAATTCACCAACAGTTATAAAAATATCAACTATATTACTTGCCGCTTCACCGATTTTTTTATGATAATTTTCCGCTTCATTTCCCAATTCATTCATATTTCCAAAAACAAAAATCTTTCTTCGGCCTTGCCCAACCTCTTTCAGGGTTTCCATCGCAGCCAAAGTTGATTCCGGCGACGCATTGTACGAACTGTCAATAATCGTTGAACCATTTACGCCTTCAATCACATTCATTCTTCCTGGCGCCAGCGAAAAATCCCTTAAACTAGCCAAAATATCATCTATATACATTCCGCATTCAAGTCCGCAAATTATCGCAGGCAAGACGCAATTCACATGATGGCTCCCAAGAATCGGCACAAACAATCTCGAATGAATATTTCCATAATGAAAATCAAAAGAAGTGCCGGCCAGATCAGTTTTAATATTTGTTGCCCGGACTTTCGCTCCATCGCTAAATCCATACCAAATAATTTTCGCGCTTTTCAAATTTTCCAATCGCCTCACAAATCGATCATCATAATTTAAAATTAATTTTCCGCCGGATTTTGCAGCGTGGCCAATTTTACTTTTTTCCTTAAAAATTTCATCTAAATTTTTGAATTGTCCTTCAGCAAGATGCACAGGCTTAACATTTGCAAAAACAGCAATATCAGGTTTTACGATTTTCGTCAGCAAATCCATATCCCCGGGCTTATCAACGCCCATTTCAAGCACAAAATAATCAATTTTTTTCCGCGAAAAAAACGCATTCCACTTTGCCACAGCCAAATTCCAAAGCCACATAATCGCTGAAGAAAAACCAGCCTCTGCGCCCAAAATCGTAAGCGGCAAGCCAAATTCTGTATTATAGCTTTTTTTGCTCGCAATTACTCGATATTTACTCGATAAAACTTTCGCGATCGCATCTTTAGTCGTAGTTTTGCCAGCGCTGCCAGTTATACCAATAATTTTCACGTTTTTTAATCGCCTCAATCTTATCCGCGCCAGCCAGACCAATAAGCCAAAAACAAGCTTTTTAATAAAGTTCCTCATATTCCTTTTTTCAGGCTTTTATTCTAGCATTTTTAAATCTCGCCGTCATCTAAACGTAAAAAACTTTGCAAAACGCCAATCTAAAATCAGAGAAATCACATTCCTATAGCATATTTAATTCGTTTTCCCGTATCCTCGAGTTTTTTCTTTATTCCCACGACCCTTGTTTCAAGTTCAATCACATTGGCTCCCAGCCCCTTTGCTTCCTTAATTGCGGTAACAGCTTCTCTGAGAAAACCATCTCTTACAAAAATATTTTTATTCAACGTCTCTAGATTTTGCTCTACATAATCGAGAAGATTTTTAGCTTCTCCTAAAAAAGCCGCAGGCGCAATTTTGCTAAATTCTTTTTCAAGATCAGAAACACTAGCACCAGCATTTTTAGCCTCTTCAATATATTCCCTTAAATTTTCTACAAGAACTTTGCTCGTCAAAGGCGTACTCCAATCGCCTTGCAACAGTTTTTGTTCAACAAAACCTTGTAAACATACAAATGCTTCTTGAGCATGTTCTTCAGGAGTTGATGGCGTATTTTTTACTTCACCCATTTTTGATTTGATTAAAATTTATACTAAATTTAGTATATCACATGCCTTTAATTCTTGTCAAGTAGCTGCAGGCTTTTTGCTAAATCCGCAAAAATCTTTATGATATAAAAAGATTATGAAACAAGCAATGCTTAAAATTTCAGGCCGCGTCCAAGGTGTTTTCTTCCGCGCTGAAACGCAAGAAAAAGCGCTTTCACTCGGCCTTACTGGCTGGGTTCGCAATAATGATGACGCTACAGTCGAAGTCTGCGCTCAAGGTGACGAAGCCAGCCTCGCGCGTTTTATAAAATGGTGCGAAAAAGGCCCAACCGGCGCCAGAGTGGATAAAATAGAAAAAACATGGCAGGAACCAACGCCCAGCCTTACTGATTTCAAAATAATTTATTAAAACTCGCTACCCCCGTCCCCCTATTTCTTCCGCCAACTTTTTAAACACCCCGGGCTCGCTCACTGCCAAGTCTGCCAAAACTTTTCTATCCAGCAAAATCGCTTTTCTCAAAAGTCCATTCATAAATCTGCTGTATGAAATTCCGTTAATTCTGCACGCAGCCTGAATTCTTGTTATCCAAATTCTGCGCATTTCTCTTCTTCTATGTCTGCGGCCAATATAAGCATTCGTCCCCTGTTTCATCAAAGCCATTTTTGACAAACCGTATTTTCTTGCGCGGCCGGCCCGCATGCCCTTCGCGCCCATTCTTATTTTATGATGTTTTTTGTGGGTGATTATCCCGCCTTTTACTCTAGTCATGTATTATTTTTTAAGAATTTTATTTGGCGCGGGCAGACTTTTTATATAGCGCCTGTGTCCCGCCAAGGCGGGACGGCCTGTCCGCGCATTAAAGATAATTCGGCAATAACCGCTTAATTTCACTAACATTAGTTTCATCCGCGTTCACTCCTTTTCGGAAAGATCTTTTTTGTCTTTTTGATTTGCCAAAAAGCAAATGATTTCTACACGGCTTGCGGAATTTGGCTTTTCCGCCGCTGGAAAAGTGAATCCTCTTCTTCATTCCGCTATGTGACTTTTGCTTCATATATTAAGTTTTAATAATTTTGCCTTTTAAGTTGTAGTTTTGACCTTTGACTTTTGAGCTTTGAGTTATTTTATCGGTGTTAATAGCATTATAAGCATGTTTCCCTGTCTTTTCGGCGGCTCCTCCATTTTCGCAGCATCTCGCACAAGAGCGTAGAAATCTTCCATTTTTTTTCTTCCTAAATCAATATGAGTTATTTCTCTTCCCCTGAAAATCATCGTCACTTTTACCGTGTCTCTTTCCGATAAAAACCTTTTCGCCTGATTCGCTTTAACCTCTATGTCGTGTATTCCAGTCTGAAATCCAAGACGCACACCCTTCACTTCTGTCTGCTTGTGCATTTTGCGCTGTTTTCCTTCCAATTTCCGCTGATGATAGAGATATTTTCCGTAATCCATCAATTTGCACACAGGAGGGATTTCATGGGGCGCCACTTCGCATAAGTCATAGCCCTTTTCCCGCGCCATCAATAACGCCTTATCAGTTCCCATAACGCCCATTGGATTTCCTTCTTCATCCACAAGGCGCACAGCGCCAGCGCGTATCTGATGATTTATTCGCAAATGCTTTGTTATAAAGTATTGGTTAAAAAATGGCTTTCATGCTTGAAGGATAATAATAAAAATCCGCTTTAAAGTCAATCGGATTGCTGTTTACGCTGTTTAATTATGTCTCGCACAGCTTCAGCGAAACACCGAACAACATATGCATTAACCTCAAGAATATTTTGTACGATCTGAACCATTTCTTTCATAGCCTCAACCCCTTCGCGCATAATCTTGATTTTTTCTTCGACAGACAAATCATCGAGTATTTTCTCCTCTCCTGTGCCGGCCTTATTTTTTAACGCAGTATCCATAAAATTAAGATTAATTTATATCATATAAATAAATACCTGTCAAATTTTTCTGTGATATAATGCGTTTGATGTTTAAGCGCAAAACCAGAGAAATCAAAATAGGAAAAGTTAAAATCGGCGGCACAAACCCTGTTGCAATTCAATCAATGTGTTCAACAAAAACTTCAAACATCCGTGCCACAGTCGCGCAAATTTTGAAACTTGAAAAAGAAGGATGTGAAATAATCCGCGTCGGAGTACCAAATTTGGCTTCAGCCCGCGCAATTCACGAGATAAAAAAGCAAATTCACATCCCAATTGTTGCGGATATTCATTTCAACGCAGATCTTGCGCTCGCCGCGATTGAATCCGGCGCTGATAAAATCCGCATTAATCCGTGCAACACTCCGCGAAGCGGACTTATTAAAATTATAACAGCCGCCAAAAACACGAAAATTCCAATCAGAATCGGCATCAATTCAGGCTCGATTCGGCCATTTAAGGAAAAAATTACAGCAAACGACCTTATCCGCGAAGCCAAAAAACAAATCAGGTTTTTCGAAAAACATAATTTCCGCAATCTTGTTATATCGCTCAAACATACGGACGTGAGCGAAACAATAAAAGCATATCGCGCAATCAGCCGACTATACAATTATCCTCTTCATGTCGGAGTCACCGAAGCAGGAACGCTTATAAACGGCATTTCAAAAAATGCAATCGCAATCGGAAATCTTCTTCTGACCGGTATCGGCGACACAATCCGCGTTTCGCTCGCAGAAAATCCGATCCAGGAAGTCCGCGCTGCAAAAGCAATTTTAAAAGCGCTTAATTTGTATAAAAAAGAGCCAACTTTGATTGTTTGTCCGACATGTTCACGCTGCGAAATAGATGTTTTAAAACTCAGCCGCGAACTCGAACCGCGATTATCAGCAATCAAAAAACCTTTGCGCATCGCGCTTATGGGCTGCGCTGTTAACGGCCCGGGTGAAGCGAAACAAGCGGATTTCGCGATTGTCGGAAGCCGCGCCAAAGGCATGATTTATAAAAAAGGAAAAGTCATTAAAATTGTTCCAGAAAAAAATCTTGCGAAAGAATTTTTAAGGATTATTCAATGAAAAATATCGCGATTCTCGGTTCAACAGGTTCAATCGGGACACAAACACTCGAAGTTATAAGAAAAAATAAAAAATATTTTCGCGTTGTTGCATTGAGCAAACATAAAAATCAAAAACTTCTGCAGAAACAAAGCAAAGAATTCCATCCGGAATTTGTTTCAGAAAATTTAATCAAAGTCGCGACTTATAAAAAAGCGGATTTGGTTGTTAATGCATTGGTCGGCGAAATCGGCCTTGCTCCGACGCTCGCCGCTATCCGGCTAGGTAAAAATATCGCTATTGCAGATAAAGAAGCGCTTATCTGCGGTGGCAAAAAATTGCTTGCAGAAGCCAAAAAACACCATGTTAATTTTATTCCGATTGACTCCGAACATACGGGCATCTGGAGCATTTTGCAAAAATATCCGCATAAAAAAATATCGCGCATAATTTTGACCTGCTCAGGCGGCCCATTCTACAAAACGCCGCTAGAAAAATTGCGCGCTGTCACGCCGGCCCAAGCTCTCATCCACCCGACTTGGCGCATGGGCAAAAAAGTTACAATCGATTCCGCGACAATGATGAATAAAGGATTTGAGCTGATCGAATGTTGTATTTTATACGGCGTCGCGCCTGAACAAGTTGAAATCGTTTATCATCCGCAGGGCATTGTTCATAGCGCAGTTATTTTTGAAGACAACAGTATTTTTGTCAGCATCAGCAAGCCGAACATGAAAATTCCAATCAGTTTCGCGCTGTTTTATCCAAAACATCCGCCGCAAAAATTTCTCAAACCATCAATGAAAAACTTGACAATCGAAAAGATTAATGATAAATTAAGCTCCTTAAAATTATGCCGAGCTATAGCCGGAAAGCAGGTGTCGGTTCTCAAAAAACTTGTCGAAGCCGACGAACTTGCAGTTAAAAAATTCCTTGCCGGCGAAATAAAATTTTTAGAAATCGTAAAATTTATTAAAAAATCAATCAGATGAAAGAAGAAATGAATATTTTAGATTTTCGGACAACAGACAACCAGCAAAACCTAGAAGACGCAAGAATCGCGGCGCAAAAGCTTTACAGTTTAATACCCGAAGAATTGCAAATGTCTTACTTATTTTATCACACGCGAGAGGATATTAAAAAATTAGGAATATCATGGTTAACGAGAAAGGCGTCCAAAGAAAAAATGATAGAAAAATTAGCGCGCCAAAAAAATTGGGAAACAATACTCGCAGTGCAGAAAGCAAAAAACCGCTGCGACCTGGCGGATATACTTAACTCGGCAAAAGTCCGTGTTATAATTGATAAACCCCAAGAATCGAACGGAATAATCAATACTGAGAAAATAGACTATTTAAGCTTGATAGCATTTTTTCTCTCTGACGAAGATTGCATTTTGGATACGGATGAGATGAAAAAATTAGCTATCGAGATATTAAAAAATTTCAGCCTCACCGAAGAACAAAAATGACAACCCTTATTTTATTAGCCGCGGGTTTATCAAAAAGAATCAAGGGCTTCGACAAAACGCTTTTTGAAATCAACGATAAGCCGCTGATTTTATATTCCCTTGGAGCTTTCAAAAATATAGCGGACGCGATTGTAATTGCCGCGAATAAAAACAATTTCCGGAAAATAAAAAAACTCGCGCCAAAATCTAGCCGCACAGAACCAAAAATAATTCTCGGCGGCAAAACGCGACAGAAATCAGTGGAACGCGCGATAAAATTTTTAGCGAAAAGTCAATCCGCGAAATTTCGCCTTGCGCCAGATGATTTAATTATTATTCACAACGCGGCCAACCCTTTTGCGACAACCGCGGAAATCAAAAAATGCCTTTCTCTTGCTAAAAAACACGGCGCAGCAATCACCGGCCGCAGGCCGATCGATACAGTTAAAGCAACAACTGGCAATTTCATTGCGCAGACTCTCCCGCGCGAGAAAATTCTCCTCGCGCAGACTCCGCAGATTTTTAAATGGGAAATTTTGCAGAGTTCATATAAAAACACAAAAAAACAAATTTTCACTGACGATGCCTCAATGGTCGAGGCCGCAGGCTATAAAATTGCATGGACGCAAGCATCTTATGCGAACAAAAAGATCACTTTTGCAGAAGACGCAGCAACAAAAACTTTAATCGGCATAGGCTCTGATTATCACAAATTTTCAACACGCCGTTCGCCGCACACGCCGTCCGCCTCAGGCGGACACAGGCGCTATAAACAAGCTGTTGCGAAGCAACACCACCAGGCGAACACAGGCGCTATGAATAAACTGTCGCGAAGCGACACCGCTTCCGGCACTCTTGTTTTGGGGGGCGCGAAATTTCCAAAATATTTTAAACTTAAAGCAGATTCAGACGGCGACGCAGTCCTCCACGCTCTTTCTGCGGCAATTTCTTCAGCATTAGGAGGCGGTTCACTCGGCACATTCGCGACACCAATGTGCAAACGCGGGATAAAAGACAGCAAAAAATACCTCGGCTACGCACTCGCACGAATGGTACGCACCGGCTACGAAATTTCCAACATAAGCATAAACATCGAAACATCAGCAATAAAAATCGACCCAATCGCAAATAAAATCCGCGACAGCATTTCACGCCTTACAAAAGCCAAAAAAACGAACATCAGCATCACGGCAATTCGCGGAAAATCAAAAAAAGACTTATACTGTTCAACAGCAATTACATTAACAGACCGTTCGCCGCAGGCGAACACAGGTCTATAAAATAAACCGTCCGCCTGAGGCGGACACCATAATCAACAAATAAAAATGGCAACCCCTCTCAAAATTAAATCCCCCGCGAAAATAAATCTAGCCCTCGATATTCTCGGTAAATCAAGCAAATACCACAAAATCCAGACAATTTATCAGGAAATCAGTCTGCACGACACAATTGCAATAAGAGAAATCGCAAAGAATAAAATTATTATAAAAAGCAACGATAAAACAATGCCGCTTACAAAACAAAATCTCGCATATCAGGCCGCGGAAATCATGAAAAAACGCACCCGCAAAAAAATCGGCCTCGAAATTTTTATAGATAAACATATTCCAGTCGCGTCTGGTTTTGCAGGAGGTTCGAGCAATGCCGCAGCAGTTTTAAAAGGTTTAAATGAAATGTGGAAAATGCGTTTATCGCGCGGAAAACTGGAAAATCTAGCAGCGAATATTGGCATGGATACACCATTTTTCATGACAGGTGGAACAGCTGTTGGCACGCATTTTGGAGAAAAAATCCGCACTACAAATCCTTGCCCAAAACTTCCTTTACTTCTCTTGATCCCGACAAAGAAAAATCCGATTATTGCAAAAACCAAATCCGTTTACAAAAAAATAAACCTAAAATTCACAGGTAAAAATCAAAAATCCACAAAGCTTCTGTGCCGCGCTATCAAAAATAAAAACAGAAAAGAATTACTCGCGAATCTTCACAATGACATTGAAACAGCAGTTGATATCACAGCCACAAAAGCCATTCTCAAAGATTTTGGCGCTAGCGCTGTTATTCTTGCCGGAAGCGGTCCGGGGATTATCGCGTTTTTGGAAAACAAACTTCTGCGCAAAAAATGCGTCAAATCCCTCGATAAAAAATTCAAAAAGCAATTCAAGCTGATTCTCGCTTCAACCTGAATTTTGAGCCCAAACACGCCTCCGCCTAAGGCGGAACAGGTGCTAGAAATAAACCGTCACGAACACGCCGTCCGCCGCAGGCGGACACAGGCGCATATAAAAAAGAAATAAGCGACACTACACTTTGCTTGCCCGAAGATAATTTCTAAAGTTTTTCTAAACCTTTCCTTGGATACTCAGCCCTTTTTCTCTAATAACAGCTTGCGCAGCAGCTAATCTTGCGCCAGGCACTCTAAACGGAGAACAGCTCACATAATCCAATCCCAAAGAATGGCACAATTCAATAGATTCCGGATCGCCTCCATGCTCGCCGCAGATGCCGACTTCTAAATTAGGCTTCACTGCTCGTCCATCCTCAACTGCTATTTTCATCAATTTTCCAACACTTTTTTTATCAAGCACAGCAAAAGGATCATTTTCAAATATTTCTTTCTCCAAGTATTTATCAATGAATTTTTTATAATCATCTCGCGATACTCCAAGAGATGTTTGGGTTAAATCATTCGTTCCAAATGAGAAAAAATCAGCATGCGGAGCAAGCTCATCAGCAGTGAGACAAGCGCTCGGAAGCTCAATCATTGTTCCAATTTTATAATCAAACTTTATCCTATCTTTATAGCTTTCAATAACTTTTTCAATTAAACAACGCATTTCTAATAATTCATTCACATCCCCAACCAGCGGAACTTCAATCTCGGGACGCGGATCCTTGCCATTTTCAGAAACCTCAATAGCAGCTTCCAAAATGGCCTTAACTTGTGCTTCGTATATTTCAGGATGAGTAATCCCAAGCCGGCATCCCCTATGTCCTAACATCGGGTTTGCTTCACGCAGACCTTCAATATTTTTCTTTAAACTTTCAACATCCATCCCCATCTCCGAAGCTAAAGCTTGGATTTTATCTTCCTCCTTTGGCAAAAATTCATGAAGAGGCGGATCAAGCAGCCTCACCAATACCGGATAGCCGCTCATTATACTAATAATTTCTTTTATATCCTCTCTTTGTATTTTCAAAAAATCTTCCAAAGCTCTTGATTTTTCCTCTTTTGACTGAGCTAAAATAACTCTCCTAAAAATAGAAAGTTTTTTAGGATCCAAAAGCATATGCTCTGTTCTAGCAAGCCCGATTCCCTCAGCTCCTAAATCAAGCGCTTTTTTACACCCCTCCGGAGTTTCAGTATTCACCCGCACCCGCAGTTTACGTATTTCATCCGCCCATTCCATAATTGTATAAAAATCCTCTGGTAATTCAGGATCAAGCATCGGCACTTGGCCCAGCATAACTTCTCCGGTTGAACCGTCAATTGTAAGATAATCGCCTTCATTGATCTCATGAACTTTATCTCCTTCAGTAATAAACGCCTTCATATTTTTCCAATCAAACTCAAGAGCTGAACAACCCACAATACAAGGTTTTCCCCTGTCTCGAGAAACCAAAGCCGCGTGAGCGCCAAGTCCTCCGCGCGATGTCAAAATTCCCTGCGACGCCTCCATCCCGCGAATATCATCTGTAACTGTTTCTGGACGAAATAAAAGAACTTTTTCTCCTTTCTTTGCCCATTCCTCAGCTTTTTCAGAAGAAAACACAGCCTTTCCGCACGCGCCGCCCGGCGAAGCCCCAAGCCCTTTTGCAATAATTTGCTTTGGCGCATTTGGATCAATACGTTTGTGGAGAAGATGATCAAGCTGAGTAGGATCAAGCTTCAAAAGAACTTCTTCTTTGGAAAGCCTCTTCTCTTTAACCAAATCTGTCGCGATTTTAAGCGCTGCGTACGCTGTGCGTTTGCCATCGCGAGTTTGAAGTATAAAAAGCTTTCTTTTTTCAATAGTAAATTCCACGTCCTGCATATCTTTAAAATGCTCATCTAGTTGCGCTAAAATAGTCATAAGCTGGCCGTGTATATCCTTCATAGCTTCCTCAAGCTTATTTATCGGTTCTGCATCACGAGTTCCGCTAACAATATCCTCGCCTTGAGCATTTAATAAAAAATTTCCAAATGGTTTTGATTCGCCTGTATTTGGATTTCGAGTAAAAACAACGCCAGTACCAGAATCCAATTCACTCATATTCCCGAAAACCATTGCTTGAATATTTACCGCTGTTCCTTTTAAGCCGCGAATCTTTTTAATTTCTCGATAAGCTTTTGCTTTAGGGCTATTCCAAGATTTAAATACAGCTTCAATTGCTGAATAAAGTTGTTGCCAAGAATCCTCTGGAAATGGCTGTTTCGCCCTTTTTTCAATTATTTGTTTATAGCGCTTTGCTAATGTTTCTAAATCTTTCGCATTAAGATCCGCGTCTCTGCTCACCTGCCGTTTTGCCTTCAACACTTCTAATGCAGTCTCAAAATTACTGCGGTCAATTCCCATAACCACATCAATAAACATCTGAATAAAGCGGCAATAAATATCATAAGCGAACCATCTATTTTTAGTTTGCTTCACGATTGCTTCAACAGTCTTATCATTCAATCCAAGATTTAAAATGGTCTCCATCATTCCAGGCATCGAAGCTTTTGCGCCAGAACGAACCGAGACCAATAAAGGATTTTTCGAATTACCGAATTCTCTATTCATTTGAGTCTCCAGAAGAGCCATATAAGTTTTTACCTGATCTTCAAATCCCTCTGGAAATTTTCCATTTCTTAAATAAAGATCACAAACTTCAGTAGTTATAATAAAACCGGGTGGAACAGAAATATTCATATCAGTCATTTCAGCCAAATTTGCGCCTTTGCCTCCAAGAAGAGTTTTTCTTAAATCCTTTTCATCTTCATTAAAAAGAACAGCTCCTTCCTCAAAGGAATAAATGGGTTGGGTAAGGCGAGAGTCTTCAATGTTTTCTTTTAAGTTTTCCATAATATTGCATCCGAACTTACTAATAGGGGAAAACATTACCCTCTTTTTCTAAATAAAGTCAAGAAATTGTCAGCTATTGAGCGAGCGCTGCCATCTCAATAAAATATTTATGCGCTCTCAAATCACTAGAGAGCTCTGGATGAAAAGTTGAAACCAGAATATTTTTTTCGCGCGCAAAAACAATTTCTTTTCCATGTCGCGCTAACACTCGAACGTCATTCCCAACACGTAAAATTTTCGGCGCGCGGATAAAAACCGCATGAAATAGCCATTTTCCAAGCGCAGGCGACTGCAAATCAGCCTCAAAACTATCAAGCTGTCTCCCATAAGCATTGCGTTCGATTTCAATATCAATCGCGCCCAAGCTTTTCACTTTTTTATCACCGACAATTTTTTTCGCCAGCAAAATTGCGCCCGCGCACGTTCCAAAAACAAGCATACCGCTACATATACGTTTTTTCAGCGCATCAAAAAGCCCGTTGGTTTCAAGCATTTTACTCAAATGCGTGCTTTCACCGCCAGGAATTATCAAGCCATTAACTCGCGCCAAATCATCAGTATTTTTTACAAATAAAACCTTTGCACCGCATTTTTTCAAAGCCGCCGCGTGTTCTTCAACCGACCCTTGAATATCCAAAACCCCAATTTTTAACTTTTGAGCTTTAAGCTGTGGTTTTGAACTTTGAACTTTGAACTTTGAGCTAATTCCCGCGCTTCGCATAAAAATCCGCTAATTTATTTATCTCCAAACTTTTCATTGCCTCACCCAGTCCTTCAGAAACTTCTGCCAAAATTTTCGGATTATTGTAATGCGCGACTGCTATAACAATCGCCCTCGCCCTTTTCAAAGGATCAGATGATTTAAAAATTCCCGACCCCACAAAAACTCCGTCACATCCCATTTGCATCATCATTGCCGCGTCAGCAGGAGTCGCGATTCCGCCAGCTGCGAAATTTACAACCGGCAGTTTCTGATTTTTCGTCACATATTTTACAAGTTCAATCGGCACGCGCATTTCTTTCGCGCGCTTTTCCAAAACTTTTCCACTCGTGCCGCGCAAACTTTCCAATTCTTCTTTAATCGCGCGCACATGCCGCACAGCTTCAACAACATTTCCAGTTCCAGCCTCCCCTTTTGTACGAATCATTGCGGCACCTTCATTTATTCTCCTCAAAGCTTCGCCCAAATCCCTGCAACCGCACACAAACGGCACACGAAAGCCCTTTTTCTCAACATGAAACTGCTCATCAGCAGGCGTCAAAACCTCACTTTCATCAATATAATCAACACCCAAAGCTTCCAAAATCTGCGCTTCAACAAAATGCCCAATTCTTATTTTCGCCATCACGGGAATTGAAACCGCCTTCATAATTTCTTTAATCATTTTCGGATCGCTCATGCGGCTAACACCTCCCTGCGCTCGGATATCCGCAGGAACACGTTCAAGCGCCATTACAGCAACAGCGCCAGCTTTTTCCGCGATTTTTGCCTGCTTCACGTTCACTACATCCATTATCACCCCGCCTTTCAACATCTGCGCAAGGCCGCGCTTCAATCTATCTGTATTTTTCTTAATCATGGCGAAGAAATTTTAGCGCGTTTTACTTCACCGCACAACAAAAAATCCCCGCCACAACGGACGGGGATATTAATACCAGCCCTGAGAACCTAATCTTATTATATCACAAAAAATAAAAGTTTAAAAATTTGTAATATTTTGTTTAGAAAAATTTTAACTCGATATGTTTTAATCGCCGCAGTCGGTGGCATGGGGCGTAGTCGATGGTTCGCACTATCGGCCCTGAGAACCGGTGGTAGGGGTTCGATTCCCCTTACGTCCACCACCACCGACTTATGTTAAAATACACATTATGAAAGATTTTATAAAAGGTAAAAAAGAATCTGAAGTCGAAGAATTAACATTTACCGATAAAAAACTCAATAAAAAAGCCGCTGAAATAGCCAAATTGCTTTCCAAATTAGTATATCACGGCCAAAAATCGCATTAGAAATTTAGAAATTGATTAGATCAATTAGAGCACTTAGAAATTTTTCCGTCCCTCAATCGCCTTCCCCAGCGTAATTTCATCCGTGTAATTCAAATTTCCACCAACCGGAATTCCAGCCGCAATCCGCGTCACATTAACATCAAAAGGTTTAAGCAATTTCGAAATATAAATCGCAGTCGCGTCGCCTTCATGGCTCGGATTCGTGGCTAAAATAATTTCGCTCACGTTGCCCGGATTCGCGCTAACCCGCTCAATCAATTCCTTTATTTTCAATTCATCCGGCCCAATGCCGTCAATCGGAGAAATCGCGCCATGAAGCACATGATAAACGCCTTTGTATCCAGTTTTTTCAATAGAACCAACATCCAAAATCTGCTCAACAACGCAAATCGTTTTTTGGTCGCGCGAATCATCGCGGCAAATCGCGCAGCAATCCGGCGTATCGCTTAAACTCCAGCAAATCAGACAAAAATGCGACGCCTCTTTCAATTTCCGCACAGCATCGCTCAAATGCCGCACTTCATTTTCAGGAGTTTTTAATAAATGCAAAGTCAATCTTTCCGCAGTCTTTGGCCCAATTCCAGGCAATTTCGCCAGCTCTTCAATTAAATTTTGCACTTGTTTTGGCAGGAAATTCGGCATGATTTTTTATAAACAAATAAAAAGAAAAATAATACAGCCGCGATAGAACTCAAGATACTACTATACACGAAAGTTCCAATTCCGTCGCCAATCATCCATAAAGCGCCCGCGATTATTCCAGCCGGCAATAAAATAAATCCTTCAACCGCGTTATAAATTCCAAGCGCTGTCGCTCTGCGCGAATCATCTGTCACATTCGAAACAAAAGCGCGGGAATTGCCTTCCACAAAAGCAAAAAACACGCCGTATAAAATAAATAATCCAGCTACTTCTAATGAATTTCCAGCAAAAATAAATCCAAGCGACATCAAAGCAAATAACAAATATCCAGCGCAAATGAATTTCCTTTTTCCATATTTATCCGCGAATTTTCCAACAGGCCAAGCCATTGCCGCAAAATCAATATTATAAAGCAAATATAAAAGCGGAATCAGCGGTTTATTGTGCATTACAGCATCAGCCCGCAAAATCAAAAACGCGCAGCTCACCTTCGCAAAAGCAAAAAATCCCGCCACAAAAATAAATTTCCAAAAATCAGGCCGAAATTTACCGCGCCATTCTTTGATATTCATCAGATCGCGGATTTTTATATGTTTTTTTTCAATTTCCGGCGCAGTTTCTTTCACGCCGCTCACAACAATTACCGCGATAATCGCAGGAATCAGCGCAATCCAAAAAATTTCACGGATCGAAAATGCCAAATATATCAATAAAAACGCAGTCAAATTTCCAATAACCGCGCCAGACGTATCCAAAGATTTCAAAAATCCAAAGGCTCCTCCGCGATGGCTTTCCGAAATACCGCCGGCTAATAAAGCATCGCGCGGAGCCTCACGAATCCCCTTTCCTGTTCTGTCCAGCAAACGCGCGCCCAGCGCAAGCCCAAAACTATTCGCAATCGCGAGCAAAGGTTTTCCAATTGCCGCAACCATATATCCAATTATCACAAAAAATTTTCTTCTTCTGAAAAAATCGCTTA
>JACRIA010000079.1 GCA_016215735.1 Candidatus Peregrinibacteria bacterium
TACAAATGATCTCAAAATTTTAAATATGGGTCCCGCGGCTGGCATCGCTGAAATCAGCCTTCCGGAAGTTGAACCCGGCTCATCAATCATGCCAGGCAAACTTAACGCATCAATTCTTGAATGTTTGCAAATGATTAGTCTCCAGGTTATCGGAAACGAACAAGCTGTTTCGATCGCTTCACAGCTTGGAAGTCTTGAGCTCAACACAATGACGCCAGTAATAATTTTCGATATTCTCTGGTCAATGGAATTATTAACAAACGGCTTAAATACAACAACAAACCTCTGTATAAAAGGTATAAAAGCAAATGCCGCAAATTGCAGAAAACTGTTTGAAAACAGTCTTTCCGTGGCAACTGCTCTAAATCCATACATCGGCTATCAAAAAACCGCGGAAATTGTGAAGCGTGCGCTTAAATCCGGCCGCACAATCAAAAAAATCGTACTTGAAGAAAAAGTTTTATCCAAAAAAGAATTCGATAAAATTATGCGGATCCAGCATGTCACGAAACCATACAACATCAAAAACATGTTGAAAGGACTGAAGAGAGGATGAAAAATCCCAAACCTCCAAGTCACACCAAGTCACTCCAAAAAATGACCCATTTTCTAATTACAAAAACCGCGGATTATTTTTCTTGAGTTTTATATACATAGCATTGAAAATCAGATTTAATTCTTTCGCTTCTTGCTGCAACTCCACAAGCTTTTCTTTTTGTCCAAAATATACTGATTCGATTATTTTAAGCCAGTATTTCGTTTCCTTGGTCTCTTTGCGGCAAATTCCTATTTTATGGATAAAGTCCTTTTTTGATTCAGCGTTATCCGCTTCACAATAATTCGCCCCAATGCTTGTCCCCGCTCGTATCAATTGACTCAATATGTTTCTGTTTATTAAATTATCAGGAACTGTACGCACAAATTCGAGAACAGATTTGCTGAATTCGCACAATCTCTCTTCCAAATCATAAATCATGCTGTTATTTTAGTTTTTTGACATTAAATTTTTCTAAACAAATTCTAAACTAATAAAAATTTTGAATCTTGAAATTTGAAACTTATTTGGAGTGACTTGGAATGAGTTGGTGTGAGTTGGAGTGACTTATTACACAACAGGCGCGCTAAATTTCTCTTCCTCCGGCAACCCGCTCGGCCCGCTATCCGGCCCGCCCAATCTATCTTTATCAAATTTCACAATCAACGCCTCTGCTTCTGCTCTCGGCATAGCGTATTTCTTGCGCGAAAAATCAATAATTTTCTTTGAATTATCTTGTATAATAGGCGGCACATCGAGTGTCATTCCGGAAAACGGATCCCGCAGATGGCCGTCAATAATCATTTTGACGTAAAATTCGCGCACCGCGAGGTTAATGATATCATTCGCGCGGAAAACAGGAGTAAATTCTTTTTCCATCGCGTAGGCATCGTCCGCGCCAACTCTGAATGTCATAATCGAACCAACATTTCCAAACACATTTGCTTTCATTGTCGGATTCAATTGCCCAATATGCTGATGTGAAAGCGTAAGATTAAGCCTGTATTTGCGCGCTTCAGACAAAATTTCTTCAAAAGTTTTGGTCGCGAAGTTATGAAACTCATCAACATACAGATAAAAATCATGGCGTTTTTCTTCCGGCAAAGCAGAGCGCTTCATAGCTGCCTGATAAATCGCGGTAATAAACATCGAACCTAATAGATTACTCACCTCTTCTGACAAATTTCCTTTTGAAACGCTCATCAGCAAAATCTTCTTCTCATCCATAATCTTAAACATGTCTATCTTATTTACAGGCTGGCCAACTATGTTGCGCACAAGTGGCGTAGCGATAAATTGGCCGACTTTATTCAAAACCGGAACAATGGCTTCATTATCAAACTTTTCGCTCCACGCCGCGAATTCATTTACCCAGAAGTTTTTGACAACCGTGTCATCGACGCGCGCGACAACATATTGGCGATAATTTTTATCAGTCAACATTTTCAAAATTCCAAACACTGTCGAGTTCGGACAATCGAACAAAGCCAAAACCGTGTAGCGCAAAACATGCTCGACCCGAGCTGTCCAGTTCGATCCAAAAAGTTTCTTAAATATTTCAATAAAACCCATCGCAACATGCTGGCGGTAAAGCGGATCAACAGACTCAATCGGATTAAAACCAATCGGATACTCAATATCAGCTGGATTAAAATAAATTACGTCTTCAATTCTATTGTCTGGAATGCGGCGCACAACGCTGTCAACAAGATCTCCGTGCGGATCAAGAACGCCAACGCCTTTTCCAGCCATAACATCCGACAAAATCAAAAGTTCCAGCAGTTTGCTTTTGCCAACGCCGCTTTTACCAACAACATATAAATGCAGACGCCTGTCCCTCCTCTTAAATCCAAACTTTATATATTGGTTGTGGAAATTCGTCATTCCGAACAAGGTAAGTTCGCTCACCTGCGCGCTTGTTTCTTTCGGAAGATCAAGAGGCGGCTCTGCTTTTTTTGAAATCGTACAAACAAGATTCGGCACCTCATGCTTGCCTCCTTTTGGATAATGATAAATAGTAGAAAGCTCTTCTATATTCATCAAAAACGTTTCGCCGAACGCGCGTTTCGCGTATTTATTGATAAATGTATGGCTCTTTGTATAAAACGCCTGGCGCAAATTATTAAGGTCAGGCTCGTGGAACTGCAGATAAGTTTTCACCAGTCCATGCAGTTTTTGCGCGGCTATTTGTTCGTTCTGCGCAAAATAAATGATTCTGATGGTTGTGATGAAATTGTCTTTTTCCGCTTTTTTGATTGCCGCGCTGCGTTCTTTTTTCGTAATCTCTCCGCGGCTTTTTGTTCTAAAAAATCTCGAAATTCTGAATTTATTCGCGAACGAAACAAACCTAAGTTTTATGCCTCTGCCGAGCCCAAGTTTTCCCTCGCGCGGTCCAGGCTGAAGAATCATCTGAACCCAAACCTGTTCAGCGCTTTCAGCTTTTGACAAAAGCGAAAATATGGAAGAAACCGAGCTTGTTTCAAATACTTTATACGTTTTAATCGGATATAAATCGCTGCGTTCGTAAATCAATTCTGTGCCGACGAATTTAAAACCGCTCTGCAAAATATCAGATGTTGCGTAATCTCTGATCAAATCTATTTCCGCGAAAGGGTAATGCGCGTAAATTTGGCCCTGTATAGCGTTGTAAATCGTTTTCGGACACCATATA
>JACRIA010000081.1 GCA_016215735.1 Candidatus Peregrinibacteria bacterium
AATTCTTGCTTATTTTGAATACCGTTTAACCAATGCTTTTATTGAAGGTTTAAATAATCGAATTGAAACCCTTAAACGCAAACGTTTTGGCTTTAGAAATAAATTACGCTTTATCAAAACTCTTGTTTTTGCCTTATTCCCTATCACTTTCTTTATTCCTAACCTTATATTTACCCATACTATTGGCTAAAGAGCCGTCTTTTTTCAAATCTCAAATAATGAAATTTTTCTTCCGAACGCCCCGGCTATTTTATTATATTTATTTACCGCGATATTATAATCAACCGTGCGTCTTTGCACCTCCTCAAAATTTTCCGCGAAATCATTTTTTATTCCCAAAAAATCCAAATCATACCGCAGCCGCCGTAAGCGTTTTTCCAAATTCAGAATTCTTTTAATCATAAAATCCATTTCAGCAATATTTTCGTCAGTCGGATTGAAATATGCCAGACGCCGCGCCTTAATAATTTCATTTATCAATTTCGCATCTTTAATATAATAGCGCGCGATTTCAATCATCAGCGGAATCATGTCTTGTTGAACGCGCAAAATAGCAATAAGTTCCAGCCAACGGTTATCGACGATAATTTTCAGCCGCATCAAATACGCGTAAAAAATAATCAGGCACACAAAGAAAATAAAAACCGCGCCGCCTATTAATAAAACATCTGATAGTTGCATCGCTCCCATTATTTCATGTCATTAGAATATTCATCAAGATTATGAGGGCTTGCGCCGTACGAAAGATCATCAGCGCTGTGTGGAGGCAGGGGAAGATTTGTAGTGGAGGATTGTGGAATCGCGGGAGTTAGCTCCGAGATTGTGGGAGTTGGCGCCGAAACCGTAGCCTGCGCTATTGGCTGATGTTCCCTGTATTCGCTCAAAGCATTTTTCGTACGCATCAAAGATCTAAAATGAAATTCAACATTCGGCACATGCCGCAAAATCATAATTGCGCTGGAAGACGACAGCGTTATTATAAGATCGCCGTATCTCAAAAAATTTCTCACAATTCCATTTTGTTCTTTTTTGACATCTTGAATCATTTTCAAGTCAGCTGTTTCCTTTAAATCGTGCGTGTAAACAGTTTTTGAAAGAGCAAGCAGTCTATGGTCGCTTAAAATGCAAATCGTAAAAAAATATTCAAATATCCTCAAAAAGAACCAGTGCGTATACGCGGAAAATCCGGCAAGCGAAAGCGTCATGATAAAATAATAAAAAGGAGCGTTTAAGCTCCGTAAGTTTGTGAATGTCATAATGATTACAAAAACAATTGCGATTGCGCCGATAAATCCAAAAATCAAGATAGTCGGCAATAAACACAGCCAATGTTTGCGGAAAAACAACATATAACTTTCATTAGACATTTGTCCTTTAAAAAATTTATCCTTGTTGTCGATAATTTCAGCCATCAACTGGTAGTTAAATAAGTTAGCGCAAACGATACAGACATAATTATAAAAAGCGCTATTACGTAACAAACCACCACGTGTTTTATTGATATAAATTTGAAAAGCAAAGTGTATTTTGATTCCGGCATCGGATATTTTCTCACGAAATTATGAAAAACCCGCCAGATGGTTACTGCCGCAAAAATAAATGACGCGATATTGATGGCTATGATAATGCTCCAGAGCACCATATCTAGGCTGATTATGTGATAATACAGCCATTTCCTCAGTAGCCCCCTCAATCTTCGTAGCTCGCTTGAATTATAACTGACTGCGCTGAATGCGTCAAGCCGACAAAATGAGTTCAGCGAGTTTTAACGCGGCGTTTTTGCAAAGTTCGCCGAACACTCGGCACGCAGCCGACATTGCCGCCAAATTTTTCTTGTCGCTAATCAGCGCGATTATTCTTTTCGCTAATTCTTCGTGGAGATTTTCATTTGGATAAATAACGCCGCTCGCGCCGATGCTTTTCATATAATTCGCGTTTTCAACTTGTTCGCCGCGGCTCGCTTTTGTGCCGAGCGGAATTAATAAACTCGGTTTTTTTAAAGCCGCGATTTCAGCAATCGCGCTCGCGCCGGCCCTGCTCACAACAAGCGAACTCATCGCGTACAAATGCGGCAATTCAGCGTCGCTATATTCAATTTGCCTGTAATTATCAAGTTTATCGTGAATCGCTTTTATTCCTGTTTTTCCGCGGCCAGTAATATGAATAATATTAAAATGCCGCAGTAAGCACGGAAGATTATTCCAGAGCGCTTTATTTATTGATTCAGCGCCCAAACTCCCGCCCATCACCAAAATCACGGGCCTTTCATTTTTTATATTCATAAGTTTGCGGCCAATTTCAGCATCTCCTTCAAAAATCATTTTTCGGACAGGCATGCCAGTTAAAATCGCATTAAACCCAGAGCCAGACTCCGGAAATGTCACGCAAATTTTATTAGCGAACCAACTGGAAATTTTATTTGCCAGGCCAGGCACCGCATCTGCTTCGTGAATAATCACCGGAATTTTCCTCATTTTCGCAGCGATCACAACCGGCACAGCAACAAAACCGCCTTTGCTAAAAACAACCGAAGGCCGAAATTTCTTTAAAATAATTACGGCTTGCAGAAGCCCAATCGGAAACTTAAAAATATCAATAAAATTGCTTACGGAAAAATAACGCCTGAATTTTCCCGCAAAAATTCCTTTATAAGAAATTCCTGCTGATTCGCAGATTTGTTTTTCAGGCCCGCTCCGCGAACCAATATAAAAAATTTCGCAGTCCGGCTTCAGCCGCCTAACCTCTTCGATAATGGCTATATTTGGGAGGGCGTGGCCTAATGTGCCTCCACCCGTGAAAACCACTCGCATAAGATTTTGTGTGAGATGAAATATTAATCAAAATTCCAATACCAAGCAATGTTGAAACCAGCGAACTTCCGCCATAGCTTATAAAAGGCAGGGTAATGCCGGTTACAGGAAAAAGCCCGATATTAACAGCAATATTCAAATACGCCTGAATTGTAATCCACGCGGTTATACCTGTTGCCGCGAGCATTGCGAAAACATCTGGCGCAGTACTCGCGATTTTAAATCCTCGATAAGCAATCGCAGAATAGGCAATTACAATAAAAACAATGCGCATAAACCCGAGTTCTTCAGCGCTCGCCGCGAAGATAAAATCATCAGAAGCCTGCGGCAGCCAATATGATTTTTGAATTCCCTGCGTAAGGCCTTTTCCAAAAAATCCGCCGCTCCCAACAGCAATATTTGCCTGTTCAGTCTGCCAGCACGCAGCTTCTTTACAGGCAACGCTGTCGCCAATGCCGATGAAAGTAACAAATCTTTGCCTGATGTGAGGAATAGTGAGAGCGAATAATAGTCCAATAATAATCGCGGCAAGAACACCGATTACAAGATGTTTTATCCTTGTTTCAGCGCAAAAATACATTATTGAAGCAATGCCGACAATAATCACAACGCTTCCAATGTCAGGCTGCATCAAAATCGGAACAATAATTAAAGCCATTATCACAATAAACGGAAGAAACCCATATTTAAAAGTTTTCAGCTCAAGCCGCCTTTTCTCAAGCCAATGCGAAAAATACAGAATCATAGCCAGCTTCGCGAGCTCTGTTGGCTGAAATGTTGTATAAAAAATCTGAATCCAGCTTCTTGAAAAAGTATTGAATGTTGAACCGAAAATCAAAACAGCAATCAAAAGTCCAACCAAAGCGATAAAAACTCCGATCGAAATTTTCCGCCAAAATCTATATGACAATTTAGCGCCGATAAAAAACGCAATAACTCCGATTCCAAGGCGGAATAAATGTTTTTTGAAAAGTAAATAACAGTCAACAGCCGGATCATCACAGCTTGGATACATTACATTTGGCGCGGAAAGTTGGATAGATTTTGGGACACCAATGCTTGTAATCATTACAAGGCCGAAAACAAGCAAAGCGCCGACAATAAGCATCAGCCACCGGTCTGATTTGCGGGTTGCTTCCATAAACACATTTTAGCGGGGCGCTTTGATAGAGGCAAGCAAGAGCGCGCGAAAAAGAACCACTCCACAAAGTATCGTAAGCCCTGCGGTCATTTACCGCGCAGCAAGGCCGAATTGAAAAAAATAATTATCCAGCGCTTCAAGAGAAGTATCGTATTGATTTTGGCCGAAGCAAATATCGCATAAAACCTCGCGCACTCGCGCTATTTCTTTATAACGTTTTTTCCATCTCGGATCCGAAAGCCGCGATCCCATGCTATAATTACCGCATGAAAAAAGTTCTTTACATCGCCGCAATCGCGATAGTCGTCTTTTTACTCAACAAAGCAACCGTATTTTTTACCTCTTTGATGGAACCGGATCTTATCCACAAAAATACTAATATCGCGTTTAGCATTCCGCTTCCAGCACTACTAATAATGGTTCTAATACCAGCGATTATAATGTTTGGCATTTATCTTGCGTATAGATTGCTGAATTTTTCGCGGAAATCAGTAATTCTCGCTGTTGGTTTGGCAATCGGCGGAGCGCTTTCAAATGCTATTGATCGAATTGTGTACGGCGCAGTTTTGGATTACATAGATGTTAAATTTTGGCCTGTTTTTAACATCGCGGATATCGCAATAACAGTCGGAATTTTGTTAGTGATATTCTTTTATGATAAAATGAGAAAGATCCAATAGTAGCACGGTAGCATAGCAGCGCGGCCTTGATTGAATCAGCGCATTGAACCAGCCCCGACCATTCGGGGCGCCATATAAAACCAATAAACATGCAAATCCCACCAGAAAAACCTTCCATGAAATCTTTTTTTCTGCGCCTTATCGCCGGCGTAATTGCGGGTATTACAGGCGCATTAATTTTGCTGGTCTCTTATCTTGTTATGGCGACATACATTGAACCCATAATCAATCCTGCGACATCTCTTTCAGGAGAAACGACAGTGCATCCGATGTTTACGTTCTTATTTATGGTAATAATATTTATCGCAATTCTCGCGACAAATTTAATCGGCTCTTTTTTAATGGGAATTTTTGTAAAAGAAAGATATACGCGCCTTAGCGAATCAATAAGTAAAATATTATTTCTGAATTTGATGATTTTTGTGCTGATGATTCCGCTTTATCTTGTTGTGGCAAATATTGATGTGAGATATTTATTTTACGCGGTAATTTTGCAGATATTTCTCTCCAGCCAGGCCAGCATTCTTACGCTTGAAATTGTTTCAAATCCAGTCCACGCGATAATCGGCGTGTACAGCACCACAATCGGAATTTTATTGAGCGGAGGAATACTCTTTTTGATAAATAAATTTTCGCTTACTTCAATGGGACTTTTTTTCGGGGTATTTCCTGCAGTCTGGATTTTTATGAGTCTTTCACACGGCCTGCTCAGCCTGTTCTATGGAATGATGGTTGAAGCTTCCGGCAAAGATTTTCTTGCGATTAATCGCGAATAGGGACAGGTTCTCTGTTGACAAAATAACACGCCGTCCGCCTGAGGCGGACACAGGCGCTACAAATAATGTCGCGAAGCGACACCGCATGGAAATAATTCCTATAAAATCGCCTCTTATCAAATTAAAAGACGATTTGTTTGAAGTTTTTCTGCACTCCGTGAAGCGGCTGCGAATTTTGCCCGCGGAAAATTCGATCATTGTAATCGCGTCAAAAGTTGTTTCAATGTCAGAAGGCCGAGTTATTGATTTGCGTAAAATTAAGCCGTCAAAGCGCGCGCGTTCCCTGCGTCTGCGGCGTTACGGTTCATACGCGCCTGATCCGCGATTCACAGAACTTGTGCTCCGTGAAGCTGATAAATTTTGGCCAAGCGAAATGTTTTTGACGATTAAAGATGGAATTTTTGCTCCGTCAGCAGGAATCGACACTTCAAACGCGCCGAAAAATCACGCAATTCTTTGGCCAGCCGACGCATATGCGTCAGCAGAAAAATTTCTTAAAAAACTCAAAACGCGTTTTCACTTGCGCCACGCAGGCGTGATTATCGCGGATTCATTCATCGCGCCGCTTCGACAAGGCGTTACATCAATTGCGATTGGATATGCTGGATTTGAGGGCGTACAAGATTTGCGCGGTCGCCGCGATCTCTACAAAAACCGCCTCCATAGCACACAAAAAAATCTCGCCGATTCACTCGCAACAGCCGCATCGATTTTCATGGGTGAAGCGGATGAACGCACGCCGTTCGTTATTATAAAAAACGCGCCGGTGAAATTTACGGACAAAAAAATTTCGCCGAAAGAAATAAAAACTCCAGCGAAAAAATGTTTATTTAGAGTTTTATATAAATAGATAGTTGTCGGCAGAGTGGAGCATTTTAACCTTTATCCATAATCATTTTTTACTCAAACCATTCATCTTTTTATCTATTTCGTCATAAAGTTCTAGTCCCGCTTTCTCAAAAACTTTTAACAAATCTTCGTAAGTGCCTTTTCCGCCAAGCAAATCCCAAAATTCAACTCCAACTAAAACTTCTTCTTTCAAATCAAATAGACCTTGAAGTGTCCAGCGCTCGTATGGCTTTGGTTCATAGGGATTATACGGAATAGCAACAATTGTTTTAACATTTGCTTTTGGATTTTCGCTGCTATGCATCGCAATCCAATCGAGCATTTGTTTTTTAATACCAGTGAATTCGTTGGTATTTGGTTTTGCAGTTTTTAGCTCAAAATAATATTCCGTTCCGTCTTTCATTTCCACAAAAAGATCAACGCGCTTTTTGAGCTTCTTTCCCATCTCGCCTTTACTGGCAACAGTCAACACTTCTTGTGTTTCCTTTTCCTTATCTGGTGTTCGTGAAGCAGAGCGTAAATCACGCATGATGCTATCAATTTTCAAAACCGCTTCACTGCTAATATAGCCTTCAAATTCTTTATACTGTCCGATTGCGCGTTTTGCCCTCGGTTCGGCAATTATTTTACCAACCTGCTCAAAAATCGATGTACCAAGCATCGTATTCACCGATTGAATAAAAGAAAACAACGCCATTCTGTCTTTGCCAAGTAAGCGAAAATGAAACGGCATTGAGTTTGTTTCTGGATCATAAGTCGTTAATTTTTGACGGATTTTTTCAATCAAATATTCTTTAATCTGTTTGTTCTGTTGTATTGTAAGCGCCATATTATTTTCCGTTTTTTAAATGAAATATTATTTCAGAATAAGGCGATTTATCCCGTTCAGTTCTATTTAATACCGGCCGTTTAAATTGATTCACGATTAGCATTCCCGCCTGCTCGGCAATTGCAGGATAAAGATTGTACTTATCATTTGCGACAAGGAATATATCAAAATTATCCACCAAAAACTTTCTGCAATTTAATAAAACTTTTGAAATTCCCTCAACATAAGATGCTTTTGCCTCCGCTCCTTGTCCTTTATAAAGCGGCCCTATTTCAAGCTCGTCTCTGCGTTCAAAGCCAAAAAGATCATATGCGTACGCATGTTGTTCGTGATAATCAATCTGTCCGACATATGGAGGCGAAGTAAAAATACCTTTGATTTTCTGCCTTTTTAAAATCTCATAGAATTTTTCGTTTTTCTTTTCTATTTCCTTGAAAATATCCACGGTTCGCGAATCAGCAGAAATAACTGCGTAATGCGAGTTAGTTTTTAATTTCAAAAATGTTCTAAGCCGATACACCGTGTCAATCGCATAGCGGTCAAACCACGCTTTTATCGAAAAAAGCGGCTTACAAATCTTTTTGTGTTTCCAACAGTAGTAGGTAGTTACTTGCGGCTCTTTGAGCGTAGCCAAATCGGAGTGTGTTGTAGCACGGCACGACCTAATTGTGCGGCTTAAAATAACAGCCAAAATCTTTTTATTTTTTGCATCTTTAGCTTTTTTTATTTGCTCAAATGCAAAATCAATCTCTTTACGGACATTTTTGATATACCACTTATCTAAAAAGTTTTTTGCAGAAAAGTGATTAAGTTCAATATTATATTTTTTAACAAGATCGTTATATATCTTTAGAAATTCTCTCTCCTTTTCTATAGCATACTTATTTTCGCTAATTTGCCCTTCTTGAACCTTGTATTTGAATTCTGGACTTGGAAAATACTTGTTATTGAAATTTGCCATTCGAGCCAATAGTTCACTCTCAAAAGCCGTAACCTTACCATCTGCTTCATGGTTTGCGATTGCCTGCCTCATCTTTTTTACTTCATTTTCAAGTGAGCTAATATCGTAATCAAGCAATTTTGTTTTAGTAATCATGCAATTAAATTGAGATATATCAACGCCAATGGAGTGCATACCCATTTCCTGCGCTTGCACTAGAGTCGTGCCAGAACCGCAAAATGGATCAAGAATAATATCACCGGTTTTGAAGTATGCGCTTGTTTTGAAATTGTCGGTGTGGCCATCAATAAAATACTCTACAAGTTGCGGGATAAACTTACCCTTGTATGGATGGAGGCGATGAACATGTTTTGTTGTATCTTTTTCTCGAAGATTGTCAAAAGATAATGTCCAATTCAAATCATCGCCAAGCCGTTTTTTCCAATTAGTTTCCCGCCAACCGTGATAGGACCCATAGTAGTTTTTTAGATCATCCACATCAACAAAAACAGAGTTGCCGCCATTATGTTTCTTAACTTTCCCGTATTGAATCAAATACGATATATTCGATTCGCTAACATCTCTTTTTAGAAAGTCGCTCGCCCAACGGCTTGCTTCTTTGATTGTGAGTAGATTTTTTGTTTGTTGTATAGTGCTCATTATATTTCAATGTTATCAAATTCTTCTTGAACATGCCATGCTGTCGACGCCATAATAAAAGCAAATCAACATTAAAAATTTCTAACGCAGAGTTAAATTTTTTCTGACAAAAGGTAAAATTGGTTTATTGATTGGTTTTTTATGCTATAATAAATATAGGTATCAGCTCCTCAAGCACTGCTGGATAAAAAACCACCCCGCTTCGCGGGGCGGTTTTTTGCTACTCTCTTCAAATTCCGCTTCGCGGAATTTGTCCGCCTACGGCGGACTAGCTTCATCTCCGTGCTTACGCACGGAGTCTTAAGCCAGAGAGTAGTAAATCCTTCCGCCTAAAGCGGAGGGATTTTCGTATATCACTCGCCGCAGGCGAGGACTTATGCGAGCCATATTTACTCGTCTATTGTCAATAGAGAACCGTCCCCCTATAATTGAGCCATGGCATATTCGCTTTTCGACATCGCAGGCCCAATTATGATCGGCCCGAGCAGTTCGCATACAGCCGGCGCAGTTAAAATCGGCCAGTTTTCTCGAGCGATTTTTGATAAAACTCCAAGCAAAATAACATTTTATATGCATGGATCTTTCGCAAATGTAACAGCTGGTCATGCCACAGACAAAGCACTTCTCGCAGGCATTATGAAATTAAAAACAAGCGATCCAAACATTAAAAACGCTTTTAAATTAGCGCATCAGCAGCACATAAAATACGAATTCAAAAAAACGGATTTAGGGCCCTCGTATCACCCAAACACAGTAAAAGTTGTTCTTGAAGCGCAGGGAAAAAAGAAAATGGAAATAATCGGCTCATCAATCGGAGGCGGCTCTGCGAAAATCTGCAAAATCAATGATTTCGACGTTGACATCAAGGCAGTCGCTGGCAAATACAAATATCTCGTAATTTCGCACGGGAATGATACAGCAGTATTGAGCGATGTCATGAAGCATATTACAAATTTTGGTAAATTCCGCATCGCAGGCATTCAGTCAACACACATCAACGATCATATGCTTACAGTCATGAATCTTGAAGGACGCGATTTGTATTTATACGAAGTTCTGGAGCTTGAAAAAATTCATGGAATAGAATTTGTAAGGTCATTAACAAGGCTTGAACACTAGGCCGTTCCGCGAAGCGGAACAGGCCTAATATATAAACAAACTGTCCCGCCTTGGCGGGACACCATAAAAAGATGAAATATCAATTCAAAACAAGCGCGGATTTATTAAAATTAGCAGCGAAATATAAAATGCCGATTTCAGAAATCGCAATAAATTATGAAATTGAAACTTTCAAAAAAAACCGCAAAGAAATAATTGAAAAAATGGCGCGCAATTTAATGATAATGCGTGAAGCAGTCAAAAAAGGCGTTAATACGAATAAAAAATCCTTTACAGGAATGTCAGGCGGAAACGCTAAAAAAATGTATCAGTTTTACGAATCGCGCAAACAAAAATTGCTTAATAAAACAGCTCTGGTTGCAATGTCATATGCAATGGCAACAGGAGAAATGAATGCCGCGATGGGTAGAATTGTCGCTTTTCCAACAGCAGGCGGCGCAGGCACGGTTCCAGCAGGAATATTGAGCGTTGCGGAAGGACTACGGCTGTCGGATAATAAAATTTTTGCCGGGCTTTTCACAGCTTCAGCAATCGGAATGATAATAGCAGAGAACGCAACACTCGCGGGCGCAGAAGGCGGATGTCAGGCAGAAGTCGGTTCTAGTGCGGCAATGGCGGCCGCAGGAATCACGGAAATGCGCGGAGGAAATTCAGCGCAATGTTTGAATGCCGCGGCGCTCGCTCTTAAAAACATGCTTGGATTAACTTGCGATCCATTGGGCGGACTTGTTGAAGTGCCGTGCATAAAAAGAAACGCAGTCGGAGTCATTACAGCAATCAGCGCATCAGAAATGGCAATGGCAGGAATTGAAACATTTGTTCCGTTTGATGAAATTGTAAAAGCAATGAAAAATATCGGAAATTTAATGGCAGCGGAATTAAAAGAAACAGCACTCGGCGGCCTCGCAATAACTCCAACCGGCTGTAAAATCCGCAAGAAAATAGGTTTACCGCCGATTAAATCTTTATAAATAATCGCGCGTTAGGCCGAAAAGCCGCGCGCCAGAATTAACAATTAGGTCTGACCCAATTTATGAAAATCGGCGTTTTAGCATCAACAAAAGGAACTGATCTACAGGCAATAATTGATGAAATGAAGGCTGGTCATATGCCCGGAATCGAATTGGCTGTTGTTGTGAGCAATAAGGCGGACGCGTATGCGCTTGAACGCGCAAAATCGCAGGGATATAAGACGGTTTTTATTGATCCGACAGGAAAAACGCGCGAAGAATTTGACGCAGAACTCGTAAAAGTTTTGCGCGAACACGAAATTCAGCTTGTTTGTTTGATTGGATATATGCGGATTCTAACACCAGTTTTCGTGAATGCGTTTGCTGGCCGTATAATTAATGTTCATCCCGCGCTTTTGCCGAAATTCGGCGGAAAAAATTTCTTTGGCGCAAATGTGCACGAAGCGGTTTTAGCTGCACACGAAAAAGAAACAGGCTGCACTTTTCATTTTGTGACAGAAGAAGTTGATGGCGGGCCGATTATTTTGCAGGATCGCGTGGCAGTTGAGCCGTCTGATACACCAGATACATTAAAGGAAAAAGTGCAGATGCTTGAGAAAAAATGGTATCCAGAAATAATTCGGCGGTTTGCTGCTGGAAAAATTGCCTCGGTCCCCAATTAACACCCGCGCCACAAACGGCTGCAACATAATATACGGTTTTTATACGAACAAAAATCCCTCGTGGAATTTTAAGGCGGAAAATAAATCTATATTCACGCAAAAAATTTTCACCCTTGATTCGAAACAGAAATCTCTATTACAAAATAAATCTAAAATAGCGTAATAATTTTTCTCCCTGGGAAGTTCGTATAAACAACATGCGACTAATTTGCAGGCCTAACCATTACCTCTTCTCCACTTCCAAAAATACTTAATCATACTCGCGACATGATGCCAGAAAACTTTTTTCGTGAGCAGTTTTGAAAGTTCGCCCGCGCTTAATCTTTGATGATAATGATTTATCTGCGCTTCAGGATAATAAACGATTTTCAAGCCTTTTTCGCGGACTTTGCGGCAAAGATCCAAATCTTCCATAAACAAAAAATATCTTTCATCAAAGCCGTTAACTTTTTCAAAAACTTTTTTCGAAATCAGCATGGCAGCGCCAGTCACCCAATCAACTTCGCGAGAAACGCTGTGTCCAAAATCATCCATTACATAATTCGCGACGCGTTTTTTGAACCATGATAAACGCCGCAGAGGAGTGCGCTTCGCAATCAAATCAATAAAACGCGGATAACGCCTGCACGAATCCTGCACAATTCCATCAGCGTAAATAAGTTTCGGCCCCAAAATGCCAATATCATGGTGGTGTTCCATGTAATCAACCATTTTTTCAAGCGCATCAGGAAAAACAGCGGTGTCAGGATTCAAAAACAATAAATATTCGCCATCTGCGTTGGCCGCACCAAGATTATTTCCAGCAGCATAGCCGATGTTGCGGCTGGTTTTAATCAATTTAATCCGTCCGCTATCCGCGGCTTTCTCCAAAAACCCCCTGCTGATTGGATCTTTCGAAACATTATCCACAAAAATTATTTCAAACTTATGTTGAGTTTTGCTGGCCTCAAGCGCCTCAACACAAAGCTTCGGAAAATGCTTGTGATTGAAATTTATTGTGATAATGGAAAGTTTCAT
>JACRIA010000082.1 GCA_016215735.1 Candidatus Peregrinibacteria bacterium
CGAGAGTATAGGACAGAAAGTTCGCAAAGATCAGAAATTTCTAAATCCGAAAAAGACATTTTATATAATGCGCATGAGGCAGCAGCTGAATATTTCTCAAAAAATTTGTGGGATACAGGAGACGGCAAAAAAGTCCTTAAATATCTAAAGAATCGCGGGCTTTCTGATGCGATAATTCGCGAACATGGGCTTGGTTTTGCGCCGGATAACAAGGCCGAAGGCCTTATTAATTATTTAATCGAAAAAGGATTTCAAAAAAGCGCGATAATTAAATCCGGTTTGGTTGTTTCAAAAGATGTTGGAAGCGAGGATATTGCGGATAAATTTAGAATGCGTTTGATGTTTCCGATTTCAGATAGCCAGGGACGGATTATTGCTTTTGGAGGACGCGCAATGAAAGACGGCCAAGAGCCAAAATATTTGAATTCGCCTGAAACAGATATTTATCATAAAAGTTCAGTTTTGTATGGTTTGCATTTCGCAAAAAAATTTATTAAAGAGCAGGACGCGGTTTTGGTTGTTGAAGGTTATATGGATGCGCTGGCTTGCTATCAGGCTGATATAAAAAATGTTGTTGCGAGTTCAGGCACAGCTCTTACACTTGAACATGCCAGATTGATTAAAAGATTTACGCAGAATTCCATAGCTGCTTTTGACAACGATGAAGCCGGACAAGAGGCTTCTAGAAGGGCTTTTTGCGTTTTGCAGGAACAGGAAGTTTCAGTTAAAATGCTTAAAATTCCATTTGGAAAAGATCCTGCTGATGCTGTTAAAAAAGATCCGGAAAAATTTAAAGAAGCGATGAAAACTGCGCCGCAATTTTTTGATAATTACGTCGGCGAGGCCGGCGATAGATTCAATTTAAAAGAAGACAGCGGAATTTTATCTTTTCTTCGCGAATGTTTGAATTTGCTTATTTCTATAAAAAACAATGTTTTGCAGGATATAGCTGTGCGTAATGTTGCGAATAAATTAGGCGTAAAAGAATCGAAAATTTACGATGAGATTGCAAAACACAAGACAAATCTTGCGCCGGCCACGGCAACAGCAGTCCAGCCAGAGCGCGAGCAAAGAACAGTCCGCAAATTATCAGCGCAAAATATTATTCTAGGCATGCTTATCGCGTATCCGGAGCTTTATGCTTATGTCGGAGACAAAATCTCTGAAGCGGATTTTGAAAACAGCTCAAAATTGCTTTACAAAACATTCATAGATCAATATAATAACATTCGCGCTTCAGAGTCAGGCGCCAGCCAGATTATGATGGAGGCGATGACGGATACAGAAGCGCGGGAGCAGACAGCTTTCTTAAACTTATACGCTGAAACAAAGTACGAGCATAGCAAAGCCGAGATTATAAGAAAAGACTTTGAGCAATTATTGCAGCATGTTGTTTCTGAAAGAATTGCGAGAAGAAAAGAAGGTCTTACGCGGCGGATAAGACAGCTTGAAAGCGAAGGAAATACTGAAGAATGCCGTAAATTACTTGCAGAATTACAACAACTTTGTGTAAAATAGGCCGTCCGCCTGAGGCGGACACAGGCCTTATGAATAAAATGCGCCAAAGGCGCGCTACTTATGGCGAGAACAAAGAAATTCATATTGCATCCGACTGATGACAGGCTTTCAAATTTTTCAAAAGAAGTGCAGGATTTGGTGAAGAAAGGCCGCAGCCAGGGTTTTATAACACAGGAACAATTGCTTAAAGCTGTGCCGCGCGCTGAAGAAGATGTTATTTTGCTTGATGAAATTTACAGCCTCTTTTTAGACTGCGGCATTGAAGTAATAGACATGAAAGAGGCTGATTCTATGATTTGGGATAAAGAGAGCCATGATGAAGATGAAAAAGTAGTTACGCCAGTAGACAAAAAGAAAAAACACAGCGAATTTACGGAAATCGCAAATGATTCAATAAGGCTTTATTTATGCGAAATTGGCAAAGTTCCGCTTTTGACCGGAAAACAGGAAGTGGAACTTGCAAGAAGGATTGCGAAAGGCGATCAATCCGCAAAATCACAATTGGCTGAAGCGAACCTGCGTTTGGTTGTGAGCATCGCGAAAAAATATATTGGCCGCGGTTTGAGTTTTTTGGATTTGATTCAAGAGGGGAATATTGGTCTTTTCCGCGCTGTTGAGAAATTTGACGCAAAGCGCGGTTTTAAATTTTCAACATACGCGACATGGTGGATTCGCCAGGCAATTACGCGCGCAATAGCTGATCAGGCCCGCACGATCCGCATTCCAGTGCACATGGTTGAAACGATAAATAAATTGACGCACACGCAGAGGCGGCTTGTGCAGGAGCTCGGCCGCGAACCTTTGCTTGAAGAGCTTGCCGCTGAAATGGATATGGATATCAAGAAAATCAAACATATTCTTAAAATTTCGCAGGATATTGTTTCGCTTGAGGCTCCTGTTGGCGCCGAGGAAGATAGCAAGCTTGGAGATTTTATTGAAGATGATGATACATTGAGTCCTTCCGATAATACGAACCGCCAGCTTATCAAAGAAAATATTTTGAGTTTGCTTCAATATTTGACTCCCCGCGAGAGAAAAATTATTGAAATGCGTTTTGGGCTTAAAGACGGCGTTGGCCATACGCTTGAAGAGGTTGGCCGCGAGTTTAAAGTCACGCGCGAACGCATTCGCCAGATTGAAGCAAAAGTTTTGCAGAAATTGAAAGAACATCCTTTGAGTGCTAAAATAAAACCCTAATTGAAGAAATATATACTAATTTCTAATTTCTAATGCGGCCTGCGGCCGCGTGATATACTAATTTCTAACTACTAAAATATGACAGACGAACAAAATTCTACACAGCAGCCTGCGGCGGGAAATAACGAGGAAAAAACAACCCTATTGACAAAGGAAGGATTGCAGAAGCTTAAGGAAGAGCTTGATCATCTCAAAAATGTGAAGCGGAAAGAAGTTGTTGAGCGCATCAAAGAAGCTATTACATACGGCGATCTTTCCGAGAATGCTGAATATGAAGACGCGAAAAACGATCAGGCGTTTACAGAAGGCCGTATTCTAGAGCTCGAAGAAAAAATAAAGTACGCGAAAATTATTGATGAAAAACATAAATCAGCGGCCAGAATCAGGCTTGGCAGTACTGTTACGCTCAAAAGACTCGGCAAAAAAACACACGACCCGGAAACATACGTGATTGTCGGTTCAACTGAAGCAGACGCCCTAAACGGCAGAATTTCGAATGAATCGCCGGTCGGCAAAGTGCTGCTTGATAAAACAGAAGGCGAAACAATTAAAATCCAGGCTCCGGCAGGCGCCACGGAGTACAAAATTGTTAAAGTGAAATGAATTCTTTTACCCGCGTATTATTCGAGATTCTTCTTATTGCAGGGTTTTTAGGCGTTTCCGTTTATACTGTTTTGAGCATCCATGGTTATAAATATGATATTGAGCAAAATGATTTTGAAAAAACCAGCATAATTGATATTGGCGGTGAAGTTTCTGGCGCTGTTGTTTTTATCGACGGCGTGAAACAAGATAAAACGCTCCCTTTTGCAATAAGAGATATTGAGCCTGGTTTGCATTATATTGTTATACAAAAGCCAAATTTTATTGTTTATCGCGCCAGTGTTTTTGTGGAGACTGATCTTGTCACAAAAATAGATTCAATTGTTTTGATGCCGGAAAAAGTTGTATTTACTTTGATTAAACCAGATGAAATTATTGATGAAAAATTATTTATTCCGTTTGATCCGGAAGGATTAAGTCCAAAAGGCGGCAAAATTATTTATATGAAAAATCGAGAAATGTGGTCTAGGGATTTAGCTTCCGGCACAGAAAAATTCATCTCAAGATTTTCAATGCCGGTTTATAATGTGAAATTTTTTGCTGATGATTATCACGTAATGTTTGCAGCTAGCGATATGCTGAATTTTTGCGATCAATTAATGCAAAACTGCTATTCTCTGCGGAAATTTTCAGAAGGAGACAATTTTGCTTCCAGTGAGGAGAAAATATACTTTAAAGAAAAATCTTCAGGAAAGATTTTAGTTTTGGACCTAAGTCAAAACGCGCTTAAATAGAGGGATTGTTATCTGCGGCGACCCTCCCCGCGGCTGTTGTTAGCGTTTTTTTGTTGAATATTTGGGCGCGTTTATCACCTCACTTATTTTTTTGCTGTCTTCTTTGTATTTTGTAAAAAACACATAAATCTGGCGGATTGCCCAATACGCAAAGATTCCAAGTACAATGTACATCATGAAGCGCATCCCGAAGAACGCTATATTTTCGTAGCGTGAAAATATAACCAGTCCAAAGAAAAGCGCGAACAGAAGAAATTTATTGGATGTGCCCCCAAAATGTTTTTTGAAAGCAGAATTTTTATACTTTTTTGCGATTACGCTGAATATTATTGCTGCTAAAACCAAAATTCCTATAAAAATCAGCGATTCAGTATAAAACGCAAATTTTGTTCCTGGTACAGGCGAGAATAAATATTTCAGAAAATTATTCATGGATTATCCGTTTTATTTTTTTAAGAAATTTGAAGCTGCGGCTGAATAAATTATACCTATTCAGCAAAAATATCAAAGAGATTATTAGAGCGGTTAGCGCGAACCATTGCGGATAACGGAGGCCTAAAACTACTGTTATTTCGTCTCCGCGGAAAAATTCTTCCAGGAATCTGAAAGCGCTGTATGCCATCGCGGCAATGAGCGCGACTCCTCCCTGCCGTGGTGTCCCGCCAGGGCGGGACGTTTTTGTTTCTAGCGCCTGTGTTCGCCCCGAGGACTCGGGGCGAACGGCGTAAAGCCTGTTTTTTAAAAGGAAAATAGCCAATGCAATTGTCAGAATCAGCATAAAAATCGCGCCGTAAAGCTGTACAGGATGTATCGGCGTCGTGTATTGAATTTCGATGTTTTCGAGTGTAATTCCCCATGGCAAATCCGTAGGCGTGCCGTAATTGATGCCCTGGAAAAATGCCCCTATATAGCCAAAAATCATGCTTGATGAAATTGAAATAGTGAGTATATCAAGCCATTTCATAATGTTTTCTTTTTCGCGCTTTGCGTAAATGAAAAACGCAAAAACAATACCGGCGACAGCGCCCCAAAATGACAAGCCTTTGTCCCAAAAACTTACAATTCTTAATATTGTTGAAAAACCAAAATCCGCGAAATAAAAATCAAGATTTTCCAATATAAAAACTATTCTTGAAAACAAAAGTCCCCAAAGCAGTATTTTGAAAAAATAAATCCTGAAAAAATAAAGTTTCAATTTTGAGTAGAGCGCTAATTTCATAAATATAAGGCATGCGGCGATGAAACCTATTACTATCATCATCCATAGCGTACTCAATAAAATCGGGCCGTAAGAAATTAAAACAGGATACATAAGAGAATTTTCAATAATTGCGAGCGGGCATGCGGTTTAGAAATTAAATATTATTAATATCGACAGAACTAAAATTAACGGGAATACGGCGATTGCGCCAGCTGTGCTTTTTTTGAAATAGAAATGCTTGAATGTAAGCAAAACATTTGCTGAGAAAAGTATCGCCACCAAATAATGGAACTGGATTGATTTTTCGACCGAGAATATATAATTTGACGGATCCACGCTAAAATTTTTCGCAAATAAATATTCCGAAACAACGTAAAAAAGCAGGTAGAAAGCCAATAAAAAGCCTGTTAAAGCCGCGAATTCCTTTATCACTTTATTGAATAACGATTCTTCTTCCGCGCCGCCAATAGCCTCTTCTTTTACAAAATATTTGAGTTCTTTTATTTCATTTTTGATTTGCTCCTCTTCATACCGCAGTTTTTTGATTGATTCCAGCATTTCTTTTCGATGCTCTTCAGAAATCTCCTTTTTATAGATTTTTTGATAGTCTTTGACTTTTTGTTTTGCGAGGGCGAGACGGTTTTTGGCTTCGGTTAGGCGCGGATCTTCTTCGATCCACGATTCGATTATGCCGAAAAATTTGTTTATAAAGCTGTTTATAAATGTCGGCTCGCCGGTGTTTTCTATATTATTTGTTCTCCAGCGCGAGATATTTTCGAGAATTTGCAAGCGGAGCCCTTTACGCGTTTTTCCTCTTTGCATATCGCTGAGCATTTGCTTGATTTCCAGATTGAATTTCTCGACGCGCTCATCATTAGCTTTTTGAGCCACGTAAATTTCTTTATTTTGGATCGCGTTCAAAAGTTCTTCGCAAAGATGTTCGAGGTAGGGTATATTGGCGCTTGCTTTTAGGCGCAATAATCTATCTGCTTTTTTCTGTATTGATGAAGATTCTTCCGGCTTCAATATTTCGCTGAAGTTTTTCTGAAGCTCTTCAACTTTTTTTAATACGAAATTGACTTGTTCATTTATGTATTTTCTCTCTGTTTCTTCGGTTTCCTGCAGTGTTTTTTTCGATTCCTTTGAAGCTTCGGCGTCCTCTTTTTTGAGCTGCGTATAAAGATCCAAAACTCCTTTTTCCTTTTCAGCTTCCTTTTCTTCCAATGACTGGGCGCCTGCGCAAAGCGTTGAAACTTCTATGCGATATTCTTTCACCAGCCTTTTGAAAGCCGTATACTTGTCAGCTGCGTCTATGGTTCCTTTTATTTTTCTGCTGTTTTTGTCCACTCCTTCGAATTCGTACCTCTTTATTTCTTCCGCGACCGCCTTTTCTTCTTCTTCGGAAATCGGCGCAATATCCACAATTGAAAATTCCATTTTATTCAGTTTTTCGCGCGCGTTCGCTTCATCATCGGCGTCAATTACGCCGTTTAGGGTAGAACCTTCAGGATTTATTACCGTGTAGCTAAACTTTGGCATATGGTGCGCCTTCGGCGCAGTTTTGTTTTATATGGCGCGGACAGACATAACGGATCCGCGCGTGGTGTCCGCCTTCGGCGGACGACTTATTTATATAGGCCTGTGCGCCTGCGGCGCGGCCTGTTTATAGCGCCTGTGTCCGCCTGGCGGTGTCGCTTCGCGACCTTTTGTTTCTGGCGCCTGTGTCCGCCTTCGGCGGACGGCGTGTGCGGCGGACGGCGTGATGCTTGCTTTTATTAACCCGTCAAAAAACGGATGGGGGCGCAGAGGCCTTGATAAAAATTCAGGATGGAATTGCGAACCAATCATGAACGGGTGAGAGGAGATCTCTGCGATTTCAACAAGTTTTTCTTTTTGATAGATGCCGCTTGCCCGGAATCCGTGTTTTTCAAGCGGCGCGAGATAATTATTGTTAAATTCGTATCTGTGCCTGTGGCGTTCTTCAATCAAATCTTTTTTATACAATTTGTGCGCCAGCGTATCCTTGACTAATTTGCATGGATAAGCGCCGAGCCTTAAAGTGCCGCCTTTTGCTCTAGCGTGCGACTGGCCCGGCAAAAAGTGGATTATATATTTTGATTTATCAAGCTTGCATTCTTCGTCAAATTCTTCAGATGTGATTTTTGGATCATTCAAGGCGTGTCTCGCGAATTCAATAGTCATAATCTGCATGCCGAGACACAAGCCGAGATACGGAACTTTGTTTTCTCTTGCATAGCGCGCAGCGGCGATTTTGCCTTCGATTCCTCTCACGCCGAATCCGCCCGGCACAACCATTCCGTCCATGCTTTTTAGTTCTTGCCAAGCGGTTTTGTCGCGGGCTTCGAGTTTTTCCGAATCTATCCATGTGAGCTTCAGTTTTCTTTTATTGTGATAACAGGCGATTTTCAAAGATTCGATTACGCTTAAATACGCGTCTTCGAGTTTTGTGTATTTTCCAACCAGGCCAATTTTAAGCGGCGGCCGTTTTGTGTGTATTTCTTTAACAAATTCTTTCCACAGCCGCATATCCGGTTTTACTTTTCCCAGATTCAATTTTTTAGCTATTAATTCAGTTATTTTGTATTCTTCATAAATAAGCGGAACTTCGTAAATTGATTTAACTGTTGTCCCAGGAATTACGCATTCTTCAGAAACATCACAGAACATTGATATTTTTTTCAATAAATCTTTTGAAATTTTCGCATCAGCTCTTGCGATTATGAAATCCGGCTGGATTCCGATTGAGCGGAGCTCTCTTACAGAAGCCTGCGTTGGCTTTGTTTTTAGCTCTTTTGACGCTGCAAGATAGGGGAGAAGTGTAAGATGAATAAAAAGCGTATTTTCGTGGCCAAGCCTATACCTCATTTGTCTTATTGCCTCAAGAAACGGCAAACCTTCAATGTCTCCAACTGTGCCGCCGATTTCAACCATCATAATATCCGCTTTAGCCTGCATTGCCGCATTTTGGATCGCGTCCTGTATTGCGTTTGTAATATGCGGGATTATCTGAATTGTGCCTCCGAGAAAAGTTCCTTTGCGTTCTTTGTTGATTACCTCTGAATAGATTTTCCCTGTTGTTACAGAAGAAAGTTCAGTTAAGTTTTCATCAATAAATCTTTCGTAATGGCCTAAATCAAGATCGGTTTCCGCGCCGTCATGAGTAACGTAAACTTCGCCGTGCTGGAAAGGGCTCATTGTACCCGGATCAACATTAAGATACGGATCCATTTTTTGAATGCAGACTTTGAATCCGGCTGCTTTCAAAAGAGCCCCGATAGATGCCGTAGCAGTGCCTTTTCCTAATGAAGAACAGACACCGCCTGTGACAAATATATATTTTGGGCCCTTCATATTTTGTTAAATTCCTGTTTGACGCGTTCCAATTTTCCGTCTTACTTCATCCATTGTTTTTATCGCAACTTCTTTTGCGCGATTTGCGCCATTTTTTAATATATCGTTAACATAGCTTAAATTCTTCTGGAGTTCAATTCTTTTTTTGCGGCTCGGGCCAAAATATTCCAGCAGCTTAGCCAAAAGTATCTTTTTGGCCTCGCCGTAGCCCATCCCAGCCGCTCGATATTTTTTTTCAAGCGTCTTGCATTCCGCGGGTGATGCAAAATATTTATATAAATGGAAAATTGTGCATCTGACGGGATCTTTTGGTTTTTCAACAGGCGTCGAATCTGTAACAATGCTCATAATCTGTTTTTCTAGAGTTTTTTCATCGCTAAAAATATCAATCGTATTATTATAGCTTTTACTCATTTTATTGGTTCCGTCTGTGCCGCGCACTGTTGCAACTTCTTCTTTAATAAGCGGTTCAGGCAGAGGAAAAGTTTTTCCAAAATGTTTATTGAAAGTTAGTGCAATATCGCGGCTGATTTCAACATGCTGTTTCTGGTCTTGGCCGACTGGCACAAGCTGAGGTTTATAAATTAAAATGTCAGCAGCCATTAGAGCAGGGTAGTTAAACAAGCCCACGGTAAGGTCTTTTTTACCTTTTGCTTGCGCGTCTTTCCACGCATGAGCTCGTTCAAGCAAACCCATTGGAGTTATGCAGTCAAAAATCCAAGCAAGTTCGCTGTGTTCCGGAATATCGCTTTGTTTGAAGAAAACTGTTTTTTTCGGATCAAGGCCGAACGCAAGGTAGTCAAGTGCAAGATTAAGCGTATTTTCACGCATTAATTTCGCGTCGCGGATTGTTGTTAAAGCATGCAAATCAGCAATAAAATAAAAACACTCAAATTTGTCCTGCATTTGTAGGTGCTGTCGTATTGCACCGAGATAATTTCCAAGATGGATTTTACCGCTGGGCTGAATACCGGATAAGACACGTTTCATGAATTGATTATAGCGTTGAAATTGGATCAACGTCAATTTTCCAGCCTTCGATATCAATGAATGGCGCGACTATTTCCGGATTTGGCGCGAGAGTTTTTATTAAAATATTGTAGATATATTTTCCTTTTATTTTAGGCCAAAAAGATGGGTAGGCGGAAATCTCGAAAATATTGACGCCTTTGTCTGCGGTCTGGCGAATTGCGCGGGTTTTTTCACGGAGCAGCGCTTTGGCGCGATTAATCGCTTTGATGCATTCTTGCTCGTCCTTATGTGAAAATGTGAGTTTTATCAGATGCGAGAAAGGCGGATATTTCGAGGGACGGCGTGCCGAAATTTCGCTTTCATACATTTTTTCATAATCATAATTTTGTACAGCGCGCAAAATTGGATTTTCCGGCATGTATGTTTGGATAATAACTTTGTCCGCTAGGTTATTTTTGCGAAGGATTCTTCCTGCGCGGCCAGCAACCTGTGTTAATAACTGAAATGTTTTTTCTCCTGCGCGAAAATCAGGGAACAAAAGCCCGATATCAGCCAGCATAATGCCAACAAGGCTTACTTTTGACAAATGCAAGCCATGGCTGATTAATTGTGTTCCGATTAAAATATCAGCTTTATGGTCGCGAAAGTCGCAGTAGATTTTTTTGAAGCTTTCGCGCTTTCGCGTGGTGTCTTTATCTGCGCGCAAGATTTTGGCTGTTGGAAAAAGTTTCGCGAGTTCATTTTCGACTTTTTCTGTTCCACTTCCGATAAATCTAATTGCCATGCTTTTGCAAATTGGGCAGGTGAGTGGCGGAAGCGTGTTATAGCCGCAATGATGACAAATAAGAGTGGGGGCAGGCCTCTGCGAGGACTGTCCCCAAAAATGGTAAGTCATTGCGCTTGAACAATTTTTACATTTTGCCACATAACCGCATTCGCGGCAGATTACAGCAGAGTTGGTTCCGCGTTTATTTAAAAACAAAATCGCCTGTTCTTTACGATTAAGAGTCTGTGCGATTTCATCAGCCAGGTGTTCACTAAAAACCGAATAATTTTTCTTTTTCAGTTCATCGCGCATATCTATAATAGAGATTTTTGGCAGAGGTTGGCGTTCAATCCGCTCTGTGAGAAAGAGTAAATTGAATTCGCCATTTTTCGCGCGGTAATAGGTCTCAACACTTGGAGTTGCGCTTCCAAAAACAACTTTTACTTCCGGCAAAAATTCTGCGATTTTTAAAATTACATCTCGAGCGTGATACCTCGGCGACTGGTCTTGTTTATAAGAAAATTCATGTTCTTCATCCATAATAATCAATCCAAGATTTTGAAATGGCGCAAAAAGCGCTGAGCGCGATCCAATCACAACTTGCGCTTGATTTTCAAAAATATTTTTCCAAGCAATGGTTTTTTGCGTATCTGTAAGCCGGCTGTGAATTACAGCGATTTTTCCTTCAAAAATTCTTTCAAAATAGCTCACTGTCTGCGGTGTGAGCGAAATTTCCGGCACAAGCATCAAAACTTGCCGGCCGCGTCCTATAAGATATTTTGCTGCGTGAAGATAAATTTCTGTCTTGCCAGAGCCTGTAATGCCGTGAATCAGAGAAACGCGCTTTTGGCTGGCTAGAATTTCATCAAGAATTTTTTGTTGATCAGGCGTCAATGTATGTAATTCACGAGGAACAGCAGGGGAGTCAGGATAGATTTCTTCGGTTGCTGGAGGCCGGTGCTTGCGCAAAATTCTTTTCGGCACAAAAAGCTCGAGCGCTTTATAAAGCGGACAAGCATAATAGTCAGAAATCCACAGCATAAGCCGCATTTGCCATGGCGCGAGATATGGTTGAAGATTGATTATTTCGAGAATGTCTTTTGTTGGATACGCTGGCGCGTCAGTCAGAATTCGCGCAACAGTTCCGCTGATTTTTTTGGTTTTCAGCGGGATTCGAACTTCGTGGCCCGGCCGCAAAATACCCGCGAGCGGCTCTGGCACGCGGTAAATTAGCGTGCTACGAAGGCGTGAAATATTCCGCGGGATTATGACTTCCGCATGCATATTTAAGTATTTTAGGTTTTTATTGTATCATAATGCTTGAATATTATTTAACCTCTCAATATGTTTGCGAAAATTTTAGTTCCTGTCTTGTTTTTTCTGGCGCAGGTTATTATTTCCTGGTATGGCGCCTTTACAGGCAGTTTGTCTTCAAAAGGGGAGTATTTTGGCCTGAAATTCGATTCGAGCCTGCTCAGGTCTTTTGTAGCGCAATTCGAGTATTTCTGGATTCTTATAATAATAAATTTTTTGTTTACGCTCGGTTTTTCATTCGGCTTTGGCGCGTATAAAAGTCCGGTTGTTATTATTTCGCTTTATATTTTGACTTGGCCGCTTGCTGTTTTAACTTACAATAGTATTTTCGCAAAGGAGAAGCTTGATCTTGTGCTTGTTGCCGGCCTCGCAATTATGGCAATTGGAGTTTGGCTTGTTGCTGCGCACAGCGATATCATGAAGTTTCTTTCAAAATAAGCTTTTTTAAAGAAGACTAGCCGCCAAAGCTTTGATCATGTTATACTTCTCCTAGGTATATTGAGGGGTATATGAAGTTTTCCGCTGTAATAAAAAAAGCTAAATCTTATTTGCCTTTTTTGAACAGAGGGAAATTGATGCGCGCCTACAATTTTGCGAAAAAAGCCCACAGAGGCCAAAAACGTCTAGGCGGCCAGTCGTATTTATCGCACCCTGTTTTTGTCACGGAAATATTAACCCATTTTTTTGCTGATGAAGATATACTGATCGCGGCTTTATTGCATGATGTTTTGGAAGATACCGCATATACCATTAAAGATATAAAAAAGAGATTTGGCCAAAATGTGGCTTTATTGGTTGACGGCGTCACCAAGCTTGATAAAGCGCAATATCCTTACGATAGAGCGGCTCGCAAAATCGAATCATTAAAAAAGTTTTTTCGGCTAAGCGAGAAAGATTTGCGGGTGATTTTGATTAAACTTGCAGATCGTTTGCATAATATGTCGACCATAAAATACTTGCCGATAAAGCGGCGGGTGAGATTTGCGACCGAAACCCAGGACGTATATATACCGCTTGCAAATTTATTAGGCATGTGGAGTGTAAAAAATGAATTAGAAGACCTTTGTTTTGAATGTTTGAAGCCGGCCCAGTACAATAAAATTAAAAATGAATATCAGAGATACTGCGAAGAGCTGAGAGAGATTAACAAAAAAACTATTGGGGTTGTTAGCAATGCTTTAAAAAAAAACAACTTTCATGCTGATATCGAGCCGCGAAAGAAAAGCCTGTTTTCTTATTATCAAAAGTTCGCTGATAACGGGAATAAAAATGAAGTTCTTAAGACTCTTTCTTTTTATATTATCGTTCCTAAGGTAAAGGACTGCTATAGTGTTTTGGGAATTTTGCACGGCTTATTCAAGCCGAGATACGGCAGAATAAAAGATTATATCGCTATTCCCAAAGCAAACAATTACCGCAGTCTCCATACAGCTGTTTTTGGAATTAGCGGCGTGCCGGCCGAATTTCAAATTAGAACTCCCCAGATGCATAAGATTGATGAATTCGGCATGCTGTCCAATATCCATAAATTCTCCGTAAAAAATCCGCAGAAAGCGTCGCGCATTATAAGAGAAAAGACGAAATGGCTGCAGAAAGTACTGGAAATCGGGGATGGATTGCCGCATCACCAAAACTTTCTTGATAATCTTAAAATGGATGTTTTTCAAAACCGAATTTTTACGTTTACGCCAAAGGGGGACATTATTGATCTGCCGGAAGGAGCAACAGCTCTTGATTTTGCTTACGCTGTCCTTTCAGATGTAGGGCATAGAGCGCTGAAAGCTGAGATTGACGGCGCTGCAGTATCCGTAACAACACACCTAAAGACAGGCGATACTGTAAAAATTATTACTGCAAAAAAACCTTGTCCCCGCTTGGAGTGGCTTAATTTAGTCAAAACCGCTGACGCAAAGCAGAAAATTAAAACTTATTTTAAAGAAGAAAGCGAAGGGAAGTGCCATAAATTTGGCAGAAAATTGCTTGAGTCAGAGCTTACGCATTTTCAAAAAATCAATCTTTCAAAAATTCCAGAGGCGAAAATCAGGCTTGCTTTGGAAAAATTTGAGGCTGGAGATTTAAAAAAATTGCTGATAATGGTCGGCAGGGGAGAAGTTTTGCCGAAAGAAGTGCTGAACGCGATATTTTCCGAGGAAGAAGTGCTTAGCGGAAAGACGTTTTCTCCGCATAAAAAGTCCAGCCGCGCTTTGTATCCGGTTAAAATTATAATTAACTTCAAAGATCGGGTCGGGCTTTTTAGGGATATAGCCTCCACTATATCGCGTTTTAATGTGAACATTGTTAAAGTTTCCGTTCAAGCGCCGCCTGACAAGTCAAAAATCGGCGCAATGGAAATGATTATTGAAATTAAAGAATTGAATCAATTAATGGATGTATTTACCGCGCTGGAACAAGTTGAAAATATAATTGGTGTCCATAAAAAATAATCTTTAATAAATTTACTATGTCAAAAATTCATAAGCCAAAAATCAATATTCTGGATACGAATAAAAAAATTAGCGAAGAATTCCTGGCTTGTTTGCGCCGCCGCAATGTTCCCACGAAATTTCTGTATTGGGGTAGGAGAGAAACACAAAATTGGCTGAATGTCTGCAAAGATCCTGAATATATTAACTGGCCGCTCGAAATTAATCTTCTGAAAACCAATCTTTCGGAAATAGTTAAATTGGTTAATCCTGCTGTTAAAAATTTGATAGGTTTGGGCATTGGCAATGGTGTAAAAGATAAGATGATTTTGGAAGCATTTTTGAAGAACCATCCAATGCGGTATTTTGCTATTGATATTAGTTTGCACATGATTAAAGCCGGGTTTAAAACATTGCGTAAAGTACCAGTAGAAAAAACCGCTTATATTGGCGATTTCGAGCATTTAGAGAAATTGGCGCCAAAAATAAAAAAACAAACCAACGCTAGTAATTTGATTAGTATTTTGGGCAATACACTGGGTAATCTTGATCAGGTTAGCACCTTGAATTTGATTAGGAGAAGCATGGGCAAAAATGACTATCTTTTATTCGCTGTGCAGATTTTAGAAAGAGGGAAAATTCTGCATATAGGTGAAATTTTAAGCGCTTATAATACAAAAGTGCTTCAAGACTCGTCATTTGGCGCAATTATGAGGAGCGGGCTGAAAAAATCAGACGGGTTTATAGAGATAGAATTTGGAAAAGATAAATTGTATCCACAGCTTAATGTTGTTGAATACTTTTTTACTTTCAAAAAGGA
>JACRIA010000083.1 GCA_016215735.1 Candidatus Peregrinibacteria bacterium
AACTGTATGAATATGATATTCTTATTAATTCTATTTGTAACGAAGTTGATGAATTTTTCAGGAGATATCTTGGGTCTGAATACGCTCTGCCTCGAGAACTGTATATAAATTTTTGTAAAAAAACAGAAAACTCCTTTTTAAGAGGTAAAACAACAGAAAGCGGCAAAATGATGGAAAAGAAAAAAATCAACTTATATATTGATGAAAATCTTGAGCCTAATGCTGAATTAATGCATACTATAATGCATGAATATATACATATACTCGGTCGTTATCCTTTTGATGCCAGTTTGGACGATGGAGTAGTTGATTTTTTGTCTTTTTTGATAACCAACACAATCGAAAGTATGGCATATGAACGTGCTGCTGGCGTAATTGCAATTTTATGGAACAGTGCGTGGAGCGGCGCATCAACAGATGAGGACGCTAAAAAAATTCTCGAGGCTTATGTTGAGAGAGATGCAGCAAAATGGGAAAAAGTAATAGAACAAGCTGCTGACAATTATAAACTCACTGGAAACGACAAAAAAATCTTCATGGATATATATATGAATCCATTACCGCTAATCGATCTATCTGATAAAGAAGAGGTGATTGGCGGCCGTTTGTTATTGTCACAAATAAAATTATATGATTTTTTGAAAATTGAAAATATAGAAGAAATATTGGTAAACAACGGGCCTACAATACAATATATTGCAAATGAGTTTGAAGAATTGGGCAATGGAGCACAAATTGCCATTAAAATGATGGGGAAATTGATCTCAAGCTTCGGCGAAATGACAAATCAAAATAAACGGCTAATGAAGGATAATAAACGACTGGTCGTAACTTCGGGTTCGTCGTTTGTAAATTGTTTTATAGTAGGAGTGCTAAGTTTATTAATAAGATATTTTTTGAAATGGAAAAACAAAGCGACATAGAACAAGAATATTTTGATTTTAATGTTCTCGGAAAAATAAGTGGAATTTCCAGGAGAATAAAATTCTATATTTTGTTGGTGGTTTTTACGGCAATTGTAGACGGTGGATTATCAAATGTATTGGCTGAGGACAAAAAATCTGAACCGTCTCCTTCGATTCCAATTCCTCTTTTGGGTGGTAAGCTGCGGTTTCCAGATTCAAGCGACGCAAATGGTATTTTGCGTAATTTTTTGATGAAAAAAAGATGGGAAATGATGGGTTTATATATATCGACTGCTATTCATGACTGAAAAATAGACGATGATGAATTGTTAATGTTCAAAGAATTTAAAAAGGAACTGCAGTTGGATTTGACTGAAAATAAAAATAATTTAGCGAATTTATTGAATATATGTAATTCAATAGGAAATTATAGCGATTTTTTCAAGGATGAAATCGAAAAGAATAAAAAATATATTCAGGCGACTCTTGTGAATGAATTTAACAAACTGGATTTTAATACTCTCTATATGGCGTTTTCCAAACCCTGCATAGGCGCGCTTACAAAAGGACAACGAGGATCTATCGCTTTATTATTATTAAAAAATCTATCGGCTGATTTGAAAAATATCGATATAAAAAATGAAAAACAGTACGTTTTATTAGCAAAAAATCTTTTTGCTCTGATGGAAGTTACTTTTAATGCGGCAATTTTGAATATAAAGCTTAATATTTCTGATATTTCAGAAATTATTCAAAATACAATTATTCCCAATTTATCTAAAATAAAAAATGGTGAGGTGCTGGCAAATCTTTATATGCTGGTTCCTTATGATAAAGATGTCTTTGAAAAGCTGGAAAGTGGAATTAAAGAAAGTCTTAAGCAGGAAGGCATGGATGAACAAAAGATCCAAAAACAAATTTTAAAACTGCAAAAGGCTAAAGAGAGATACCGAAGGGCGTTTATGCTGGATTGATTTTTTAAAAATGTCTTTCTCCCCAATGCAGTTTTTGGCGGAGAGTTGCGTAGAAATTTTTGTCTTTACTGCGGAGAAATGTGATGCTGGAATTTGTGCGTTTAACAAGGACTTTATCGCCGTATCGGATTGGAATTGAATTCTGGCCATCAACAGTGAGGCGGACTTCTGTTTGAAGGGGTTTTCTGCCTGTGAGTTCAATTGTGATAGTGCGTGAATCAGGAATAATAATCGGACGCATTGAAAGGGATGCGGGACAAAGCGGAGTAATGATAAATGTATCGAGGCTCGGATGAATTATTGATCCGCCGGCTGCGAGACTGTGGCCTGTTGAACCTGTTGTTGTTGCGACAATCACGCCATCACCGCGAAATTCTGACATTATTTTTTCATTGATGTGAATTGTGAGATTCAACATGCGCGCGAATGGGCCTTGGTTTATAACTGCGTCGTTGAGTGCGAAGGATTTAAAGATTTTTTTGCCAGCTGCGCTGGCGTTTCCGCGGAAAATTTCAACTTCAAGAAGTTTGCGCTTATCTTCCCTGTAATCCCCTTTTATAAGAGATTTGAGCTCATTTTCAATATTTGCTGGCGTGAGTTCTGCTAAAAATCCGACGATTCCGACGTGTACGCCGACTATAAAAGGTTTGTGTTTTAAGCCTGCGATTTCACGAGCAACGCGGAGAACTGTGCCGTCTCCGCCGATTGTTAAAACAATGTCGCATTTTTGTAAGGATTTCGCGTCAGCATCTGCGCCTGTGAAAATTATTTTGCAATTGCAGGATTTAATTGTACGCCTGATTCTAGCCATCAAATCGGTTTCTCCGATCAATTCCTGTTTCCCGATGATGGCGATGTTTTTGATTTTTCTCATAATTTAAGCTTAACGCACAAGAGAATTATAGCAGATGTTTTTTGTGCCGGCGGGAAATAATTTTTGCGACAGACAATCGATGTTTTTCGGGACGTCTCGAAAGCGGTTTATACGAACTCTTTGACAATAAAATGACTGTGTTATTTCAAATTTGTTTTGTAATAGAGATTTCCGTTTCGAATCAAGCGTGAAAATTTTTTGCGCTAATAAAAATTTGTTTTGTATTTTAGCGAACTTTTTGTTCGTATAATTTCAGCGGGCGATAGACCTGAAGAGTTGTATTAATTTGCTAGCGGAAGATTGCCATGAAAATTTTTGGGATTGGTGCTGACCGCGGTTTACTAGTTTATTGCGCAGGTCGCGATCAACTAAAATCGATTTTATGGCTTCAGCTAAGCCGCGAGTGTCAGCTGGATCAACAAGTAAACCGCCTGTACCAATTACTTCCGGCATTGAAGCGGCGTTTGAAGCAATAATAGGACAGCTGCATTTCATTGCCTCGAGAGGCGGAATTCCAAAGCCTTCATAAAGCGACGGGAAGACGAAAATTTCAGCGCCGTTGTAGTATCCAACGAGGTCGTTTTCAGCGACATATCCGCGAAAAATAACTTTGTCTTTTATGTCTTGATGATGAACGCGGTCGAAAATTTGTTTATATTTCCAGCCTTTTGCGCCGATTATAATTAATTTTAGATTTGGAAATTCCTGATTCACCTGCGCAAACGCGTCGATTAAAGTTGTGAAATTTTTGCGGGGTTCGAGTGTGCCAACTCCAAGAATAAATCGCTCCGGAAGGTTGTGGCTGATGCGAAAATTTTTGATTTCCGGCAGTGACATTTGGTGAAATTTTTCTGATGCGGCAGCGGGGACGGAGGCAATTTTATCAATGAGGCTTGAAGTCGAGGGCGCGAATTTTTTGAGTAAATCTTTTTTTGTATTTTCTGAAATTGTAATGACTTTTACGGCTTTCTTAAGCGCAAATTTAAGCGTCATTTTTTCAATAAAAACTGCTTTTTTATTGTGATCCGGAAATAAAAATGCGACTAAATCGTGAACAATGATAATTGTTTTGAGGGTGCGCGCTGCGAGTGCCGGAATTATAAAACTCGTTGTCGCGAAAAAGAGGTCGGCTGGTGCACTGCCATGCGCGGCTTTTAGATCGCGTAAAACTGCTAAGTGCCAAAAAATTGATCTGCGGTTAATGCGGCGCCAAGCAATATTGGAAAATTTTTTAAATTCTTCTGGCAGCGCGCAAAGTTTATCTATATAAAAAATATATTCGTTCTGCGAATCCTGTGCGAGAACTGCAGCCAGCAAATTATACGCATACCAGCCTTTGCCTGTTTTATTGAGCCGCGAAGCCTCTCTGAAATCTACCGCGATTTTCATAGTCTAATTCTAGCATATTTGAGCTGATATTGAATTTTTGACTTTTTTCGCATCTGGAGTACTATTTAGGCGGATTTATCAACAAATTTAACCCTACACGCCGTCCCGCCAAGGCGGGACACAGGCGAAAAAATATTAATCAATAAAATTATGCCTACGAAAAAACTTTCTCAAATTATCAGCGAGATGCCGCTTGATGCAAAACTGGTTTCGCTTGGCGGATTGATTACAGCTTTGAGCGTATTCCTGCCGTGGTATCAGGATTTGGACGCTTTCAAAACAGGCGACCAGTTTCTCGGCATTACAGGGCCGCTTTATTTGATTGGACTGATTATGCTTATTCTTGGCGGATTAACTGTCGCATCAGTTATTTCAAAAAAATGGCAGAATAGAATCGCGAGGATTGGACTTGAACTTCCTGTTACGCATATTATCATCGCGGCATTCAATTTATTTTTGCTGGTGCTAGCGAATTCGGTTTATTTTCACGCAAAATTCGGCGTAAATATCATGCTGAAAGAATTTAGATTTGGAATGGTTTTTGCATTTATTGGAGTTGGTTTGATGCTGATTGGTGGAATTTTTGAGTATAAAAAAGGCGGAATTAAATGGGAAAATTTGAAAGGCGAGGCAAAACCGCTGATTGATATTGAAGAGACGAGAAAGCATGAAATTGTGCGCGAACATAGTTCTGTTGTGCGTGAAACGCCAAAAGATGAAATCGCCGAAACGGCTGAAACGCATACTGCTATGCGAACGCCGGAAAATACAAATGACGACCGCTATCCTAATTTGTAAATTCTTTATTCTTTATTCTATATTCTATGCTGCGCGAAGAAGACAAATGGGACGGAATTGTTTTTTACTGCAAAGACTGCGAAGAAATTGTAAAAGTTGAACGCGCAGGCAGAAAATACGCGTACCGATGCAAAAAATGCGGGACTAAAAATGTGGCTTTTGGAACAGAAAAAAGCATTGCGAATTATTTTCATGTGGAAAAAGAAGAAGAGAAACCAAAAGCGGTGCCGACAGAAAAGAAATAGGTTTTTAAATTTAAATTTATATGAATAATGCAACAAAAATTGGACTATTAGCGTTATTGCCTATTCTGGAGAGCGCATGTGGACCTACAAATGAAGATTGCCTGCGGGCGACATATCCGGATTGCTCATATATAGTGAGGCCATATACTGAAGGAGGTTGTTTGCCCTGTAAACACAATGATGTTAATGATTTAAGAAAGGATTGCGCGTCAAAAGCATTAAAGGCTGTTTTAGTTAAAAAAGAAGATCCCAAGAAAGGATTTATAAAGGTATGGGAATGCGGCACCGACGATACTGAAAAGAAATAGTTTGTCATAAATTTTTAATCTTTCGTTTAGAAAAATTTAATGCTGATGATTTATAAAATGGGCGATTTTTTGTTTTGTGTGTTCTTTGAAAATTAGTATGCAATACACTGGTAACTTAATGCGTCAAGCGTTTGTACTGGTACAAAAAATAATTAAATTTTTGGCTTACAAATAAGCTTTTTTAATGCCGCCTTCGGCGGCAGTGCCCTTCGTTCGCCTCCGGCGGACTCCGGGCGTGTTGACAGGTGAGTACATGCTCACCTATACTTGAAAACACAAACACAGTTATAATTTTATCCTCTAAAAAAATCTACTATGACAACACAATCATCAAAACAAACAGGCGGCGCGGGCGTGGCGGATGCGCGGGGCGTGGCGCGCGATATGGAAGCTCGCGGCGCGGACTCGGCGCGGCGAGCGGGCCGCGATACGGAAACAGGCGGCGCGGCAGATGCGCGGGGCGCGGCGCGGCCGGCGGAAACTCGCGGCGGCGGCGCGGCAACAAAAACAGAAATGGCAGAAGCGCGGCCTTCGGCCGCGGTATCAACCGAAAAACAAAAAGCAATTGAATTAGCTCTTGGACAAATCGATAAGAATTTCGGCAAAGGCGCGATTATGCGCATGGGCGAAGCAAAAAGAATTCCTGCTGAAACTATTTCGAGCGGTTCGATTTCTCTTGATATTGCGCTTGGCGGAGGCGTTCCGCGCGGAAGAGTGACAGAAATTTATGGCCCGGAAAGTTCAGGAAAAACAACTTTGTCGCTTCATATTATCGCACAAGCGCAGAAACACGGCGGCACTGCGGCGTTTATTGATGCGGAGCACGCGCTCGATGTTATTTACGCCGAAAAAATCGGTGTGAATGTAAAAGATTTGCTTATTTCACAGCCGGACAGCGGAGAACAGGCCTTGGAAATCGTGGAAACTCTTGTACGATCAAATGCGGTTGATATTATTGTGATTGATTCGGTCGCGGCGCTTGTGCCAAAAGCAGAAATCGAAGGCGATATGGGCGATGCTCATATGGGCTTGCAAGCCAGATTAATGAGCCAGGCTATGCGCAAACTAACCGCGGTTATTTCAAAATCAAAAACAGCGGTGATTTTTATCAATCAAATAAGAATGAAACTCGGTATTTTATTTGGAAATCCTGAAACAACTTCTGGTGGAAATGCTTTGAAGTTTTATTCTTCCGTAAGAATGGATATTCGAAATATTGGCAAAATTGAAGACGGCACTGGCGATACAAAACAAATTAAAGGAATTCGTGTGCGCGTAAAAGTCGTAAAAAATAAGATTGCTCCTCCTTTTAGATTAGCTGAATTTGAAATTCTTTATAACAAAGGGATTTATTATCTCGCTGATGTTCTGGATTTGGCGGCAAAGTATGGAATTGCTAGAAAAGCTGGCGCGATTTATTCCTACAAAGAACATAAACTTGGGCAAGGACGCGATAATTCGATTGAATATTTGGGCGCAAATCCAAAAATCACAAAGGAAATCGAAAAAGACATTTGGATGATTGCCAATGAAATGAGCAAAAAATAATATGGGGACGGAGGTAGCCAATGGGGACGGAAGCAGCAACTGCGGCAATGTGGCTGGCGGCGATGGCGGCAGCAAGGCGATTTATGAAAAATTGATGAGTTATGCGTTTTTTGTTTTGGGCGTGCGGCGCTCGACCAGCCATGAGATGCGCGAGAAACTAAAAAGACGGTGCAAGGAAAAATTTGGCAGCCAGCGCTTCGCGGAGCAAAGCGCAAAAAAAATTGTGTCGCCGGAAGCGCAAACGGCGATTGAATGCGTTATTAACCGGTTAACCGAATTAAAATATTTGAATGACGAAGAATATTTGGCGGATTTTGTGCGGAACAGATTGGCTTTGAAGCCGCGTGGAATCGGCGCGCTGAAATATGAACTGCGCAAAAAAGGTATTAGTCAGGCCGCGATCGAAAAATATTTTTCTGAAAATGAAATTGATGAAATGGAAGTCGCGGGGCGGATTACAGAGTCCAAATTAGCGCGTATGAAACGCGTGCCTGAACAGAAAAAATTCTCAAAAATTGCTATGCTCTTGAATTCGCGCGGCTTTAAGCCGCATACTATATATGAAATTCTTAACAATTTAAAAAATGGAAAAACAACAAACGACTAACAAAACAAAAACAATCGTTGCTTTAATCGTAGGAATTTTACTTTTTGGCGCGGTTGCGGCCGGATGTTTACAAAAAACAGAACCGGCACCAATTGAACCAGCCGTGCAGCCGACAATTGATTCGGCGGCGCAAACGCCCGCAACTGATTCGATTGTGCAAACAACCCTACCGACCACGGAAAAGGCAAAAGAACCTGCGGCAAAACCAGAAGAAAAGCCTGCGCAAACGCCTGCGGCTGGACCAGCAACTGAACCAGCGGCAATTCCGGCAGCATCAACTCTAAAAATTGTTGAAGATCATCTTGAAGGTGAAACCGAAGCAACAGGGTATTTATTTACGCAAAAAGATGAAGTTGACGGAAATGTTTTTACTCGCGCGTATTTCGTAATTGTTTCTGGCGAAGCACTTTTACAAAATTGGATTATAGATCTTGTAAAAAGCGGAAATACAATAAACCGTTTCGACAAATATCCGCTGCTTGGGCTTGGCTGTGATAGTAATGAGAAATTCGACGGTACTTGGACTCAAATAACTGGTTCAGCTTACGATGCTGTTAAAACTTCTTCCGCAGAAAAACAAATCAAAGTAAAACTGATTTTCGCTGACCCGCCGGATATCGGAAGCCCATGTTTGACATATTTGAAAGAGTTGAAAGCTATGTGAAGCAACATTACATTTCAATTTGAGCTATTTTTGGCGGCGTATATTCAACTTTTGTAGCATTTGAAGCAAAATAAGCTATCAGCGCTCTCTGGTATTCTATAAACCCATCTGTATATTCTCGTCTTTTTGCTTCTGGTATTTGTAAATTTTCGATAACTCCTTTTATTCGCCTTAGCGCCGTATCAATAGCTATTGTTTTTGTCTTTTTTGAAGGCGATGGAAGCTTCGCTGCTATAAATATTACGCCGCCTGTAATTATTTCATTTATTTCATTTTCATAAAAAATTGTTGTCCATTCGTTTTTTGATAATTCTGGCAATTTTGGCTTAGGTAATTTTTCGAGTATTACCTGCGGCTTTAGAACATCCTGTGGATCTAATATTATAGTTTCTGGTGTTTTTTGCTTTTCTGCTTCATTCAATGGATTTTTTGAGTCTTCGTCATTTATTTCTGTTCCTGCCATGTGTATTTTGGTTAATAGTATTTAGGAATCTATCATAAATGATATAGTATAATTGTCAAGCCTATTAATATCAGCCGCCGTCAAGGGAAATTCTTTCTGTGCCATAGAGATCTTCATTGGCACTTTTACCGGGCTTGACTTCCGATGATGGTTTTTTAAGGGTTTGTTTTAAGCCCTGAAACCATAATGTTATCGATGATTTTATCTCTTCTTGAGTTACCAGATCATCTTCGGTTGCATCTTTATCGCCATCCAGTATTAAATTGACTAGTTGTCCGAGCAGCGCGTTCATTCTTTCGGCATCTTTTTGGTTAGATGGTTTACGGGTTTCGATTTCGATTTGTTTGAGGACTTTTACTATTTCAACATCGGAATCTTTTAATTGAGTATTGCTGTCTAGTTCCTGCAATAACCGCGGCAATTCATTGAAAAAATCCCTCTCGAGGAACTCGCGGGGATCTATTTCGGAAGAATGTTCTTCGGGCGGCGTTTTTGAATCTTGTGAAAGCGATGATTTTTCTGACATAGTAATGTCGGTTAAAAATTTATTGAGGATAATTAAATAGCAGACTGCTCGTATTTTCGCCAGTAAATTATCTTGACGATGTCAGTTTTTAGCCGTAAAATAAATATGTAAGCAAGATTTAGTATAATCTTGCGTTTTTTATATCACGCGGCCGCTCTGCCTTTGGCAGCAGCGAAGCTAAGGCCGCATTAATAATAAAAGAAATACTATGCAAACACCATTCGTTTCCGCTGTTAACCAGCTGTGCGATGAAAAAAATCTCGATAAAGCTGAAGTGATAGATATGATTAAGGCTGCTTTGCGCGCCGCGTACCGCAAAGATTACGGCAACAAAGAGCAAAACATTGATGTTGATCTCAATGAAAACACGGGCAATGCGACAGTTTATGTTGTTAAAAAAGTTGTCGCGAAAGTCGCGGATCCGGAACTTGAAATTACTGCTGAACAGGCGAAAAAATTCAAGAAAAATCCGAAAATTGACGATGAAATTAAAATTGACGTGACGCCTGCTGGATATGGAAGAATAGCGGCGCAGTCAGCAAAACAGGTTATTTTGCAAAGGGTTCAGGAAGCAGAACGCGAACTGATGTACAAAATTTTCAAAGACCGCGAAAATGAATTGATAAATGCGATTGTGCACAGAGTTGACGGCACAAATGTTTATTTAAGTTTGGACTGAAAAATCACAACTCCCCTGCCGTACGATCAGCAAATTCCCGGCGAGAAATACACAAACGGCCAGAGAATAAAATTGTATTTGGATAAAGTTATAAAAACTTCGAAAGGACCGCAATTATTAATTTCGCGAACGCATCCAAATCTTGTGCGGAAATTAATGGAATTGGAAGTGCCGGAAATCAAATCCGGTTTAGTTGAAATAAAAGCCATTGCTCGCGATCCTGGGGTTCGATGTAAAATCGCGGTTTCTTCAAATGATGCGAAAATTGATCCGATTGGATCATGCGTTGGACAAAAAGGCGTCCGTGTAAAAAGCGTGATGTATGATCTGCATGGCGAAAGGCTGGATATTATTTTATGGGGCGCTGATTTGGAAGCGTATATAAAAGCTAGCCTCGCTCCTGCGAAAATTTCGCAGATTTTGATTGATGACGCAAATAGGCGTGCGACTGTTTATGTGGCGACTGATCAGAGACCTCTTGCGATTGGAAAACAGGGACAGAATGTGAAGCTCGCGAGCGAATTAGTCGGGCTTGAAATTGATATTAAAGATGTTTCTGAACTTGCGCCGAAAATTGAAGGCGAAGAAAAGAAAGTTGTTGAAAAAGTGGCTGAACTTGGGCTTGATTCCGTGATTGTCGAAAAATTGGCCGCAGCGAACTTATCTCTCGTTGAACAATTGAAAGGCTTGGCTGAAAAAGATTTGATGAGTGTTGAAGGAATTGACGCGGAAAGCGCGAAAAAGATTGTTGATGCGATGAAAAATGTAAAGTGAAGCTCCAACAGCTTGCGCACGCAGTTCTAGCGAATGGCTTTTGGGCTTGGAAAACCCGTGATTTTATGTTATAATGTTTTGATAAACAACACGCGGCCCGCCAAGGGTGGGCGCCAAAAATACTAACAAAAACAAAATGATTACCAGCGGAGCAACTTCGCAGGGAGAATCGAACCCTTTAGGGGGCGCGCCTCCGCAGATTGTCAAAAAACCGGCTACGACTGGCGCTGTTCTTAAAGCTGAACCTGGAATTGGCGGGGATAAAGGTATGCCCGAGGCATTGACTGCGATTAATCTTGAATTTAAGGAAAAAACAATAAAAGACCGCGCGAAAGAACTCAATCTTGAATATGTGGAAATCGGGAAAACTCCGATAAATCCAGATTTGTTAAAAATTATTGATTTTGAAACAGCGCAAAGCGCGATGGTGATTCCGTTTTTGCGAATCGGAAAAGATTTGAGAATTGCTGTTACTGATCCTGAAAAAGCTGAAACAAAAAAACTGCTTGAAGATTTGAAAACAAAAGAATTTGTTTTACACATTTCGCTAACATCGGAAGAGCAGTTTAAAGAAGCGTTAAAATTGTATGAATTTCATAAAAAGTTTATTGAAAAAGAAATTGTCACTCATGTCGCGGAAGAAAGACAAGCGTATGAAAAGGAATTGGCGGTTTTGGCTGATTTGAAAGAAAAAGTTGAGAAAGTAACATCAGAAGAGGCGCTGAATATTATTGAAGTTGGCGCAATGAAAACGCGCGCGAGCGATATTCACTATGAACCAGGTGAGAAACAAACGCGCGTAAGATTTAGAATTGACGGGGTTCTGCATGTAATTTTTACAATCAGCAATCCGATTTACGCGAATATGGCGAATCAATTGAAATATCGCTGCGGAATGAAATTAAATATTACAAATATACCGCAGGATGGACGTTATAGTTTTGTAATTAATGAGCGAAAGGTTGATGTCCGCGTGAGTGCAATTCCAACTGAATTCGGAGAAAGTTTTGTTTGCAGATTGCTCGACAGCGGAAAACATTTTGAGAATTTTGAAGAACTTGGGTTTGAAGGCGATTATCTTGAAAGAATGAAGCGCCTGACAACGCTTTCGTACGGAATGATACTTGTCTGCGGCCCTACTGGAAGCGGTAAAACTACGACATTATATTCTTTGCTCACAAAATATAATAAGCCGGAGGCAAAAATTATCACGCTTGAAGATCCTATTGAATATCATCTTGACGGCGTAACGCAAAGCCAGATAAATGCGAAGCGCGGATATGATTTTGGCGATGTTTTGCGATCGATTTTAAGGCAAGATCCGGATGTTGTGATGATTGGTGAAATACGAGATCTTGATACTGCTTCGACTGCAGCGCAGGCGGCGCTTACAGGACATGTTCTACTTAGTACTTTGCACACGAATAGCGCG
>JACRIA010000013.1 GCA_016215735.1 Candidatus Peregrinibacteria bacterium
CCCGAGCATTTTTGCCATATAAGGCAAATTTTTCGTGAAGGATTTTGTCTGCTGATTTTTGCGCAGCCGCATTCGTGGCTGTTGTTTGATTTTTGTCTTCGATTTTTGTGCTGACTGGCGCCGCGTTTTCCATAATTTTTTGATTAATGCTAATATTAATATTTTCGCTCCCCACAGCCGAAAAGTCCAGCATTTTCGCAAAAAATCTCTTGCAAAAATCATAGGTGAGTATATATTCACTAATAGATTGCTTGATAATGGCAAAGCAGGATTTTTCTGGCACAAGATATAACAGTCCCACTCCATTTAGCCCTTGTCTATCTCGCATTTTTATGCTATAATTATTTGATAACACTCGCTCGCAGGGCGAATATATAAAACACTCGCCCCGAGTGCTCGGGGCGAAAAAATATAACACTCGCCCGCAGGGCGAAAAAATAAAAACAAACAAATGGCAACTCAGCTGGACAAAATTTTTCGGACTGCTGTCCAATACAAAGCTTCAGACATATTCATCACAAGCGACTGCAAGCCGATACTTAGAATCAACGGCGATCTCGTCGTGATAGAAGAGCATCCTGTCATAACAAAAAAATTAGCTGAGGAATATCTGCTTGAGATCATGACCGAAGATCAGAAAAAGATTTTCCAAAAAAGTCTTGATGTGGATTTTTCGATTGATATTGAAGATATTTCGCGCTTTAGAGTTAACGTTTTCGTGCAGAGAAAAGGCATTGCCGCGGCTTTCCGCCTCATTCCCTCAACTGTTTACACGCTTGATGAACTCGGCCATCCTTCTCAGCTCAAGAAAATTCCAAATTTCAAAAACGGCATTGTTATTATCACTGGCCCAGCAGGCAGCGGAAAATCAACAACATTGGCCGCGCTTATAAATGAGATTAATGAAAAATCCGCAAAGCATATAATCACGATTGAGGATCCGGTTGAATTTGTTTTTGAAAACAAAAAATCACTGATAGAACAAAGGGAAGTGGGCGCTCATACTCAAACTTTTCAGAAAGCGCTCAAGGCTGCGATGCGCGAAAGCGTGGATATTATAATGGTCGGTGAAATGCGCAATCTTGAAACAATCGAAATGGCTTTAAATGCAGCTGAAACAGGCCATCTTGTGCTCGCGACTCTGCACACAAGCGGCGCCGCAAAATCAGTAAATAGAATCATTGATGTGTTTCCGTCTGATCAGCAAAATCAAATTAGAAATGTGCTGTCGGAAACTTTGCGCGCGGTTGTCTGGCAAAGTCTTCTCAAAACAAAAGATCGCAAAGGCCGCGTGGCTGCAATGGAAATAATGTTCGTGAACAACGCCATACAAAACCTCATAAGAAAAGGCCAGACTCATCAGATTGTTTCTTCGCTCGAAACAGGCATTAGCGAAGGCATGCAGACAATGAAAAAGGCTGTTCTGGATTTAATGCAGGCGGGCATTATCAGCGAAGAAGACGCGATCGCCAATATTCCGCCGGAATTTGAAGCGTAAATATGAAAAAAATAATTATATATTTCTTCGTTATATTTTTAGCGGCGGCACTTATGGCGCCGGCGCAAAATGCATATGCAGAAGTATTAGGGCAAGAAGGCGCTATCAAATCAGGAGAAACAAAGGTCGAAGGCGCAGAAAAAACCGACCAGCCTTTGCTGGATTATACTTTTAAGCTCGAAGATACCCTGAAGGCAGAAGGCCAAAAACAGGAATATCTATGGGGCAAGGAAGGAAAAGGCACAGGCAAATCTCCTGTTATCGCCTTAATTATGAAAATTATCAACATAATGATATATACAATCGGATCCGCGGCGCTTGTTGTATTGGTGGTGTGCGGACTCTGGCTTGTGACATCGCACGGCGAACAGTCGCAGATTGAAAAAGGCAAAAAAATATTTTTGTACGCGCTTGTCGGACTGGGTTTTGCGCTTGGATCATATATAATCGTCACTTTTGTGCAATCGCTATTAACATGAAAAAAATAATTAAAATAATCGTCGTAATTTTGGTAATAAGCATGATGATATTGCCGCTTATTGCGAATGCGCAAGATACTGGAGGTAAGACACCGGTGACACCGCCGCCAGCGTCCGACACAACAAAAACCGATGAGCAAAAAGCTGAAGAATTGATGAACGACACGAGCAAACAATGGGAGTGTCCGGCAGAAATAGACGCGCTCAAGGGGTTAAAGGAATGCATTGAACAGCGGATATGCGATGTGGATGGGAAAAATTGCAAAGGCACCGACGAAAGAACAAAGTATATAATAACGCCTCTCGAAGAATCCATTGCCGGAGAAAATGTAAAAGGCGATAAAAACGAAATAAGGCAGTGCACCCGCGTGATAATGGACGGGAACTGCAAATGGATAGGAGATTCGGCTAAAGCGCCTCCTGAAGCAAAATCTGCAACTTACACAAAAATAATAGACGGGATAAAATGTCCTTCTGGCGCTCTGCGCTGTGAAAGAGTAACCTATTTACTCGCGAAAACCGGCACTGGCGTAATCGAAATGTATGTCGGTCTCATTTACCGCTGGGCCGCGTCGCTTGCCGGAATAGTCTGTATTTTAATCATGATTGTGAGCGGCATCCAGATTTCAGCCGCAGGCGAAGACACGCAGGGAGTCGAATCAGCAAAGAAAAGAATTTTCCAGTCGCTTACAGCGCTCGTAATATTATTTATGTCAGCGCTGATCTTGTATATGATTAATCCTGATTTCTTCACATTATAACTATGGAAAAAATAATTAAAATCATTGTCGCTTTAAGTTTGATTCTGATGGCGCTCGACGCTGGGATAATGGCGCCGGCAACGCAGATGCAAGTTCAAATATCATTTGCGCAAGGCCTTTCTATACCAAAACCAGACACATTGCCTGGCCCATCCAAAGAAACTCAGGAATCAGGAAAAGGCAAAGCTTACGCAGCTGAAACAGTACTGCCAAAAATCACAAAAGCTTTAATGGCATTCGCTGGAATATGTTCATTTCTATTTTTAGTAATCAGTGGAATAAGATTTATGCTGGCTTATGGAAATACAGAGGCGATTTCAGGAGCAAAAAGACAGGCGCAGTGGGCTGTAATCGGATTATTGATTGCTATTTTAGGCTATGCGATAGTAGAAATCATAACAAGCGTAACTTTCACATGAAAAAAATATTGATATTAATGATTGTGGGAATAATTTTAACCGGGTGGATGATGCCTGCAATATCTTACGCGCAGGGACAACAGACGGTAAAACCCGCGGAATTATTCAAAGTAGAAACCAGCATAGGCGAGGGAAAGTCTCTTGGGAATTTGCAGGGGCTTCAAAAAACAACTGACGTCGGCGGCAAGGCTGAAGATTTCCCAAAATTCTATGCTGCTGTCACAAAAATTCTGCTTGGCGCGGCAAGCGTATTAGTTGTTGTCGGATTCTTTTCCGCGGGAGTTGTTTATTTATCAGCGCAGGGAAATGAAGAAACAATCAAAAAAGCGAAAAACATCCTGCTATACACTTTGCTCGGCATTCTTATAATCGCCGCGGCGTACGGAATAACATATGGAATAGCACAACTCAAATTATCATGAACAAAATTAAAAAAATAATAATTTGCCTTCCTATGATTCTGGTTTTATTCGGACTTTTGGCTCCAATAGCGCTCGCGCAGGTAAAAATCCCTAGCGAATACATAAAAGATATTGGAACTGTTCCGATGAAAGAGCTCGTACAAACAAAGGATACTGGAACAGACAGCAAACCAGCAGGAACAAGTTCAATCAATTACCTGCTCCAGAAAGTCGCGGACGGATTGATATATATCGCCGCGCCGCTCGCTGTGCTATTTATTGTCCACGCAGGCGTTTCTTACGCAATGTCAACAGGCGACAACACAAAAATCGAAGCAGCTAAAAAAGAAATTATTTGGGCAGTTCTTGGCCTAGTAATAATATTGATCGCGTTTGTTATAATCAGAATGTTCCTTGGATTTTTCTTTAGTGTCGATGATACAGCACAGCCGACGCCGCAAACAAATGTGATAGAACAATCAGGCGGACAAGAAGTGCCGCAGTCGGATTTTAACCCCAACACAGGCTGACTTCATCGTGAGCGCGGATTTTATTGCAGCCTCGGAAATAAAACCGGCGGCTTTTTCACCGTATCTCCCGCTAACCCAGCAAGGATTTTTTCCGCAGTTTGAGGCATAAAAGGCTTTAGCATAATTCCGATATTTTTGAGAATATCAATCATGTTGCAGACAACATTTTTGAGCAAATCAGGATTCTCTTTTGCCAAAACCCACGGCTTCATTTCTTCAACATATCTATTGCCAAAATCGCTTAAAGCAAGCACTTCTTCAATCGCGGCTTTAAGATTGAATTCTTCGATATTTTTCTGCCACTCTGCGGCTGTTCGGCTGATAAAATCTTTGCATTCTTTTGTGCGGCTGTCTTTGTCGAATTTTTTGTCAGATGCAGGCACGCGAGATTCAAAATATTTTTCTGCCACTACAAAAACTCTATTTACCAAATTACCAAGATTATTTGCAAGTTCGGTATTATAAAGCGCTTCAAATCTTTCTTTACTAAAATCACCATCGTCAGTTGTCGGAATTTCACGGCTCAAATAATATCGCACCGCATCAACTCCGTATTTTTCAATTGTTTCAAAAGGATCAACAACATTTCCAAGCGACTTGCTCATTTTTTGGCCTTGAGAAGTGATAAATCCGTGAACGTAAATATTTTTTGGAACGCCGATTTCCGCGCTCAAAAGCATTCCAATCCAAATCCCAGCATGAAATCTCAAAATATCTTTTCCAATAATATGGACATTAGCAGGCCAGAATTTTTTAAACAGCGCGCCCCCGCGGCCATCCGCAAAACCCTCATAATCAAGCGCGGTAATGTAATTGGATAACGCATCGCACCATACATACATTACATGTTCAGCGTCACCAGGCACTTCGATTCCCCACGGAAGATTTTTCTTTGGACGCGAAAAACTCACATCAGCTAAACCTTCGCCGATTATATTCAGCATTTCATTTTTGCGAGCTTCAGGTACAATCCGCAATTTATCTGATTTTATAAGATCGCGGATTTGAGTCGAATATTTCGACAATTTGAAAAAATAATTTTCTTCTTCAAGGTAATCTGGCGCGGTTTTGTGCGTTGGACATTTATTCTCAACCAAATCTTTTTCAAGAACATAAGCTTCGCATCCGGAACAATAAAGGCCTGTGTATTTTGCTTTATAAATATCGCCTTTTTTGGCTAA
>JACRIA010000002.1 GCA_016215735.1 Candidatus Peregrinibacteria bacterium
ACCATCAGGCAGTATTGCCCATAAAACTTCATGTTCGTTCATTTTAGGGGGGTTATTTTATACTCCTCCTATTCTCTCAAATTTTTTCTCAAACTAAAAATCCGTTGATCCCAATAGATGAGTAGCAATAGTGAGCGATAATTTGCGACATAAATTTGCGCTGGCAGCTTTTATATGCTAAAATTTATCTCAACTTTCACCACGGCCGCAGGCCACGCGACCGCAGGTCGCATAACACGCGGCAGCCGGCCGCGAAACATCTATGCCAATCGATAAAATCACAGTAAAAGGCGCGCGCATCCACAATCTGAAAAATCTTTCAGTAGAAATTCCGAAAAACAAGCTCACCGTCATAACAGGCTTGAGCGGTTCCGGAAAATCATCGCTCGCATTTGATACGATTTACGCAGAAGGCCAGCGCCGCTATGTTGAAAGCCTTTCAACCTACGCGCGCCAATTTTTGCAATTAATGGAAAAGCCGGATGTTGATTCAATAGAAGGCTTATCTCCCGCGATTTCAATAGACCAAAAAACAGCGTCGCGCAATCCGCGTTCAACAGTCGGCACAATCACAGAAATATACGACTATTTAAGGCTTATATTCGCCAAAATCGGCCATCCGCATTGCCCACAGTGTGGGAAACCCATTACGCGCCAAAGCGTAAGTCAAATTGTAGAAATAATCGCAGGAATGCCCGAAGGCGCGAAAATAATGATTCTTAGTCCTTTAATCCGCGATAAAAAAGGCTCGCACCAGAAAATTTTTGAAAAAATAAAAAAATTTGGATTTGTGCGCTGCCGCGTTGATAGCGAAATTTACAGCATTCTCGAAGTACCGGCGCTTGATGAAAATAAAAAACATTCAATCGAAATAGTTGTTGATCGTATTGCAATAAAAAACCTCGGCCGCATCACAAAAACTTTGCCTTCAGGCCAGGTGATTGATATGCCGAATCCAGAAAGATCGCGTTTGGCTGATTCTGTTGAATTGGCAATTAAACATGGCGAAGGAACCCTTATCGTGCAAAATTTCGACACAGGAAAAGAAGATATTTATTCAGATAAATACGCGTGCCCAAATTGCAATATTTCTATTGCTGAAGTTTCGCCGAGAATGTTTTCTTTTAATAGTCCGCACGGCGCGTGTCCGACTTGCCACGGCCTCGGCACAAAACTTGAAATCGATCCAGACTTAATTATGCCGAATAAAAATTTAACGCTTGCAGAAGGCGCAATTTTACCTTGGTCTTCAACAACTTCGCATCTAACATGGTACAATAAAATTCTCGAAGCAGTCGCGAAAGCGAATAAATTTTCAATGAACACGACCGTAGGCCGCTTATCAAAAGAAGCTCTAAACCTTGTTATGTACGGCACAGAGGATAAAAAATACACTGTTAGAGTCGGCGCTTCTCAATCAAATTTTGAAGAAGAAGAGGAGGAAATCGCACCAAGCGGATTTATTGGCGATTACACAACAACTTTCGAAGGCGTTATACCAAATCTTGAACGCCGCTATATGGAAACAGAATCTGATTATGTCCGCAAAAAAATCGAGGGATTTATGCGAATTCTTGTTTGTCCTATGTGCAAAGGCAATCGGCTCAAACCAGAGGTTTTGGCAGTTACAATAGGCCGTTCGCCGCAGGCGAACACAGGCCCTATAAACAAGTTGTCGCGAAGCGACACCGCAAATGAAAAATCAATCGCTGATATTAGCCGCATGTCTATTGAAAAAACACTCGGATTCGCAAATTCGCTCAAACTTACAGCAATGGAAAAAGAAATCAGCAGACTTCCGCTCGCTGAAATCCGCAACCGCCTGCAATTTTTAATAAATGTGGGTTTGCCTTATCTTACGCTTGATAGAACCGCGAATACTCTTTCCGGAGGCGAAGCGCAGAGAATAAGGCTCGCGACGCAAATCGGCTCGCAATTAAGCGGAGTTTTGTATGTACTTGATGAGCCGACAATCGGCCTACACCAAGACGATAATGAAAAACTTATCCAAACTCTGATAACTTTGCGCGATCTCGACAATACCGTAATTGTTGTTGAGCACGATATAGATATGATGAAAGCCGCGGATTATATTCTTGATATTGGTCCGGGCGCAGGAAAACACGGCGGAAACGTTATCGCGCAAGGCACACCCGAGCAAATAATGAAAAATCCAGTTTCTGTTACAGGCCAGTATTTATCGCACAAAAAAATGATTCCAGTTCCAAAAAAACGTAGAAAAGGCACAGACAAATCAATCAAACTTATCGGTGCGACACAGCATAATCTCAAAAATCTTACTGTTGAATTTCCGCTCGGAACATTCATTGGAATAACAGGCGTGAGCGGTTCCGGAAAATCAACACTTATAAATGACATACTTGTTAAACAGCTTACACAAGACCTTTATGGCACTCCGACAAATCCAGGTACACACGAAAAAATCGAAGGCCTTGAACATATTGATAAAATTATTAATATTGATCAGTCGCCGATTGGTAGAACTCCGCGCTCAAATCCTGCAACTTACACAGGCGTTTTCACGGATATTCGCGAATTATTTGCGTTAACTCCTGAAGCAAAACTCCGCGGATACAAAACAGGTAGATTTAGTTTCAATGTTCGCGGCGGCCGCTGTGAAGCTTGCGCTGGCGACGGTACGAAAAAAATCGAAATGCACTTTCTGCCGGATGTTTATGTAACATGCGAAGAATGCAAAGGCCAGCGCTACAATGCTGAAGCGCTTGAAATTTTGTATAGAGGAAAAAATATCGCGCAAGTTTTAAATATGACTGTTGACGAGGCAATGGAATTTTTCAGCGCGATTCCATCAATCAAAACAAAACTCGAAACATTGCAGGACGTGGGGCTTGGTTATATTCATCTTGGCCAGCCCGCAACAACACTTTCAGGAGGTGAAGCGCAGAGAATTAAACTTTCAACAGAATTGTCCAAACGTTCAACAGGCAAAACGCTTTATGTTCTCGATGAGCCCACAACAGGTTTGCATTTTGAAGATGTTTCGCGCCTGCTCCAAGTCCTGCATCGTTTGGTAGATAAAGGCAATACAGTAATCACAATCGAGCACAATCTTGATGTAGTGAAATCAGTGGATTATGTAGTTGATCTTGGTCCGCGAGGCGGAGATGAGGGCGGTTACATAATCAGCCAAGGTACGCCTGAAGAAATAACAAAAAATAAAAAATCCCTCACAGGCAAATGGTTAGCGCAATTTCTTAAATAATTTAGCTTCCGCAGACTTATACCCCCGTCCCCATTTAACAGAATTCAATAGAATTAAATGAAATTTAATATAATTTAATATTTTCGCTTTACAAAACTATTGAAAAATTGTACAAAATTATATATATTAGGTGCGCACAATAAAGTTCTTTTAAATAAAGTTGTCTAAAATTTAATGGAATTAAATGAAATTTAATTTAATTTGCTAAAGCTTAATGTTCTTTAGTATAATTAAATTATGGTAGAAAATTTTTTGACAACCGAACAAGTAGCAAAATCATTGCAGGTACATCCTTTCACTGTTCTAAAGCTGATCAAGGCGAAAAAAATTCCTGCAATTAAAATCGGGAAAATGTACAGAATCCGCGAAAGCGACCTGAACAAATTCTTGGAAGCAAGCGCGAAAGAAGTTCGTCCCACCTCACACACCACAGAAGAAACGAAAACAAAGCCGGCACCGCAAACCGCGCCTCACAAGCCAACATCAACAAAAGATCATTTTATAATAAAATAACAAACCGCTCCCCTCACAATGATAGTTAACTGCTTAAATTGCGGAAAATCAGTATCCTCGCGAATAAACCTTTGTCCATATTGCAAATGGGAAGTGGCTCCAGTTGTCTTGCATGAAGAAAAACCGCCGGCAGTACACGGTTATAGAGAAATGATAAAAAACAGCCTGAAAACTATATCAGGCACAATTGTCGAAACAGTACTGCGCTACGCACACAAATAATCCTTAATTTAGCCCTAGAAAAGCCGAAAGTTACTCTCTAAATACTCCCACAAAAGAAAGACATCAAAAAACCCCATCCCCTCATGGGGTTTTTTCGTACAGCGCGCCACCCCGCCGGGGGTTATTCAGGCGGGGCTGCAATATAAAGAAAGATCAGATCAGAAAGGGGATAGCTCGCGCGAGGCGAACCATGCCCTCTCTTATCAGAGTTTCTTATTTTTGCACTGTTTTTCTTGAATCGTCGCAGCGCATTTGAACAAAGCTTTCTGTGTCGGGAATGTATCTCTCAAAATTTGATTAAGTTCATTAATTTTTTCAGCGAAAATACGGCTCGTTTCATCAGATTCATTTTTATAAAGAATTTCGTAGCGAGTTTTAAGATCAACTTTTTCAACTTCAGCAGCGTATGTGTCTTTCGAGGATTTGATAGCGTCCAATAAATCGCTGTATGTGTTGCCCCCGCCTTTCGGAATATTTTTTTGAAATTCCGCGTAAACATCGCTTAAAGTTTGCATTGGCGCAACTCCGTTAAGCCGCACTTCTGCCCAATCGCTTAGCGAAGACCAGTTGCGTTTCGGAAGGCCGATATTTTTCGCCTTTTCCGCGGTTTTCTTTTTCATTTTTTCCCAAGCAGGAGACATGCCTGCGCCTGTTTCGACAAATTCATCCCATTTTTCATTAAGCTCTTTCCACGTTGGGTCAACGCAATTGTTGTATTCAGCGATTCTTGCCGCGTATTTTTTCTTTAAATCATCATAATATGATTTGAAAACCGCTTCCTGATCCGCATTTTTCACAAAAAGATTTTTTAAATCAGTTTCAGCTGACTTGCGCGGAATAACGCTCTTCTGGCCAGCTGCTTTATTCGGGTTATTTATCGCGTAAAGCCGCAGATACATCAGTTCCATTTGAAGTTCGTACGCGCGATTTTTTAAATCAGGCAATTTTAAAGTTTCACAGTTTTCATAAGCTTTTCGGATTGCCGCGGTCTGTTTCTGCAATTGCGTTTCAATGCTGAAAATGTCGTCGCGCCAGCATTGGTTTCTGCTGAAAATGTCTTTGAAAAATTCAGTCGCGCTGTCGTAACTTATCAAATTGCTCATAAAAACATCAAAATCATCAAAATAATTCACTAGCGGGCACGCGTCTTTTTCGCCGATCGCATTCGCGGTTTGTATGCTCGCAGCGCCGGCCGCTGTTATAATGAGCGCCGCTACTGCCGCCGCAACAGAAACTAATTTTTTTATTTTAATCCACATATTCTTTGTTTTTTATTACATCGCATTTCGCGCTGATGTTTTCAAATAATTGTCTAAAGCTGTCGAACAATGTTTTCATTTCCTCAAGCTGATACAACAGCGACTTATAAAATTCTTCCTGAACAGAACTTGTATCAAGAGTTTCTTTGTTTTTGGCTTGTTTTTCAGCTTCAATTTTTGCTTTGTAAATCATATTCTGGATTTCCCGCAGCATATCATCCTGCGTTGTTTCGCTCGAAGCGTGTGAATCAGCGATTTCCGTAGCCTTGGTGGTAGGAAAATACGTGTATTTATTTAGGAATTTTTTGAATTCATCAATAACATTTCTTCCGAAAATTGCTTCCATTTTTTGTGGAACAATAATCGGCATCGGCACCGTAATAATATTGATATTCACGAAATCGCTGAAGTTGTAGCCGCTTTTGCATTTCGCCATTTCCATAAGATTTCCGGTTAATTTGCGCGGAGCAAGATTATGCGAAACAAGTTTGCTGAGAGAATCGTTTATTTTTTCAACATGGCACGCTATACACGGATCAGTCGGATAATACAAATTGTATTTCGAAGCGTGCGTTGTAATTTCTATACAGAAACGTTTGTTGCCGGCGCAAAGCTGTCCGTCTTTCCATTTCCCGGCCTCTGCTGGTTTCAACTCTTTTTTATCGAGTGCTATCGCGCTCGGATTTATCGCGAAAATATCAGGTTCAGCGCTGGTTTCAACGCCGGCTCCAGCGCCAGTTCCAGTCTTGCCGCCTGCCCCGGCGCCAATGCCGCCGCCAGACAGCGTTGGCTCTTCCGCTGGATTTTTCGTATCATAATCATCAATCGCGTTATCAAGATTTTTATCTTCAGGACAATCTTCCTGTTTCGGTTCGTAATCAGCAGGATTAACTAAATTGCCAAGATTGCCGAGCGTTTTATTTGAGCCAATCGCACCAGAAATTCCAGAAATTCCAGTTTTAGCGCCAGTTGTAGAGCCGCCACTTTTAAGAAAGCCGCCTACAGAGCCTGTTTGAGGATACGGATAAGTCGGCTGCGCTTCTTTTTCAGTTTTTTGCGGCGGAAGAATTGCTTCGTTAGGATGTCCAGCAGAATAAATTAAATTTATATCTCCGGGCGTCAGTTCTTTAAACAAAATCATTTCAATGTCATTCAAATCAGCAATCAAATCAAATCCAGAATCGCTCGTGTCATTGTTCGCAAACAATTC
>JACRIA010000084.1 GCA_016215735.1 Candidatus Peregrinibacteria bacterium
CTCCGCCTTGATCCTCAAGATGCTCCCCAAACTATTGCCAGGGCTTCCCCGCGCTTCCAGCTTACTCTCCTCTAAAATTTAGCGGACAGCAGTGGAATCTGCCAAAATACCCTTGCGCGTTAATTAATTATATGTTTTAATTAAGACCTATTTAACAAATTTAAATATGAATACTGATTCAAATGCGAATGCAAAAAGTTTCGTGCTTTTTATTGTTGAAGAAGCGGAAAATCTTAGCAGCCAAAATAAAAAAATAGAATTTTGTAGAAACCCACGGCTAAAGCCGTGGCTCTTTTCTTATTACAAGCTTGCTGAATCTAATAGATTCAGCTGCGCTTGATCTGAATCCTGGCGGCCCTGCCATCTTACATAATTTTTTATTATCTCGGTGTTTATACCCACGGTTGATAAAAAAAATCCTGGCGACCAGACCACATTCTCAAGCCAGTACACCTTTTCAAGCCAGGGGAAGCTTTTTCTCAACAGACTGGCGCTTTTTGCTTTCAATGTCGCTATTACATCTGATACCACATATCTTGGCGGGATATGTATAACCAAGTGAATATGGTCGCGCATCTCGGGATCAATGCCTATTTCCAAAATCTTAACGCCGGTCATGCCGCGAACTATGTGCGCCAGGATTTTTCTTAAGTATGCCGCCACGCCAGGATTCAGAATGCGTCGGCGGTATTTTGTGCACCAACAAACGTGAAACTCGGCAAAGTATACTCCGTGGCCTGAATGGGTTAGTTGCATCAATTACTATCATACCGCCTCCGCATTCATTCATCCACGGCTAAAGCCGTGGATTTCTGCCGCCCTGCTGGGCGGACATTTAAACATCAGCATCCTTATGTTATATTCCATAATGTAATATGCCAAAACGGAATATTTATAAAAACGAAAAAGGGTACAGGCAGATATAAAAGATCGGGGCAGTGCGGTGGTATGCCAAAAGAGTTTAGCACGTCATCCTAAATGAACATTTTTTCAATTTGGCTCCCAGGGTGGGGGTCGAACCCACGACCCACCGGTTACACTTGTCTCCAAGTTTCCTTGAAGGATGGACTATATCATCTCCGTGTTCGTCCCGAGCGAAATTAGGAGCTGGGCGTTTAATGGTGTAATCACCTAGTCTCTGAACCTTCCCCGCCGAGGCGGGGCTTGGCTGCTGATTGCCATATCTATATTATTTGTCAATAGCCTTCCCGGGAAGGAATTTGCTAATTCATAGATTTAGGTTTCCAGCAATTAACCCAGTTTTACACCTTGTTTTTCAACAAGGCGCTGCATTTTTACAGCCGGTTGCTCTACCACTGAGCTACCTGGGAGTGTCAAGGGACAAAAACATTATATCGTGGCCGCTGATTTTTTGCGAGATTTTTCAATTTAGCAAAAATATTTCTCTCGCGACGAATTGGTCTGGCCTGTTGTAAATGAGGGAGCCGCGGGGCAAATTTGAAAGCGCTGCGATTTTGAAGCCGAGTTTTTTGGCGGTTGCCGGGAAATTTTCAATGAAATAATATTTGTCGCGGTTTTTGAATGCAGCAATCGCGAGAACAACGGGGCAGGCGAGCTTAAGTTCTTTGAATTTTTTTAGCGCGACTTCATAAAGAGTTGAGAGCTCGGTGTTTGTGCGGCGTAGAGCGTCCGTATGAAGCGGACGCGTGATGCGCGGGCCGAGATAACATTCTGCAACAATCGCATCGATTTTTTCATGCAAATCTTTTTGCGTGAGACTATTGATGTTTTTTTGAAAAACATCCGCGAGAGTGCCTGTGAGGCGATATTTTTCCATTATCCATTTGATATTTTTTTCTGAATCAGAAATTGCTTTTGCGCTGATATCAGAGCCGATTGCGTTGAGTCCCATCAAGAGCGCTTCAGTTAAAATTGTGCCGCTTCCGCAGAATGGATCATAAATAGTGAATGGCGCGGAATTGGCGGCTGGCGCGGTGGACTCCTTGCTGAATTTGCGCAGACCGCTGAGATTTATCATTATTTGAGCTATTTTCGGCGGAAGCATACCAGATTCCATATCGCGGCAGGGTTTAGCGTAATCGCGGAGTTCATAAGATTTGAAATTTTGCACAGCAACGGTTTCCGCGAGATAAATTTCTGCCCCCGTCCCCATCACCAAAAAATCAATATCAGAATCGACAACACTGCGGACGTTTTCGAAATTTTTATTTACAAATCTTGAAGATTTTTTCGCCTCTGCGAGGCGGTGTTTAACATTTTTTAATAAATTTTTTAGGAAATTTTCATGTCGCATTGGTAGATTGTATGCGCTTATTCCATAATTAATTTTTGAAGAATGCGAAGAAAATTTTTCTAAAATTCGGTTGGCAATTTTTTGCGAAGCCTCATCTGTAAGATTTTTTGTCGGTAGAGAGATAGACGCGAAAATTTGTCCGATTTTGATTGTTCCGCCAAGCGAATCAAGAGTTTTTTGCGGATCAGCAAGCGGTTGGCTGAGCGATACAAGTGCGATATCGCCAGAAGCAATTATTTTTTCATCAGCTAAAAGCAGACTGCGGATTTCTGCCAGCGAAAGCGCTGCCAGACGTCCGAGAATAAACACATATTTTTTATCAAATTGAGCCATGTTCGAAAAATTTTATTCAAATCACAAAACCGCCGTATTAATCGCAATTTTTATCATTAGTATAATAGCATACGGTTTAATGGGATATGCCATCGGCCGCAATGTGCAGAGCGGAATTTCAGCGCCGGGAATACAATTTATACCGGACATAAATCCCGGAGTTTGCGCAATAGATATTGATGAAATAGGAAATTACGTTTTGCGCGGGCATGTTGGAGAAAAATATGTGCGTTTGCGATATAAAGGAAAAATTTTGATTCCGGACAAGTCCGGCGGATTCGCGATTCAATATTAATCGGCCGCATTAGCGGTTTTTACGCAAGATTTTTTTGTTGTACATTAGACCGCAGCGTGCTATATTTCCGCCAGCTTTTAACCAAAACATCTATGGCAATGTCTCTAAACAAAGTTCAATTAATCGGAAATCTAACGCGCGATCCAGAAATTCGCGAAATCCCCAACGGAACGCAGGTCGCTTCATTCGGCCTCGCGACGAATTTCACATGGACTGATTCCCAGGGAAACCGCCAGACAAAAGCAGAATTTCACAATATTGTCGCGTGGAGGAAATTAGCGGAGATTTGCGCGAATTATTTAAGGAAAGGAAGCAAAATTTATGTTGAAGGACGGCTTCAGACGCGCGAATGGGAAGGACAGGATGGAGTGAAGCGCCAGAGAGTTGAGATTGTTGCGAATAATATGATTATGCTGGATAAAAAAAGCACGAGCAGCGATTTTGGCGGAGAAACCGCGCCAGCAGCATCAGAAACCGAACCAGCGGCTCCGCAAAAATCAATCGATGTTTCAAAACGGACGCACAAAGCAGTTTCAAAGTCAGAACCGGAACTTCCGCAGGAAGAAGTAGCGACTGCTAGCGCTGATGAAGTAAATATCGAAGATCTGCCGTTTTAAAGTCACTCCAAGCTTCAAGTCACACCAAGTCACTCCAAACAATGACCCATTTTCAAATTTTATAAAAGTTGGATTTTTATTTGGTGTGAGTTGGAAGCTTGGTGGTTTGGAGTGACTTTATCAAAAGCCGCTCTACTTGATTTCCTGAAACAAATGATTGGAGTTTCAGAGAATATTTTTCGAGCGGCTTCGTTCCCCCATTTATTTTTGTTTTTGTTTTGAGGGTGATTTAGCCGCAAAAAGTGAGGGATCCTCTGCGATTAAATCATAATATTATAACAGATTTTTATTTGTTTTACAAGCCGCGGGGACGGGGGAAGACAGAGGAGCGGGGGTAAAGCCGCGGGGATGGGGACGGGGGCAGTTTCTTTTCAGTTTCTTTTCAGCCATAAGGCCGTGAAGCTTCACAAGCCGCGAACGCCTGCTATAATGTTTTTGATGAACGCGCAAAATTTAAAAGGAAAATTAGTTTTGATTGTTGGTCCGTCCGGTTCAGGAAAAGGAACGGTGATTGAAGAATTGAAGAAGCGGCACAGCGATTGGTTTTTTCCGCCTTCATGCACAACGCGGCCGCCTCGGCCGAGCGAAAAAGACGGCGCGGTTTATCATTTTATGTCAGAAGGGGATTTTAAGGCTGGAATTGAAAGCGGCGAATTTCTCGAATGGGCGGAAGTCCATAAAAAGAATTTTTACGGCACGCTTCGCAAACCGATTTTTTCGGCGCTTGAGCAAGGAAAAACAGTTGTGCGCGAAGTTGATATTCAAGGCTTTAAATCAATAAAAAGTCTTATTCCAGCCGAAAATTTGACTTCAATATTTTTAATAGTTGAAAATCTTGATGAACTTAAAGCGCGGATACTGAAGCGCGGACCAATGACAGAGGAGGAAATTTCGCGCAGGATGCAAAGCGCCAAAAAAGAAATTTCCGAATCGCACCTCTGTGATTATAGAGTCCCAAGTCCGCACGGAAAGATTCCGGAAATTACCGCGGAAGTCGAAAGAATAATCCTATCTAATAAGGCTTGAGACCGATTGGGATTTTTGTTAAGATTAAGCCTTAATTTTAAATATGGCAGATGATTTGGACAAAAAAGAAGAATCTTTGTTTGTTGACGCGGCTTTTGTCGTGCGCATACCTTCGGAATCCCAAGAGTATAAAAAGTTATACTGTTTATTTAAAACCAGGATCGATAAAATAATTCACGAAAATGAAACCTTTACGGAATTTATCAGAGTTAAAGCTATAATCAATGATGTCTGGGCTAAGATTTTTTATGCTGTTTTAAATACATCAGTAGATCCTCATTACTTTGGATTTTTGTCAGGAAAATTAATAAATTCCAATGATAATTTCGGACTTACCGATTCTATTGTTAAATCTGTCCGTAAGCGCGCGAAGGGAATTTACAAGACATTGTTGAACGAGAAATTATTCAGCGGCGGCGATGAATGTTTTTTTGAATCAATTAAATTCGTTGGAATGCGGAGAATAAACAGAACTATCAAAATGCTTCGCGATCTTGCCGAAAGATTTCCTATATTGCGAGAGCGAATGCGGCTTCGCGATGTCCTGGAGATACATTATATTGTCGATGGTGTGCGCGTTGATGTTTTTTACGCAGTAATGAAAGAAAAAGAAGAAGTTCGCCTTGAATTTTTATGCAGCGATCCAATTTTGCAAAATTTCGATTTTACTTATAATAATCCTTCGTTGTTGCCGATATTAAATAGGGCAAAAGAATCGTATTTGGATGAACGTTTCAGCTAAGTTCATTGGAGTTATAGGCGATAATTTGATATATTTATTTTTGGTTTTTGTGTTGGGGAGTCGCCAAGCGGCAAGGCATCGCCCTCTGGAGGCGACATCGGGGGTTCGAATCCCTCCTCCCCAGCCAATTTTGGCTTGCGTAAGCCATTTGAGCCGCCTACCTATGTGACGGGCGGGCTTAAAAGTGGCTATTTTTGATTCACTATGTTTGTGTTAACACGCCCTAGTTCTTTTTCAGCTCACGAATCAAATCTTTGTAATTCGGTAAAGCCCTTTCGACCAAATTCCAATATTTTCTTGAATGGCCCAATTCTCCTAAATGACAAAGCTCATGCGCGACAATGTATTCAGCTAAGCGTTGTGGCAAAAAAACTATTCTATAGTTGAAATTCAAATTGCCCTTTTTTGAACAACTGCCCCATTTTGTTTTATGATTTTTGATCGTAATTTTATTATATTTGAAGCCATATATGTTGTTGAATTTCTTGATAATCCTTATCGCTAATTTGTATGCTTTTTCTTTGTTGTAAGCATAGCTAACAGATTTGTTTTTGACTTTGAACCTTTTGGCTTCTCTAAAATAATCCAATTTTTCAGATATCCACTTTGATTTTTGCTTTAAATAAACCTCTACATCCGAAACAGTTTTGTGGTGAGGCAGTGTAACAACGACATCGCAATTACAATAAACCGCTATCCGTAAGCGTTTTGCGCGAGTACTTTTCCTTATCGAATAAGAAATTTTGCGGTCATAGAGTGTGATTTCTTTATTCATTTAAAATTTCTTGATTATTAAGTCGGTCAGTTCGTTCAAATATTTTTGAAAATCTTTTATCTTAATTCTTTCTTTAAATTCTTTAAGAATCAAAATTTGAACTTCTTTTTTTACATCTTTCAAAAAAGCTTCTCTCTTAGATGATTCTTGCCATTCTTTATCCAAAATTTCATCAAGACGAGCAGTTACCACTTTTGAAAATTCAATAAGATCTTTTTTAGACGTATTCTCTGAAAATCCCTCGGTGATTGTGAAAATCGCATATTCTTTAAGATTCAGCCCCATACCTTTAGCTTTATCGCCAACCTGCTTAATATCTTCCATAAGCTCAAAATATGCCTTTATTCTTTCCGCAAGATCAATCTGGTTTTGTTCAAAGTTAGTTCTGATAGCCATCAATCTTTCGCTAAACTTTTTAAAAACAGGATTTGTTTCAATATTGATTGAGATTTCCCGTTTTAACATTTTCTCAAGATTTACCGCTTTTTCTTCTTCGTCCATTTTTTCAAGCCTTTCCAGCGTATAAATATCGTTAATCCTTAATTCCCTAAAGTTCTTTGTAATACCCTCGTAGTCGACACTTGATTGAATCAGTTCCTTCATTTTGCCGCCATATTCGCTCAAATTATGATTGCTTGTTTCATTTCGATATTCTTTAACAAAAGCGATATAAAGACTTACTATCCATTCAAATTTTCGAAGGTAGTCGGCCAGAAATGGATCGGGCGACAAAATCTCAAAAAGAATTTTTAGATCACTGTATTTATCATAAAAGAGTTGTTGTTTCATTTCGTCTCCTCCAAGCAATTTTAAACAATGGCGAAGATTTTTCATTGAAGGATCTTCCGTATTTACACCTTCAAATAAAGCCAGAACATCATTAAATGTTGTTTTAAACATATTCTTGTATTCTTCAATATCAATCATTGCGCTATCGATCACGCTTTCGTCAAAATCAAGAGCCTCGTGCAAATTTCTCGTAATACCGTAGTAATCAATTATCTTCCCGCAACCCTTTTCTTTGTTATAAACGCGATTTGTCCTTGCGATTGCCTGCAGAAGATTGTGGTCTCGCAAAGGTTTGTCCAAATACATCACCTGTTCATTTGGCGCGTCAAAGCCGGTTAAAAGCATATCGCAAACAATCAAGAAGCGGAGCGGGTCGTCCGTGTTCTTAAAGGCCTCAATAATTCTTTCACGATCACGCTTGCTCGTGTTATATTTTTTTAATTGTTCATCATCGCTGTTTGGATCCCCCGGGGAATACACCACTTTTGACCATTCTTTATGGATTAGTTCATCAAGCAGTTTTTTGTATACTGCGCATGCCTCACGGTCATAACAGACTATCTGCGCTTTAAATCCGTTGGGCTCGATGTAAAGCTTGAAATGTTCAACAATATCCAAAGCAACTGCCCTCATTCGCTTTTCCAGCTTAACTAAAGCCGATTTTTTACCGTATTTTTTGATCAATTCCTGCTTTTCTTCATCGGAAAGGCCGCCTGTAAATTCGTCAAACTGTTCATCTACTTGTTCTTCGTCAATAAAGAATTTGGAAAGCCTTGCCTCATAGGTTACGGGCAATGTAGCGCCATCATCAATAGCTTGTTGGATTGAGTAATAGTCGAGATACCTTTCCCCTTCCTCTCCAAAATTACGATGTGTATTTAATGTTTTTTTATCAATCGGCGTGCCTGTGAATCCAAAAAAGAAAGCATTTTTCATTGTGCTGCGCAATTTTATCGCCGAAATACCCTCATTATCCCTATGAGCCTCATCGGAAAGGATTATGACGTTTTCATCAAGATTTTCGACTTCTTTGCCAAGCTCACTGAACTTTTGGATTGTAGAGATGAAAATGCCGCGTTCCGGTGATTTAATTTTTTGCTCCAAATCACGGCGGGAAGTGGCGCGAACCACATTTTTACCGCCGCAATTGATAAAGGTTTCAAAAATTTGATCATCCAGATCGATACGATCAACAAGAATAAAAACCTTTGGATTTTTCAAATGCGGCTCAAAGCGCAATTTCCAGGCGGTATAAAACATGGTGATACTTTTTCCGCTGCCTTGCGTATGCCAAATAAGGCCTTTTTTCTTCTTGTTCTCAATAACACGCTGCACAATTAAATTTGTTGCTCTAAATTGCTGATAGCGGCAGATTTTCTTGGTTGTTCGCCCTTTTTCTTTCTCAAAAACAAGAAAGTTTTTGATAATGTCCAAAAGATTATCTTGCTTGAATAGAGAGACTAACGTCATTTCAAGATTACCGCCGGCAAGTTCTTCAAGATCATCGTCGCGCCATTGAAAGAAATACTGTTTTGGCGACCCCGTAGCTCCATAAACAGTTTTTAAACCATCCGTGGCCATATTAAAACAGTTTGGAAGGTAAAGTTTGCGAGCGTTTCTTTCGTAGCGTTTTATTTGATCAATCCCTTTTTCATAATTGATTGAAAAAGAAGCAGTTGGACTTTTAGCCTCAATATCGGCAATCGGCAAACCATTCAAAAATACAATCATATCAGGCCGGATATTTTCTTCATTGCCCTCAAAAACAAACTGATTGGTGATAATAAATTGGTTATTTCCCGGATTATCGAAATCGACAATTTTATAATCCCGCATTGTTCTTGTTTTTGGATCCTGTAAATTTATGTCGTTTCGCATCACTTCCAAAAATCCCTCGTTGGTCTCGATCTTTTTGATTTCACGGATAACATTTTCCACTTCCGTATCGTCTTCAAGCTGATTGATGCGCGTAATGGCCGCTTTGAGGTATGGAATAATCAAATATTCCGTCTCAAATTCCCGCAGTTTCTTAAAATCTTCCGGCTTAATGTATTCATAGCCAAGATCATGCCTAAAGAATGAGATGATGTGATTTTCGACGGTGTATTGCTCGTTGAAGCGCATGGGTTATTGGGTTATTTACCGCAGCATTTTTTATACTTTTTGCCGCTGCCGCAATTGCATGGTTCGTTGCGCCCGATTTTTTCTCTGCTTTCCTTCTCATCTATTACGAGTCGATTCAGCCAATTTTCCTCAAATTCAATTTCATATTTTTCGATAATAGGAAGTCTTTTCATGAATTTTTCTTCAAGAGACATTTTGTTGATTTCCTTTTCGCTATAAAGTTTGCGAAAATCACGCCATGCTAGACGTTCGGGTAGTTCACTAAAAAAGCAGTCGTTGTCATAATCGTTGATAAAACATTCTAAATCTTTGTTTTCTTCAAAATATCGCGTTGGAAACCATTGTTTGAATTTTTCATTATATTCAAATTCTTTTTTGTATCCTTCTTCATAAGCCTTGGAGTAAATATGTTGAGCCAGTTCATCATGCTCTTTACTTCTTGGGTCATCTTTTGATCCGGTATGAATAGCATTCACCATCCAATCACCGAGATAGACGAGTTCGATGAGAGTTTTGAGCTGTTTTTTAGTAAGATCGAGTTGCATGGGGAAAATGGGTTAAAGGTTATATAACTTGATTTATGTATCTAAGCAAAATTCCTACTTGGTAAATTAAAAACTCATTTTCTGCGTCATTCAGCTCTCCATCATTATGCTTGCTGTTTTCATTAAAATATTGATCGAGATAGCCAAAAATTTGAACAATCACGTTTCTAATCTGAACGTCTGTAGAACGGGACTTAAGCGCTTTGCTCAACTCATTTTTGTTTTCCGCTAATCCCTTTTTGTTTTGCAATTTTAATCTGAGAAATTCTTCCAAAGTTCTCCTAAGACTCTCGGCAGATTTTATATATTTTTGGGCCTGATAAAACTTGAGCGCATCAGTAAAATGCTTATTACTTTGCTCATCTAAAAAATCCATCACCTTATTTACAAGCATTTCATCAAGAATTTCTTCGCCTTTTGGATAGAAGATAATTTCTTCATTTTCAAGTTTTTTTACCGCAAGATTCACATTTGAAAATTCAAGGGACTGTAAAAGTTTTCTATATAAGGTTTCTTTACTATAAGTAATCTGATCACCATAACCAGAACTGGTTTTGATATCGAGCGAAAAAATAATTTCCATCAATTTATAAAACTCAACTTCATTATTTTCCTCTATTAACCTATCCCTAAGGTTATAGCTCCATTCTCGATTACCATAAACTTCTCCTTCCCATTTTTCAGGAATACCTAAATAGCGACAAAAAACGGCAACACTTGATACCGTAACATGATTATCAATGTCACTCATAAAGTTTAAGATTCTTGTCTTAAATTTCACGAATTCATCTTCCGGATTTGCCACCATACTTGGGGTTTTCCATCTTTGATTAAATTTCTTAATTTTATCTTTTAAATTCATGGTTTCAATTAATGATTAGCTCTCACTTTCCCGCTCAAAAGGTCATCCATAAGACCTTTTTTGAGTTTTAAAAAGCGAGATTTGATTTGTTGATTGATTGAAATTTTGCTGTCCAACAATGATAATATTTTAACTATTTTTTTCTGCTCCTCGTTTTTAGGCAGTGCAATTTGGAATGTTTTAATTGTTTTCCAATCAGTCCTTGGCATTTTAGTACCAAACGAATTTGAAATTGAATGATTAATAAATCCATCATCCTGTACATAGTAAAAAAGTAGGACTGGCTCAATTAACCTTTTAGGCCTAAATACCAAAATTTCTGTTGAACAAACACCAGCGAACTTTGCAAGCCAGAATTTCTTGAGGTATGGACGCAATTTTCCAAATAAGACATCATTAGTATCAAATTTCGACTTGATGCTTAAAGTATCAGTTGATAGGCCAGTCCCTAATATTTGACCTGTTTTTTGGTCTATATGCTCTAAACCTATATAAACAGATTCTTTAGTTGTCTTGGGATCAATTTTAGTTTTAACTAATTCACAAATTTCACTAAATTTTATCACCTCCCACTCCTCCGGTATCTCTCCAAGCTCGGTTTTTTTAAACTTCGTATGACCGATTCCTTTCGTCAAAAGTGTTTGCATCAGGCCTTTTTTTAGTTTCTCGGTTTGCTCGATGATCCGCTCGACTTTTTCAATTTCGGAGTCGACTTTTGAGAGTATGGCGGCGATGCGGGTTTGTTCGTCATTAGAAGGGAGAAAAAATCTAATTTCATCTAGTGATCCTTTCGTCAGTTTACCCCTAGTTGTTCCTGTCGTATAAATTCGTAAGTCCGCCCAATTTAAGTATTCCTTGAGAAAAATAATATTTGCATCTATACACCGTAAAACATGCGCGTGGTTGTTAACCCAAGTTTTTCCTCTAACAATGTATGTAGTATTGGCATATGGTGACCAATCTGCTCCATCCTCGCCTACAAGTAATAATTCTTCGTCGAAAATATAATCTGCGACATGATCCACAATGCCAGTGGCGCCATAATAGGGTATCGTTCCCTTTTCTCTGTCAGATTTTGTGACCGGCTTACGAAGATTATCCAGATTCTCACAAACTTGATTGAGTTGCTTCATTTTCCACCCCGCTGGTATTTGTCGAGATTGAGTCATAAAAATAGTAGATATTTATCGTTTTATATCCAGCAAATCCATCACGAACCTGTGCATTTTGATAATGGTTGCTTTTGAATATTCCAAGGCTTTTTGCGCTTCTTTCATGACCGATTCATTAACATACTCTCGCATAAAAGCCATGGAAACATATCCAAAATGCTGGCCACGGTTTTCAGAGTGAGCGATAAGCTGGTTTATCATTTCGTCATCGGCAAACTGTTTCATGTTTTTGCTTATAATTTCGTATGTTAGAGGATTGATCGCAACCTCTACGACGACAAATACCCTTGATACTTGATCATCTAAAATCCTTGTTTCTGTAATAAGCTTGGCTTCAGAATAAGGTCCCTGTTCGCCCCAAAGTTGATCAAATTGTTCTTGAGTGAGTTTCATGTCGATGGTTACTTATTAGAAATGCGTTTGGGATTTTTCCCTTCCAACCTCAAGAAATTCTCCTTACTCACAACTCTTTTCCCACTTTTTTGTTCAACATCTTTGCGTGCTTTTCCTGCCACTTCACCGCCTTGTTGAGCGGCTTTTTTGTTCTGTTGAAATCCTCGAGTATCTCTGTTTTTGGCAATTTCCGTAGTTGCAGCTTCACCAAGCATGGAAAAGATAAGCTCCAAGTCGGTCATGTGGTCGCGTAAATTTTCACGTTTAAGGTTCTTGTATTTTTGGTGCTGGCTTGGAGTCATGCCAAAAGTGGCTTTTGCTATTTCCGCTGTTAAAATCGAATATTCTTTGCCTTCTTTGACTCCTCGATTTTGCCATTCATCAGTGAGGGTTTCACGCACTTGAATTCCACGCATACGTTTTTCAATCCAGCCGTCCGGATAGCCTTTTGCTTTGTATAATGCCCGGGTTCTTTTAGTCCCAAGTTCAGGGTCTTCAATCTCTTGCACACGTTCATAGCCTACTTGTGCCAACCATCTTTTAAATGGCTCTGCTTTAGGGGAGGGAATTGATTGAATAATTCTGAAAATCCCCTCGGTATTAGCGCAGTTAAGCTTCCTGTTTTTTCCATCTTTGGCAATCATCTCAAGGGGGGTACAAATTGTCCCCCAGTTGACACTTAGTTCATTATCACGCGATCTCATTTTCTTAATGTAGTCCTTTACATTAAGCGAATCTGTTAAAATCTCTACAACATCCGATACTGAAAAATACCATTGATTATTGTACCAGGTGCGAGCAACTGTTTTCCCTTGAAATAGTACAATCGATCTATCTGATTCAGTCATATTTTTTGAGGTTAAAGATTAAAAATTTAATATTTAAGTTCTTGCAAATACCCCTCAACTTCCTTGTCAATCTGGGTTCTTTCCCTTTCTAATTCTTTTAAGTTTCTCCAAACCTCACTTACATTAATTTTTTCCTCTTCCTCTCCATTTTCGATATATCGGCGAACATTCAGATTAAATTCATTCTCTTTAATTTCTTTTAGATCAACGATATGAGCGAATTTTTCGATATCTTTGTAGTCATCATAAGCATTTACGATTTTATCAATATCCTTTTTTCTCAGGCTGTTCTGATTTTTGCCTTCCGCATAATCTTTTTCAGCATCAATGAAGAGGATTTTACCTTTTTTATTTTCTGGTTTGTTTTTATTGAAAATCAGGACGCAAACCGGAATACCAACGCCATAAAAGAGTTTTGAAGGCATTGCTATAACCGCTTCAATCAGATCATTTTTTAAAATTTGTTCACGAATCCTGCCTTCGCTGCCACCCCTGAAAAGCACTCCATGCGGGAGCACAACTCCGGCGCGGCCATCTTCTTTCATTGATTTGATGATATGTAGTATAAAGGCATAATCCGCGTTTTTCTTCGGCGGCATGTCGTAGCCTTCCAGTCTTCCGTAGCGATTTGCTTTGAAAAACTCATCCGGCCAGTCTTTTATGGAGTATGGAGGATTTGCGACCACAATATCAAACTGCTTCAAAGCTCCAAAATCATCCAGAAATTGAGGGTCTTGCAGAGTATCTCCGCGTCTGATGTCTGCGGCATCCAGACCGTGCAAAAACATATTTATCTTCGCTATTGCGAAAGTTCCCAGATTTATCTCCTGGCCATACAGATAGAGGGTGTTGGCAATTTTTTCATCGGTTTTTTCTCTTAAATGAAGATAAGATTCAAGAAGGAAGCCACCTGAGCCAACCGTAGGATCATAAATATGATCTTTCTCGCGCGGCTTCAAAATATTTATAATGACGCGTTCAATTTCACGGGGAGTGTAGAATTCGCCACCTTTTTTCCCTGCATCAGCCGCAAATTGTTTTATGAGATATTCATATGCGTCGCCAAGCAGATCTGAATTTATATAATTACTGCCAAAATTATATTGTGAGAAGTGATTGATAAGTCTCTGCAGGGTATCATTTGGGAATTTGTGTTTGTTGGCGAAATCCAGATCATCAAATATTCTGTCGAGTTTTGGACTGTTGGCGTTTGTAAGTTTTGCAAAAATTTCATTCAACTTTTGTCCAATATTGTCTGCCTGTTGTTCAATTACCGTCCATTTACAATCTCCCGGAACCTGAAAGCGATGGTTGTAGTCGGCTTTCGCAAGATTTTTATCGTTAAATTCATCCATTACTTTTTGATATTCTTCATCCCATACGTCGCTGATGCGTTTATAAAAAAGCAGTCCAAAAATGTATTTTTTGTAATCCGAGCTGTCAATCTTTCCCCTTAAAATATCCGCGCTTTTCCACAAGAATTGCTCAAGCTGTTGGAGGGTAAGCCTACTTCCCATTTTATCAATTATCGTTTCGATATCTGCCGGACGGTATCTGCGATCTTGTCTATTGCCAACTCTCAATGGTACAAGTAGTCCTTTCTTTTCCCAATTTCGCAAAGTGTCCTGATGAATGCCGAAAATGTCAGACACTTGTCCTATTGAAAGTAGGTCGGGCATGTCTTTTAACTGCTTTCTGATTTCTTTTTTCATAATATTCCAAAGATATTATTTATTTAAACAAACCCAAGAATACAGATGAAAAATTAAAAAGTCAATAGAAATTTCTTTCATAGGTTATCATAGGTAAGGACAGCCAAAAAATTAATACGTCACATCCAGTCTGCCCTGATTCGTATCGCCGAGATAGAAATGGAAGTTTAATGTCGCGCCGATTTTGGTTGCTGTAAAATCTCCGTTTGCGTTGCTGTCTATTTTGTATCCGAGAGTTATCATAGCGGCGCTGATTTTATTTATGTCGTCTTTTGTCACAAGCCGTTTAAATCTGTATGCAACCCATCCGCTGATGTCATTGTCCCACAACTTTACTTCGTTATTGAATACTCCTTTTAAAATAGGCATTAATTCATTGTTTACCTTTTTTCCTTTTTCGGTCGCGGCTTCTATTTCTTTAGTTTCTTCGTATTTCATTTGAGGTCGTGTTTTTGTTGCAACGGCGCTGCCTGCAGTGTCGCTTTTGGCTGTTATACTGCAAAATTTAACATTATAGGTTTTGGCTTCCGAAGCAATTGTGTTTATACCTTTTTTATCACCTACCTTAATTTTTCTAACAATATTATCTATTGGATATGACTGCAGCAATTTTGGCGAGTTTAATTTGTTGGCAACGATATAAGAGCTTACATCACTGCTTTCTGTGTCGCTGAAATCTGCAACAAGGCCGTTATCATTGCCCAAATTTCCATTGGCATCCAATTTCATAATCATTGCTTCAGTGTATTCTACCCATGCACCGAGGCTTTTGTATTTAATTCCGGTGTGCCAAGTTCCAGCTATCGCGTATCCGGAATCAGCAGTTTGAATTATGTCGTAGCCATACAGGTTTTTTGTTATGCCTATTTTCTTTCCCCATTGATATTTAAAATTTGCATCTGTTTTTACTAAGATAATGTTTTTAGCTTCAAATGGGGCATTTGTCGCCTCAATAGTGTCGCTAATTTTTTCCAATTCTTTTTTGGATGCTGGTGTTTCGGGACTCATTATTGGGTATTTTTTATAATATTCATTCATCATTTCTTCGGCTGCTTTTGCGCGTTCAGCAATCTGTTGATTTTCAATAGCGAGAACATTTCCCATGATTATATATCCGCCGTCTTTTGTTTTTTCTATTACAGGGTCTTCCAGATATTTTTTGAGTTTGAGAGTTCTTGCCCACTGAAATTTGCCTTTTTGATCTACTTTAACGGCTACAAAACTTAATTCTTTGCCGGCATTTTTTGTCAATTCTTTAAGTTCATCTGCTGATAAACTAGCGGAATAAAAATTTCCTAAAGCCATATATCCGCCATCATTGGTTTGCTCAGCCGTGAAGAAAGTTCCGAAAGGCAAATGCATTTTATTAGGAGTTCCTACTTTGAGGCTTTTGTCAGGGTTCATTGTCAAATTCGGGATTTCAAGCGGCACGCTTTCCAGTCCGGTTGCCCATTCGTAATCTCCGTTTTTATTTAATTTTACAAGAGCGGGCACATTCTGATTATTTTCATCTACCAGTTTGATATTACCGATTAAAATATAACCGTTGTCTTTTGTTTGTTCCGCGAATTTGACTGGGAATTGTTCGTCAGCATCAATTTCTTTAAGCCAATTGGTTTCGCCATTGGTGTTAAAATTCCCCAAAAACATTATGTGCATTACATCAGCGACATCCGGTTGGCCGGTTAATTTTCCAGTTGATCCAGACATCACAAATCCTCCATCTTTTGTAGGGAGAAGTTTAGCCGGGGTGTCTATACTTTGTTGGCTTACTGTTCTTGTCCAGATGGGATTTCCTTTACTATCAATTTTTACTACCAAATTATCTCCTTGTCCCTCAAGTTCTGCCTGTTCCTCATCTGTTCTAAATTCGCCAGCAACTTCTCCAGCCGCGACATAATTTCCATCTGTTAGTTGAGTAATTGCATAGCCGTCTGAACCGCAATTATTATAAAGTTTGCTCCATTCTTTGCTCCCATTTTTGTCAGCTTTGATCCAAAACATACTATAGCCGCACATTGATTCGTTAGGATTAACAGTGTGTCCTGTGATGACATATTTGCCGTCTTTTGTTTGCGCTATTCCGTAAGTATCTGTCAGTTCTTTGACGCGATATGATTTTATGAATGTAGTCGTTTTTACTGTTTGGCATTTGTTTTTTATTGCGGAAACAACGCTGTTTAGATAGTTTCTCGTGTCAGGAAGATATAACAAAAACGCGGAGACAAAAATCACTGCTATTGCAATCGCAAAAATATATATTTTTTTACTGCGCCAGCAGCAAACTTGTTTACGCATATATCAATCTTCCTATTGTTAGAACGTGGTGAAGATCATTTAACCTCAACGCTTCTTACTCTGGAATAACACAAATCTTGAGGTTCATTTTTGCTGGTGTTAACTGGTACTATCATTTTTATAGTAATCAGCCTTTCTTTATTACTAGACTGCAGCGCTTGAAACTGATCGCCTTGAATTATACTTTCTGAATTTTTGTCATCAGCAAAGTTTTTTGCATAAATTCTTTCCTTTTCCCAACAACCCAATCCAATGGCATAAGGGCCAAAATAAAATTTGTCTTTATTGGAAAAAATAAGATTTAAAACCTCAATATTATCAGTATTAGTCTCCTTAAAATATGCATATTTATTATTAGCACACTCTTTTAAACCTAAAGCCGAACAATCTTTCTCTTCAACTTTTAAATAACCTTTAGCTTCTATCACACCAATAAATCCACCCTTTTTACTATCAAAAAATAAAGGCCTCTCCAATGTTGCCTGCATATCTTTTATTTGATCTGGACTGATTGTTGATACGACATCTTTTGTTGTTTGCTGGCCTTTACAGCCAAATCCAATTAATAAAAACAAGATAATAACTGATAATATTTTTATTTTCATGCTGTTCATCATTTATATTATACGCAATTTCGGTCATTTAGCCAAAAACTTTTGCGTTGCCAGGCGCGGGTGTGTTTGGGCAATTGGGCGAAGAAATAGATTCCGCGGAATTTATAGGTGTTTGAAATTAAGTGGTTTGCGCCGTATATTCTTGCGGTTTCGGAACAATCGTAAGCCAGCTTTCGTATTCTTTTAATCTTTGCGTGTAATCTTTTTCTGCCGCCTTTTTGAGCGCATCGATTTCTTTTTCCATATCGTTTTCTCCCTTTGTGACAGTAGAAATCAAACTTTCATAAGCTGTTTTTTTCGGCGCGAACTCTTCCCTCATTTTTCTTTGTAATTTTCCGGATTTTACGGAAAGCAACAAATCAAACAATTCTTTGCTTGCGGGCCCCATTTTTCCGGTATGTTCATGGTCAAACACGATTAATTCCTGATATTTATCTTCTTTGATTTCGTCTGTTTTTCGATCAGCTTCGCCCATTTGTATTTGATGCATTGATGTAATCGCCGCTGCCGTGCCTGTTGCGATAGGCTCTACCCTTTTAAGATTTTTTGCTGTTTCTAAATATTCTTTTTTGACATTGTCTCTGGTGTCGCTTGCGATATTTTTGGCAAGTTTTTGGAGCGTTGGCATGATTTTCTCGATTTCTTCACAGGTTAGCGTTTCTTTTAACAATTTCTTTACTTCATCTATTTCGGTTGTTTTATCCATCAGCATTTCTATTGCTTTCAATTGATTGGGATCTTTCGTTGCTATCGAATAAAGCAGTATTTCCAGAGGATTGATTTGACGTTCTTCGGTTTCCCAGCCGAGTTCATTTGCCGCAAGCGTAAGCGAAGTTTTTCTCGTAATGCTGTCGAGAATTGTTCCGTGGTGCAGAGACGGGGTTATGATTTTTTTGCTTCCGTTTTTCATTGTTAATATGAAAAGAACGCTCGATGCGTGCGATTCTTCCGTGCGGTCTCCTTTTCTGTTTGTGTATATTACTCCGGCCATTCCTTTTTTAGCGGTTTTATGCAAAAGGCGCACAGGGCGCGCGTAATTCCCCACGGCTTTTGCCATTCCTTCGGGTGAATGTTCTACAGTTCTCGATCTTTTGAGTGCCATAAAGAAGACCTTTACTCCGGGCTTGAAATAACTTTCAGCGCTTCCTATTGGTACAGCCGTTATAGTCATCATAAATTTTCCTGAAGTGTCAGCGTGCATTTTTTCGCCATGATCAAAGAAACAAGGCCTGATGTAAAGCCTTCCTTTGCCATAATCCGGAATGTATTTCCAATTTGCTCTTATTGTATCTATTACCATTTTTGTATATAGATCTTTGAATTTTTCGAATCTTTTTGCTTCATCTTCTTCGGTTTCTAGATCAGGGAACATATCGTAAATTTTTCCTCCTTCGTACATTCTTTTAATATGTTCATCGAGCCTGAAGATAACAACTTGTCCGTCTTCGGTTTTTTCAACTCCTATTCCTTCAAAAAGGCCTGTGCCGTATTGCTTGATTTGTTCAAGCGGATAACATTCGTAGGTGGTATTTGGAATCATAATAGGGCCGTCCCACGCGCCGTTTTCTGTTGTGGCGACTGATATGTGCGTTGTATGACTGAATTTATCTGTGAATCCGAGTCCTTCTTCTCTTTCTTTCGGATTTTTGCTGCATCCTTTTTCAGCAGCTTTTTTTACTTTATCGACATCAAGCGGCGGTATAAAATTACAAGCCCTAAAATATTTGGGGCATTTTACGAGAGAAATGAATGCGCCTTTTGGCAGGCTTTCCAGCTGGATTAATTTCTCGTCAATAGGCCAGACAGGCGCGCCGTATCTGTCTTTTGAATGCAGCCTTATTGTTGGAACCAGCCCTTTTGACATCAGCATTCTTGATTGCGCCTGAAAATAGGGGAGCGTGTTTATTGAAAAATAATATTCTTTTGTTTCAGAGGTTTCTGCGGTTTTAATTATATTATCTACTCTTTCTGACAATCCACGCAGCGGTTTGTATTCTTCTCCTTGGTTTATTCTGGTAACAGTTTCTTTTAGCACAGCATCAACAATATCGTATCGATTTTGAGGTCTCGAATCCATATTTCTTCTTTCTTCTCCTGTGTAATTTGTGTCTATCAGGTTTTGATTATATTCCGGATAATCCGGTCGGTTGATATAATCCGCAGGGTCTTTTTTCTCAAGAGCCATATTCCTTTGATTAAGGATTGGAAAGCTATATTATCTGAAAATATGTCTTTAAGTCAAGAGAATATAAAAATTCAGCCGCGGGAACAGCAAGGCTCCTTGCATGAGTTTGCGGCTGGCGTGAATCCATGTTTTTTATGGAATCTGCGGCCTTCATAGCGGATGAGTTCTACTACGGCCTGCTGGCCTAGAATTTCTTTGGCGAGAGGGTCATTGTATTCGCTGTCAAAAACGAGTTTTTTAATGCCGGCGTTTATGATCATTTTTGTGCAAATTACGCACGGCGAGGCATTGCAGTACATGGTCGCGCCTTCGATTGATATGCCGAATTTCGCGGCTTGAGTTATCGCGTTTTGTTCAGCGTGAGTTCCGCGGCAGAGTTCGTGGCGCGTGCCGGAAGGAACATGCAATTTTTCCCTTAAACATCCGCCAAGTTCAGCGCAGTGGGGGATTCCTTTTGGCGCGCCGTTGTATCCGGCTGTTAATTGTTGTTTATCTTTTGCGACAACAGCGCCTACGTGTCTGCGCAGACAAGTTGATCTCTTTGACCATACATACGCCAATTCCATGAATACTTCGTCAAAAGTCGGCCGATCAGTTCCATTAAGCAATCCGAAAAAATGATTTAATTTTTGTTTGAGTTCAAGGAGAGCACCCTCGTTTCTTATCACAAAATCAGCGGTGTCAATGCAAGCTGAAATTTGCTGTCCGGATGCAGGTTCTCCTTCCCCGAATTCGCGATTCAGCGCGCGCTCAATTTCTTTTTTCGATGATTTTTTTTCAGTTGAACGGCCGCGGAATAGAAGCCTTTTCAGCATTGTTTCTTTTGACGCGAAAATTCCGATTAAATGAAAATCTTGTAGGCGCGACAGTTCTTCGACTTCCGCGGGATTTCTTATTCCATCAATGACCCAGTTGTTTTTTCCACCGGCGCTTTTTTCGATTTTTTCGCGGATGCGCTTTCCTAAAATTCCCGAGCCGTATTTTTCCCGCAGGTTGTTTCCTATGTTTTGCAAATTTTCGCGGCTGTGCGGTTTTTTTCTCTTTGAAGCTTCCTCGCGCACAATATCAGAAAGCGAAATATATTTGAACCCGCGCTTCATTAATATTTTGGCGAGTTCTCCTTTGCCGCTTCCCATGTATCCTGTGATGCCGACGTACATAAAAATAAATTAAGCAACAGGTATTCTATTGCGCGGACACGTGTTTTGTAAAGGAGATATTTTAAGAGGCAATTCTTGGATACACAGATCGTTATCACCTCCGGAAGGAACTTAAAGGAATATTCAAGAGGATAGGAGTAAAGTGGAGAAGAAATATCACCACATTTAACCACTATCCTCTATGAAACTTTATCACAGGATGAAAGAAGAA
>JACRIA010000085.1 GCA_016215735.1 Candidatus Peregrinibacteria bacterium
AATCGATCCAGCTGAAACTTCGTCAAAATCAAAAATAGTAAAAATAATGCGGGGCATACTCGCTTTTGAAAAAATGGACGCAAAAATTTACGGCTATCGCGCGACCGCGGAATTAAGCGAAATACGCAAACATGGAATCGAAGGAATTATTTTTGGCCCGGCGCAATTATCCCAAGCGCATAAAGAAAATGAATACATGTCGCTTGGTGAATTACGGGCCGGAGAAAGAGTTTTTGCAAAAATTATTCAACACGCCGTCCGCCTGAGGCGGACACAGGCGCTATAAATTAAAATTGCCGAAGGCAAAACAACATGCTATAATGAACATAATTTAACCCCCAATTTTATGTGCACATGTGGTCTAAAGTGCTGGTACAAAGGAGTCGTCATGATTATCCTTGGCGTGCTCTTTTTACTCGGCACGCTGGGCATAATTGATTTCACGTTCCTTAAATGGTGGCCACTATTCCTGATTGTGTTCGGCCTAAAGATGTTTTTCCCATGCGAATGCAAAAAATAGCAGATTAAATCTGAATTTCTTTAAAAGGCCGCGAACCCTCATGCGGCCTTTTTGATATAATAGAGGACGGTCGCTTGCAGCGGCACCCTCTTATGGAAAAGTTTAAATACTTAACACATACAGCTGACGCGAAATTTGTCGCCAAAGGCAGGACGCACGAGAATGTTTTTATGAATTCTGCATACGCGATGTTTAATTTATTGACTGATATAAAACGCGTGCGCGGAAAAACATCTGTAAAAATTTTCCTGAAAAGCAAAACAATTGAAAATCTGCTGATAGATTTTTTGAACGAACTCTTATTTTTGCTTGAGGTGAAAAATTTCGTGCCGGCAATGAAGGGCCACACAATAAAAATCACGCTTAGACCCGGCGAAGCTGAAATAAAAGGCAGAATTAAGGGCGATAACATCAAAAAATACGAACATCACGGCCATATCAAATCAGCGACGTACAATGAATTTTCTTTTAAAAAAATCCCGCGAGCCTACAGAGCGCAAATTGTCGTTGATATATAAAAAAGTCAAAGCTCAAAACGCAAAAGTCAAAACTGATTATGGCAAATTACAAAATTGAAAAAATATCGGATTTTTTGTATGAAATTCCCGCAGTAGGTGCAATGAAAGTCCCGCTTAGAATTTACGCGTCCGAGCAAACTTTGAAAAAAATGCAGACTGACAAAAGCATTGAGCAGGGAATGAATGTCGCGTGTCTTCCTGGAATTTATAAATATTCAATTATAATGCCCGACGGTCATCAAGGATACGGTTTCCCAATCGGTGCGGTCGCGGCTTTTGATATTGAAAACGGAATTATCTCGCCTGGCGGAATTGGATACGACATCAATTGCGGAGTGCGCGTTTTATCAAGCTCTTTGCGGAAAAGCGATGTGGAGCCGAAAATCACGCAGATTTTGGATAAAATGTTTATGTATATTCCGTGCGGAGTCGGTGAAAAATCACACATCAAACTTAATGATACGGAACTCAACAAGGTTTTAAACAAAGGAATCGTATGGGCAGTTCAAAATGGATACGCGGAAGCGTCCGATGCTAGTAAATGCGAAGAAAACGGCTCTATGCAAGCTGCGGAAGCAAATTTTATAACACACCATGCTCGCGAGCGCGGAAGATCGCAACTTGGAACATTGGGCGCAGGCAATCATTTTGCCGAAGTACAGATTGTTGAAAAAATTTATGACGCGACGGCCGCACAACATTTTGGAATAACCGAAGAAAATCAGATCACTGTAATGATTCACACTGGAAGCCGCGGACTTGGACACCAGATCTGTACGGATTATTTGCGGATCGCGGAAGAACAGGATTTTGTCCGCTCTTTGCCGGACAGAGAACTGGCATACTTTCCTGCTTCGAGCAATAAAGCTCACGAATATTTTGGAGCAATGTGTGCTGCTGCGAATTTCGCGTGGTGCAACAGGCAGGTAATTTCATCGCAAATCCGGCGCGCTTTTATTGAAATTTTTGGTCAAATTGAAGGCAAGCTCAACCTCATTTACGATGTCGCGCACAATATCGCGAAAATCGAAACGCATAATATAGACGGCAAGTCCCGCAAAGTTTATGTCCACCGCAAAGGAGCAACACGCGCTTTTGGGCCGGGACATGCGGAAATTCCAGAAATCTATCGAAAAATCGGCCAGCCGATTCTGATTCCCGGCAGTATGGGCACAGCGTCTTATATATTAATAGGTACAGATAAAGCTATGGACGACACTTTCGGCAGTACTGCGCACGGCGCAGGCCGCGAAATGAGCCGCCATGAAGCAATTAAAAAATACAATGCTGATAAACTCTGCAATGAACTCCTCGACCGCCATATTCACATCCGCTCCGCTTCGCGAAAAGGCATCTCAGAAGAAGCTCCCGCTGCATACAAAAACATTGATGAAATAGTAAAAATTTCGGATATGGCTGGAATCGGAAAAATAGTGGTAAAGCTAAAACCGCTGGGTGTAATCAAGGGTTGACAAACCCCCGCCTCTCCCCTAATCTTATGAGGCAAATTTCACAAATTTTTATGTCAAATAAACACGTAAGTCATAAGCACGGAGGCAAATCCAATCCAAAAATAAGGCCAAAAAGCACGCAGGGAACGCGCCGCAATAAAGCGCTGTGCCGCGAAAGAAAACAAGTGCTCTGGAAGGAAGTTATGGCTAAAAAAGCTTCAGCTCTCGCGGAAATTGAACCATCCGCCTGATTCACGCGCTTCTGATATAATACATATTGTTTTAACCAGGCAATATGTTTTTCAGCAGGCAAAGAAAAGTTGCTAAACTCGGAAAGCGCTTTGCGTACGGCAAAACTCCTGTTCTCCAAAATCGGCCGGCTATTTTTAAAAAAAAGAAAAATATAATTGAAAACATCGCGCCGGAACCGAAAAAACTCAAAAAAATTCTTATTATTTTTATCGCGGCCGCTGTCACATTCAGCCTGATTTTTTGGATTTTTTTGTCAGGCGCCTTCAAAATCAACGAAATCGTAATAGATTATGCGGAATTTCAAAGCCAAAACTCGTTTATAAAAAATTATTTTGATGGGTTTATTGGAAAAAATATTATTTTCGCGAAAATTGAGCCGGTCGCTGAAAAAATCAGAACCGAGCATCCGGAATTTGAATCGCTCGTTGTGAAAAAAGATTTTCCGCATAAAATCAGAATCGCGTTTTCCGAATATTCTTCAATAATGAATGTCGTGAATTATGTCGGCGCAGGAGTTTATAAATTCATCATCAACGAAGCCGGGTTTGCTTCGCAAAGCAATATGGAAAATCCAAATCTTCCGTATGTAAAAATCATCACAGATAAGCCGTTTGAAGCCAATTCAATAATAATTCCGCAGGACAAAATACAATACATAATCAATGCTGAAAAATACTTCGAAGAAAAATTCAAAATGGCTGTTTTGGACAGCGAATACAAACTTCTGGCGCGCGAACTGCATTTAAGAACTGAAAAATATTTCAAGGTAATGCTTGACGCGCAAAGGCCGTATGAAGAGCAATTCTTGAAACTCAAAAAAGCGCTCTCAAAAATCGACATCTATAATACACCGCTGGAATATATTGATTTGCGCGTTTACAGCAGTTCCGGGGAAAAAATTATATTCAAAAAAAGAAAATAAGATAAACTCACTCCAAGCTCCAAGTCACTCCAACTCACTCCAAATAATTACCCAATTTGAAAATTTATTAAAGTTGGATTTTTATTTGGTGTGACTTGGTGGTTTGGTGGTTTGGAATTTTTAATATACAATATAGCTATGATCTGGGCTTTAATCGGCATTTTAATCGGAGTTGTGATCGGCTTTCAAATCGAATATTCAATCCCGCTTGCTTATACAAAATACACAGCAGTGGTTTTAATCGGCGTACTTGATGCTCTTTTCGGCGCAATAAGGGCAGAAGCGACCAAAGATCAGTATGACGCGCTAATTTTCATCACAGGCCTGATTTTCAACATACTTCTTGCGATAATAATCACTTATCTTGGAGAAAAACTCGGCCTGGACCTCTATCTCGCGGCAACAGTTGTCTTTACATTCAGAATATTTTCAAATGTCGGCATCACGCGCAGAGCAATGCTTCATAATTTCTTCGAAAAGAAGCGAAAACAAAAGCATGACACTGATGATTCCGAAAATCCGCTTTGACGAAATGCCTAAAAATCTGGTATAATGATTAGAGAACACTCGCCTCGCCATGGCGGGGCGAAAATATAAAAATAACACTCGCCCGTAGGGCGAAAATATAAAAACAAGAAATATATTGCGCGGCTAGACATAACGGATCCGCGCATAAAAACAAAAATAACAGGCCGCGCCGAAGGCGCACAGGCCCATATAAATAAAAATAAAAAATGACCGACTTGTCCAAACTCGCCGCAATAAAAGAAATGATCGATACTGCTGAAACCAGTATTAATTCCGCAAAACAAATTTTGAGTGAAATGCTCGGCGGAAAAACCGTTAAAAGCGAATACACCGCGGCGGCAAAAAATCTCAAGATGACTGAAAATATCATCGAGGGCATTTTTGACGGACAAAACATGATTAGCCCGGACAAAAGGGCTTATCCTGTTCCGGCAAACTACGCAAGCAAATCAAAGCTTGTCCCAGGCGATGTTCTCAAACTCACAATTCAGCCGGACGGAACATTTTTATACAAACAAATCGGCCCGACTGAAAGAAAAACTTTGATAGGAAGGTTGGGTTTTGATGATAATCAATACAAGGTAATCGCGGAAGGCAAAGCATATAAAGTTTTGCTGGCGTCTGTAACTTATTTTCACGCTGAAGCCGGCGATAAAGTAACAATTGTCGTGCCAGCGAAAAAAGAAAGCGAATGGGCCGCTATCGAAAACCTCCTGCCGAAGGAAGAAAGTGAAGAAAAAGAAGAATAAGCAGGCCGGCCGCTAAGAACAAGCCGCCGCCTTACAGAATCAAAAATAAAAATAAAAAATGACACCAATTAAAACAACAATACCAGAGGCAATAAATACAGTAAAAACTTGGATTTCAAACAAAGAATATGGCAAAGCGGTTCAAGGAATTGATGAAATTTTGGAATTTGAACCAGCGAACGTCGAAGCCAAAAAATTAAAAGAGGAAGCTGAAAAAATGAAGGTTGAAGCAAAGCCGGAAACAATAAAAATTGGACTAGAACCAGCGGTCGCGCCATCGAAATTAACGATAATTGACCGCGTACACAGAAAAATATCTCCAATCGGTATTGCAATTATAATCGTAGTTTTGGCTGCTTCAGGCGTTGCAGGATATTTTGGATCGAAATATTTACAGACTGGAGAAACTGAAACAGAACTTCAATTGCAAGGTTCTGTTGCTGAACCAACAATGGAAAAACCAGCAACAGAAGGAGGACTTTCCGCGCCGTCTGAACCTGCGCTGCCTGAATCCACGCCGATTGAGGTCACGCCAGTTGAATCCGCGCCAGTTGAACCAGCGCCCGCTGAATCCGCGCCGTCTGGAGAATCTGCGGCCTCGGCAATCGAATCAGCCGCGCTATCTGGCAGTGATTTAAAGGGATCGTTCATACAAGTTGGACAGGAATCAGCCGCACCCGCTGAACCAGCGCTACCTGAACTCGCACCTCGGACAATTGAAACTGCTCCGACTGCTGCGCTCGAAGAAACCGCGGCTCAACCTGAATTGTCTACGCAACCAAGCAGAACTCCATTACAACTTCTTCTGGATGCATTCAGGATAACGGGTTCACTGACTACTGAAAATATTGAACCAACCGAAGAAAACACAGCAACGCAAACCACAATTCGAACTCCGGAAACGGAGGCAGAAACTCCGCAAAGAATTAAGGTAAAAAGGAGATAATGTTGTTCAAAATGCAAATCTCCGCCGCATCACCAATTTATCTATTCTAAATTTTTCGCTGTTCTTATCTGCGCGACCCGGCAGCATTCTAAGGCACCACTTTTCCGGCGGCCTTTCTTCATTTTCAATCAATCCAAGATGGGCAAGTCTTTCATGCGCTTTGCATAAAGGCGTTAATTGATCCGGATTATGCGCATGTGTGAGGCTGAAACGGGCTGTGTGATGCAAAATTTCGTATGGTTTTGTACAGCCTGGGAATGCGCAGGTGCCGTTGGTTTTTGCGAGCGCGTAGTTTTTGATTTTTGCAGGCACGTATCTTTTTGCGTTTTTAATTGGCTGCGGTTTTTCTGTTTCAAGCTTTTCTTTATATAACGCAATAAATTTTTGCATTAACTCATCCCAGTTGCCGCTACCTTTGAGTTTGCGTAATTCATCTGCGGTGCGAGGACTCATTTCCATTTGAATTGTTTCAGTTTTTATTTCAGAAAATAGATTTTGTGTTTGTCCATTTTCGGTAACGTTACGGAAAATAGACTGATTATTGTTTTGTGTTTTATCTATATACCATCCAGCGGTTTCCAGTTCTTCTTGCCGCGCTTTCTGAAATTCCTTTACATACGTTTCAAGCGTATGAACGCTCATTTCACAAGCTTTTTCTGCCCAAAAGGCCGCTGTTTGCGGGGTTGCGATAGTGACGACTGGCCGTACAGCATTTATGCCTTTTTCTTCAATCACTTTTATGAGTTCCGGCTTGTCTTCTGCTTTCTTTAGAATTCGAAGCGCATCATTTACTGCATTTGCGCTCATTCCTGCTAAAATTCTTGCGTATTCATAGATATTGGGGAAGCCGCGCTTCCGCCAAATTTCGCGCTTTTCTATTTCAGG
>JACRIA010000086.1 GCA_016215735.1 Candidatus Peregrinibacteria bacterium
GCGCAAAAATGAATACGCGATTTTAACGAATGAAATTATGCAAGGCGCGTTTGACATGAAAGTCAATAAGTATAAGAAGTTTAAAGGATTAGATAGGCAAAATTTGCGTGATCATATGACTGACTTGGAAATTATTTTAACAATGCTTGGCGAGGCGACTACAACTGAAATCACGAAAGTCCGCGATTCAAAAGGTTTTGAAAAACTTGATAAAGACGCCAAAAACGGCGGTGCGATTGCAGGAAGAACACGAAAAGATATCGAATCGCAAACCGGAAAACGTGTTTGTTCAAAGGAAAATTATCCTGGAGAACCAGAAAGCAAAAAGCGCGTGAAAAAGCCGAAAAACAAAGAGTAAAATAATAACATGGAATTACCAAAAGACGGTGTCGTACAAGCAGGGGATAATTCGAAAGAACGCGAAGTCACATTGCCAAACGGAGCAACAATATCAGCTGAAACACACCGAGCCATATGTTTAATGACATTGAGAGGGTTTATAAGTTTTCATGGTCCGGAATCAAGAGAGGTAAAAATGTTGGACGAAGACATACGTTGATGATTTATAAAATCACCATATTATCTCTGTGTATGGCTTCTTCCTCAAACCCGACTCCAAAAATTTTGCACGCATCCGGCGTTTTGCAGCCTTTGATTTTTCCAAGATCGTTCGAAGAATAATTTGATTGGCCGAGGCCGAGCAATTTTCCATGCGGTCCGATAATTTCCACAAAATCTCCGCGTGAAAATTTGCCGCGCACGTCAATTATTCCGACAGGGAGCAAACTTTTTCCGCCAGTTTTAAGAGGCGCGACAGTACATTCATTCACAATAATCGCACAGCCGGATTTTACCTGCGATTTAAACCAATTTTGCCTGCTTGTGTGCTTTTCCGTTGAAGGATAAATGACAGTGCAGTCGCATTTTTCGCCGGAAATAATTTTGCGCAAAATATTTTCATCTGTTCCAGCCGCTATATAAGTTTTAATTCCGCTTCTAGCCGTGAATTCCGCAGCCGCGAGTTTACTTGCCATTCCGCCGAGACTTTTTTTACTTTCCGCGCCTTTCGCGAATTTTTTCAACCCCGCGTCAATATTTCTAATTTCGCGAATCAGCTCTGCTTTTGGATTTTTTGTCGGATCATCAGTATAAAAGCCTTTCACAGTAGTCAAAATTATCAAACTATCCGCGCCAACCATCGCAGCCAATTTTGCAGACAAATTATCATTATCGCCGAATTTTATTTCAGCATAAGCGGTCACATCATTTTCATTGATAATCGGAATCACATCAAAACGCATCAGCAAATCTAAAGTATTGCGCGTGTTTATAAAAGATTCGCGATTTTTGAAATCAAGATTTGTTAATAAAACCTGTGCCGTCGCAATGTTGTGGCGGCTGAACAAATTTCTATAAACATTCATCAAAATTCCTTGTCCAACAGCCGCGAGCGCCTGCTTGCAGGGAATATTGTCCTCGCGCTTGAAAACAAGTTCACTTCTTCCAGAAGCAACAGCGCCGGATGTGACGATTAACACTTTTGCGCCGGATTTTTTGAGCTCTGCGATTTGTTTAACGAAAGATTTCAGAAAATCAGTGTCAAGCGAGTTGTTTTCTTTCGTGACCAGCGCAGTGCCAACTTTTATAACTATTGTTTTGAATTTCACGATTTTTAATATACATAAAAAACCGCATGAAATCCCTTGACAAATATAAAATTATATATAATAATTAAGGCCTATGGAATTTAACAAACTGCCTGAAAACTTTAAAGATACGCAAAAAAGACGCACTGAATTTACAAACACGGCTGAAAAATTAGAATATGATGCGCGAAATCTAATTAACTTCGCGCGAAAAATATTCAAAGAAACAGGCGTATCGGTGAATCCGATTTTTTTAGCAACTAGGAAAGATGACGACATTGACAGTTTAAGAAAAACCATAGCAACATGTTTAAAAAATTTTTCATTAATCAAAAAACGCTAAAATACCGCACTGAGTTCAGTTAAGCGCGTAATTGTTATTTTAATTTATCCCGCAGTCCATCCAGCCACGCTTTCGCCAATTTTTTAACTGGCAAATTTATTAATTTTTTTCGTCCATTCAAAATTGTATAAACGCCGGCCTTTGTCCGCCCTATCTCATAAACCGGTACACCACTTTTCTTAAAAAGTTCGAGAATTTTATCCTGCGATTTTTTATCAATTTCAACAACAAAACCACCAGTTTGCGAAAATAATTTTTTATCCGGCCGCAGTTTTTTGTCCGGCACATGCGCCAAATTCACCTCAATCCCAATACCTCCGTCCCCGCGTCCGCCAAAACACATTTCTGCCAATGTCACAGCAAATCCGCCTTCAGAAATGTCATGCGCCGCCAAAACAAGTCCCGTTTGAATCGCATCAGTTAACGCAGCCATTTCTTTCATAACTTCAGCGCCGTCCGGCTGCGGCACATTTTTGCCGAGATAGCCCGTACCCCCGTCCCTCTTTTTCACCCCCGTCCCCAAATACTCGCTCCCGCCGCATTCATCTTTTCTCGCACCAATTAAATAAAGCAGACTGCCGCGGCTTTTTAATTTCATTGTAATCGCGCGTCTGTAATCAGGCATCACTCCGCAGCAGCAAATAACAGCGCTCGGCGCGACTCTTCCGCTCGGACTTTCATTATACAAACTCACATTTCCGGAAATAACTGGGACAGACCAAACCGGATAATCTTTCAATTTCACAGATTTCAAAGCGTCCGCGATTCCATTTATTCCTTCGACCAATTCATTCATACTTTCAGGATATTCAGGATTTCCATAATTCAAGCAATCAGTAATCGCCGCTGGATAAGCGCCTACACAAGCCACATTTCTCATTGATTCAATTACCGCATTATATCCCTGCCAATAAGAACTAATCGCACCGTATTCAGAATTTCCATCAGCTTTTAAAGCAACGCCAACGCACTTTTTGTCTTCTGGAATATTTTCATCCACCAGCGGTGTAATCACGCTAGCATCTGCCTCTCCCGCTTCAATATACACAAATCCTTGCACCTGTTTATCATATTTTTCATACGCAACTTTTCTGCATGCGATATTTTCCGATGCTAAAAGTTTCAGCAAAATTTCGCCCAAATTTTTTGGCATATTAAAACGCGGCTCTATCAAGCGTTTTTTTAACGGCTCATACGGACGATTATATTTAAAACCTTCTGTCAAATGTTCCGCTTTACTATCGCAAACCACAACGCCGCGATATTTAATTACATAATTTCCTTTTATAACTTTTCCAACTTTTGTCGCACACGCATTTTCCGCGACTGATCCCATTTTCCATTTTTTATTGTAATGATCAAGAATCACAGACGAAATAGCAGGATCACAGCACCACATCATTCTTTCCTGTGTTTCAGCGCAGGAAATCACATGCGGCTCTAGTATATATTTGCGGCCTCCGGCCGTGTTATACGCGGTGTTTACTTTATCCAAATCCATTTCCGCGCCAAGTCCGACTTTCGAAACCATTTCAACGCTCGAACAAACAAAACCGCCCGCGCCCAAATCTTTAAACGCGATTTTAGAAATCCAGCCATGCTCTTTTAATGTTTTAAATAAATCATAAGTGCTCGCAAGCAAATGTCTTTTTAAAAATGGATTCGGTTCCTGCACAGCTGATTTTTTGGCTTCTTTCTGCAATTCATCAAGTTTTGTGGAAGCAAAAGCCGCGCCGCCCATTCCGCTTCCATCAGTCGCTTTTCCAACTAAAATAAATTCATAACCTTTTTCCGCCGCGTCCTTCGGCACATAAGAATGGATTAATTCGCTCTCGCGCAGAAGGCCAACCGAAACAACATTCACCAAACAATTATCATTGTAGGATTTATGAAAATAAATATCGCCGCCAAGATTTGGAACTCCGATCGGATTGCCATAACCAGAAATTCCAGAAATTACGCCGTTCGCAACCCATCGCGCCGTATGATCAGTAATTTCGCCGAATCGCAGGGGATCGAGCGAACCAATTACGCGTCCGCCCATGCACAAAACATCGCGCACAAGTCCGCCGATTCCGGTCGCCGCTCCTTCATAAGGCACAACCTGCGATGGGTGATTATGGCTTTCATGCGCCATTATCAAGCCGTATCGATCGTTCCCGACTTCGCAAATTTCAACAACGCCGGAATCTTCGCCAGGCCCAAGAATAACATTTGGCGCGTCAACCGGAAAAAGCCCAAGATGTCTGCGTGAACTTTTATACGAACAATGCTCCGAACCCTGAATACTAAAAATTGTGGCTTCTGTGAGCGTCGGATTTCGGCCTAATAATTCCGGTACATGCCGCGCTTCTTCAATGCTCAAGCCAAGCTTGTGTTCTTTCAAAATCTGCGCAAGCTGTGTGTCGTTTGATTTTTGGAATTCAAGCAAATTCTCCATTGCAAAAAGATTATAACAAAAAGCTTGCGAAAAACATAAATCATTGTTAACATTCACCCCTACAATTATGGAAAATTCAAAAGAACATTATGGTTATGACGATGCTTCACGTGCTTGCGGCTTTGTCACAAACAAATTGGTGCAAGCCGGCCTTAACCCTGATAATGTAAAAAACGCTATTATAATCGGTTCCGGATTAGGCAGTTTTACAAAAGATCATGTAGATTCTTCATCAGTTAAAATTCCATTTAACGAAATTTTCGCAAACATTAATATAGAAGGCAGAAAAGAGGGGGTTGAAGGCCATGCCAAACAGCTTGTTATTGGGCCATTAAATGGAGAATTAGCTGATAAATTAATTATTGCGCAAGACGGCAGAGAACATCCTTATGAAGGCATTTCTATCAGAAGAGCTGTATTTTGGCTTAGAATCATGCAGCTTTTAGGAGTTGAAACTTTGCTTGGTTCTAATGCTATAGGCATAGTAACTCCAAAAACGCTGCAAGTTCTTCCATCTCTTATACTTGTACACAGTCATCGCGATTTCGCTGATGATAATCCGCTAGTCGGTAATAATGATGATAGATTCGGACCAAGATTTCCTCATTCAGGAGATTTGTATCCAGCAAAAACAAGAAAACTTGTACAGGAAGTTGCGGCAAAATTAGATATACCCCTCAAACAAGGTACATTATTCAGATTTAAAGGTCCGGAATATGAAAGCCGCGAGACAATATACGATCTTAGGGGAATATTAGAAAATATTTGGAGAAACGGAGCTTTACAGCTAGGGGAAGATAGATTTACAGGAGAATCAGTAGGTGCTGTAGGGATGTCTTCCACTTACGAACATTTAGTTGCACAGCACGCTTCTCAATCCGAATACCACAAAGCATTTCATAAACACAGAGCGCATATTTCCGCTGCTACAAATTATGCTGCAGGGCTTGGACCAGACGGACCGGTTCCTGAACCCACTCATGAAGAAGTAAAAAGAATGGGTTGTTTGGTAGAAGAACGATTTGGAAAATTGGCCAGAGAGGTAATTTTGGAAATGCAAAAAGCGCTTCAACAGTATCAGCAAAACTGCCAACCAGAAATAAAAAGCAAATAAACCTCTGCACGCGCCATATTTTCTGTAACGTTGCGGCGAGTTGACATTATCTCACAAACCTTAGCATTCCCATTATTCTCGCCTTTTTTATCGCGCTTGCAAGCATTTTTTGGTGTTTCAGGCATGTGCCGCTGTAATACCTTGGCGTGATTTTTGCGTATTTCGTGACAAACCCGCGCAAGAGCCGGATATTTTTATAATCAACATAGGCAGCTTGGTTCGCGCAGAGTTTACATTTTCTATTTTGATATGTTGACATAAATTAGAAGTTATTGCGGCGCCGGATTTTAGGCGCTTTCTTCTTTTGCTGTTTCCTCCAGAAACTCATCAAGTCCGGTTTCATCAACAGCCGGCGCAGTTTCAACAAGCACATTTTCTTCAGTGGCTGCGCCCTCTGCCGCGCCCTCGGGTTTCGGCCGTTTTTCAAGAATAATAATATCCTGCACAACGACTTCTGTGCGGAATTTTTTCGTATTGTCCGGAAGCAGAATCATACGCGTCTTCAAATATCCTTCAAGATAAACAAGCTTGCCCTTTTTGAGCAATTGCACGCAGATTTCAGCGAGCCGCGCCCACGCAACTATTTCATGAAATTCCGTTGACGTGTGTTTTTGGCCGTCTTTTGTGGCCCATTCGCGGTTCGTGGCAACGCCGAATGTCGCAATCGGCTGTCCGCTTTTTGTTGTTTTGAGTTCAGGATCGCGCGTGAGATTTCCGATAATGAACACTTTGTTTACGTTTCGCATAGATTTAGTTGGTTATTGATAGCCGCGGCCTCGCGGGTTTCGCAGGCAGGGCTGGTGTTAAATTGTGATATCAGGATTGTCCATAATTTGTTTAAGTTTCGCGTCAAGTTCGTCAAGATCTTCCTTTTGTTTTTTCTTTTGTTCTTTAGTCGGCGCTTCCGCAGCTTTTTCTTCTGCAGCAGGCGCTGCGGCTTCTTTTTCGGCTTCCACGGGTACTGCTTTTGCCTCCGCTGGCGCTTCTTTGTGTTCCGCAACTTCTTCTTTTTTTGCCTCCGCTCGCGCTCCGGTCTTTTTGACTGGTTTTTCCACAACTTTTTTCGGCGCAATTTTTGCCAATCGTTTTTCCGCTTTCTTTTCCTCTTCAGCGACTTTTTCTTCTTCGGCTTTTTGTTCGAGCCTTTCGATTTCCTTTGCCTCTGCTTCATATTCTTTCAAAGTTTTTAGAGCATAGCTGACTGGAGTTTTCATTAACATATGGCGCAAAATCATGTTATCCAAAAACAGCATTTTCTCAAGCTCCGCGATTTTACTTCTTTCTTCAAAATTAAAATTCACGACAAAATAAATTCCGCGCTCCTGTTTTTTGATTCTAAAAGCCATCTCATGCATTCCCCAATTATCCTCAGCTGTTATTTTTCCGCCGCTAGAAGTGATCGCGTGTTTAATTTCATCAAGTTTTTTTGTTGAATCAGCCTCGCCAATATCAGGCGAAACAATAAATATTAATTCGTATGATTGTACGTCAGAAAGCAATCGCGCCATATTTTTTGGTTTAAAGAATATTTTGGCCCCGCCTTGGCGGGGCTGTTCTTTGAGTCGCCCCGAAACTTCGAAGCGACAAATTAAGGCTCGATAAAATTAACATACTACCGCCGCAGGCGCAATAGAAAATAAAGCGCGCAATAGAATTTTTAGCGCGCAAGAAAAAAACTATAAATTTTCCTCCCCCATCGTTTTATAAAATGATCTACGTCGCTCTGCTATATTCATGCCAATAACCCATCTCATATAATCATCATGGGTTTTGAGATGGATCTCTTGGCCATCGGGCCCATGTACAATCGCTGGTAACGCTAATAAACAGCCTTTTAGATCTCTGCCGTCTAAATTAAACTCTCCTTTAATTGTTTCAGGATGAGCGTGGGCGTCTGAATCCCCAGTCGGTAGCGTTAAATAATCTCTAATATCGAAATCATCTTTTTCGTCTGAATTTGGCATATTAAATTTTGTTAAAGGCCATTATTATTACATAATAAAATAAATCTGTCAAGAGCAAATTAAAATCAACCAATTCTCGCTTTGTCCTTGATAATTTCCAGCATCGATATGCTTCCACGCCCTGTCTGATGAAGGCCGTCTCCGGCTGCGAATTCTCTTTTCTGAAAAGTCGGATCTGCTTCATCACCCATATATTTATAAAGATCAACGACTTTATCAACAAGCCCGCCTTCCTGCGAGCGAATCCAGTTATTCAGCTGTTCTGTGGCTGACTGCATTTTTTCAGCAGTCAAACCGCGCTCAACAGCAAATTTTTTATAAGCATGATTTTTCATAAACTTTCCCCACGGCGGCAATGTACAAGCCACAACTTTGATGCCGGCCTCTTTCGCCATTTTGTACATTTTTTCCAAATCGCGTTCAGTTTTTTCCGGCGTCCAATTGCTTCCCAAATTATTTACGCCAGCCAAAATCACAACTTTTTTATATCCGCCGTCCACAACCTCGCGCTTAAATCTTTTCAGCATTTGTCCTGTATTCTGGCCGCCGATTCCGAATGCGCCAGCGCCTTCAATTTCTTTTCCAGCATACATCTCCATGCCTTTTGTAAGCGAATCTCCCATAAAAGCTGTTTTATCCAGAGGAGTTTGCGGAATTTCAGGTAATGCTATAGCTTTTGCAAGCGCTATTTCTTCTGGCGAAGAAGTCGGCGATATAGACGACAATACAGTTTGCGCAAGTTCTTTTTTCACGTCATCTTCAATAATTGCGTGCGGAAAAATTTGCGCCACAGTTTGCTTTTCAGCCGGTGCGTTTTTTAGCGCAGCCATTCTTTCAAGCTCCTGCCTGTAGAACTCCGCGCCATTCGCGACTTTCCATGCATAACCGCCAATAATAGGCACACCAGATTTAAAGTTGCCGGTTCGCAAATAATGCCTCAGTCCACCAGGCCCTTCGTGGTGTGCAACATACAACAAGTAGTTATCACGCGTATTATTAGGATCAACAGGTCGCCCCAGCGCTTGCTCAACAGGCTTGAGATCCATTTTTTTAAAATATAAAATTCCAGAATAAACCTGTCCTTCAAGCGTATTTCTAAATTCATCATAAGAAACTCCAGCAAATTTTGGATTACGCGCTAAATCTCTATATGTCCATTCCCAATTGCTTTTAAGCAATTGAAAAAGTCCATAAGCGCTTGAAGTGCCGGGACTCGCACCCATTTTAAATCCCGATTCGTGTTTTATAAACGAATACAGAACAGGCTTAAATTCCGGTCCAACGCCAAGATCAGCCATCGCCTTATCCATTGTCTCATTAAGCCGGCCTAAATCCGGCTTCTCAAAAACATCCTTAAGTTTTTGCATTTTACCTCTACTCGCGTCTGGGTTTTTTTCATAAATATCCTTCAAATAATCCAATTCTTCTTTCTCTCTCGCCTTTAGATTTTTCTTGTAATCCTCAAGTTCCGTATCGCTCCAAACTTTATCAACAACAATTGTGTATCCGTCGAAAACCGGCATATAACCCGCGCTATCAAAAAACCCGCCGCGGAGTCCTTGGCGCATAGTAGAAGTCCGGCTGTTTCCCTTATCGTCAATAATCGTAATTTGCCGCGCAGTTTCCGGCAGCATATCGCCAGCGCCGATATTCCAATAAGCGTCTTTATTTCCCTTAAAATCAACATAAATCTTATCGCCGACATTCACTGATTTATCGAATTTTTTGCCCTCAAATTCTTTATATCCAAAAGTTCTGCGTTCTTTGCCTTCTTTTTCGATTTTTTCGCCAAATAACAGCATCAGAGAGCCATTTTTCTCTTTTTCAGCCTTCAGCAAATCCATTGTAGAAATTTGTGCTAATTTCTCAGGCGTCAAATCAGAATCCAGCTTGAGAATTTTCTTTATATCCGCGCGATCATTCTTATTCAATTTGCTTAAAAAAACTTCATATTTAAGATTATCGCGCGCCTCAACTCCCTCCTGTTTTATATCTTCAGAAGTCTTTTTTTGCTCTAAAGCATCCTTCTTTTCAGGAAGCTTCAACTTGTCTGGGATGGTTTCTCCAGCCATATTTTATTGTTATTGTAATATTTTACCACATTTTTTTTGTCTGCACAAGACCATGGACCACTAAATGTGTCAATCCTTTATACCCCCGTCCCTCTTCCCCCCGCCGCTCAAATCACCATAATTTTTTATTATTGTCAATAAATTTTACTTGAAATACCTGGCAAGGCCGCAAAACATTTTTTACCCCATGCTTGCTTAATCCGCATTGATTTGATAAATTTACTATAAAGAACGCGTGTTTTTGTTATCCATATTATGGAAATGACAATACATAGAATCGGAGTTAATACAAAAGTTCGTCTCGAACGCCACAAAAAAGTGTTCGGAGAACAAGGCTGGTTTGCGCTTCTTGCTTCTTCATTCAAAACAATGAAGCACGCGGCGAGCGCGGCTGTGAATAGAAAGCTCGCCTTGAGCCCTATCTCGCTCCCGCTCACCAGATTTCGAATGCCAATTGATTCAATGCCGCTAAGCACCAAAAAGGCGGTTTTGCGCAATATGCTTATTATAGGAGCTCTTTTAATAGGCTTAACAGGTTTTTCCGGCACAAGCTACGCTGAAACAAGCGCGTATTTAGGCCAATATGACGAATCCCTTATTATGGATCAGGACGGCTATTTCACAAAAACAATTCCAGTTGAAGGCGAAAATACGCAGACAAGAACAACCCCAATTACGCATATAGTAGGGCCAAACGAGACAGTTTCTGAAATCGCGGCTTTGTACGGCCTAAAAACCGCAACTATTTTATGGGAAAATAATGTCAATCCAACTAGAATCAGAGGCGGGGAGAAAATGATTGTTCCGCCATTCGACGGCATCGGATATACAGTTAGAAGCGGCGATACAGCAGCTAAAGTGGCTAAAAGATACGGTATTTCAGCTGATGATATTTTAAAGAAAAATGAAATCACCACGTTTACTAAGGGCGAACGCATATATTTGCCGAACGCAAAGCCGATTCAAGAAGCTATTAGAAGAGACACGGTTCCGCGCGCAAGTACAAGCTCAAGATACAGTATGCCATTGACAAATAGTACAGCCAGCCCGAATGGCGTAAGACCGTTTATTTATCCAACAATGGGCAGCGTAACGCAGAATTACCGTAGAGGTCACTATGCCATAGATATCGCCAATTCAAATAAACCGCCGATCTGGGCAGCTGGGAATGGCATTATTGAAAAAGTCGAAACAGGAAAATGGGCCGGAGGCTACGGCAATAACGTAACAATCAAGCACCCGAATGGCCTTAAAACTCTTTACGCTCATCTTGATTCTGTTTCTGTGAGCGAAGGCCAAGAAGTCACGCAGGGCCAGGTTATCGGTAGAATGGGCCGCACAGGAAGAGTAAGAGGCGCAACAGGAATACACCTTCACTTTGAAGTTATAGATCATGGTGTTAAAAAAGTGCCTTCGCAGTATTATTAACACAGAGCGCACCATAGCGCGCTCTACTTCGCCAAACAGCGCGCTTGCGATTTTGACAGCGCCCCTGAAATACGCCCTGCTTTTGCTGTACGGCGCCGCCAACGCAGTTTTGTTAGCGCCGATTAAATACACTTTGCTTTTTGTTATCCGCATTTATCAAAAAACAATTTCACCTGACCATGGTGTTTTTCGCGGCCTTTTGCGCAATTTTGGCTTTTGCAGGTTTGAGCCGACTTGCTCGGAATACGCGTATCAAGCGATTAAGAAATACGGGATCGCACGCGGCCTGATAAAAGGCTGCTGGCGTGTTTTGCGATGCAATCCGTGGGGCAGGGGCGGCATTGACCAGCCGTAGATTCAAAAGATGCTTTAATGGATTTTGCGATCATGCCATCACATTTGCCGGCATTTATAATCCATCAAGGTGATTATATACTCACCTATGATTTTTGCAAGAGAATTTTGCTATTTGAGCTTGATTTTTTGGCTTGGTAGAGGCAAAATTTCTATAATCAATAACACAAAATTTTATGGAAAACACAGGGCAAAACAACACAAAAACCGAAACAACAGGCGCGGATCCGCATTGTCTGCCCGCGCCCTATAAAACAAAAATCACAGACAAAATCCTCCACGAGCGTTTTAAAGAATACGGCAAAAACGCAAAGAAATGGACCCAAAAATGCAAACTGCTTTTGCCGAAAATTGCAAAATACAGGATTTGGGAGAAAAAAGGATTTGAGAATATTTATGAATACGCAAGGATTTTGGCAGGAATGAGCCGCGCATCAGTCGATGACGCTCTTTGGATTGGAAGAAAAATTGAAGATAAGCCTGCGTTGCAGCGCGTGGCAGAAGAAAAAGGCATAAACATCATCAAGCCAATTGCAGCCATAGTTACAGCAGAAACTGCAAACTTCTGGGCTGAAAAAGCTCGCGAAATGAGCAAAAGCGCGTTAGAAACTTATGTTCGCGAATTCAAAAAATTACTGCGTCAGCAGCAAACTTGTTTACTTCCCGGGGAGCAAAATTATTACAAAAATCAAAATTTATTTTCTGACATAAAAACAGAAACAATTCAAATGGAAATAAATCCAAAAACAGCTGATGAGCTGCGAAAATTAAAAGGCAGCGGAGATTGGGACGAGCTTATGCAAAAATTTATCGCGTTATATAAAGAAAAACTTGAAGCAGAAAAACCAGCAGCAGTGCAAACAGATTCAAGATATGTGCCAGCCGCGATTGAACGCTATGTGCTCGCAAAAACAAACAACACTTGCGCATTTCCCGGTTGTACAAAACCATATGAAATTCTGCACCACACAGATAGATACGCGCTCACACACGCACATGATCCTAATACGCTCGTTCCGCTGTGCAAAGCGCATGAAAGGCTCGCGCATCTTGGCCTAATTGAAAATGAAAACGCAGCGCCGGAAAGATGGTGCGTACGAATGCGGCCAAATGCAAATGAGGCAAAATACAAGATAGACAAACTCGTTGCGCGGCATCGCGCGGCAGCTGGTTAAGTAATAGCGGCCGAAAGCTGTTTTGAGCTTGAAAAAATACCGATTTTCTGGTAAAATAACTAGATAATATAAAACAAAAATGAAAAAGAAAATCGCGCGTATTGCGTGGAAATCGCCTGAACATGAAACGCACAAAAAAGGCATGAGCTGGTACATAACAATCAGCGTGCTAGTCGCGGCTGTTATTGTATATGGAATTTACGACCGCGCGTGGACATTTATCGCGGCTTTCGCGGTTGCCGCGGCAGCTTATTACTACTTTATTTTCCGTGAAACTCCACGAATGCTCGATGTCGCAGTTTCAAAAACAGGAATAAAAATCGGCAAGCATGAATATCCAAACAGCGAAATCAGATATTTTTGGATTATAAATAAATCAAGCGTTAAAGTTCTCAACATAAGATTAAAAAAGCGCTTTCTGCCTGACATCGCGATATTTTTGGATGGCCAGGATCCGGAAGAATTGCGCCATTTTTTGAAAGAAAAAATCACAGAAATCGATAAAGGAGAAAGTATGACTGAAGCATTCGCAAGATTACTAAAAATTTAAAATATGACACAGGAAAAATCGCAGGAAAATAAGGAAAAGCCGCAAGCGCCGCAGGAAAACAAGGAAAAACAGCGCGCCGACAATCAAGAATATATTGAAAAAATTGTTGCGCCCAAGAAAAAAGCGTATTCAAAACTTGCGGAAGAAACAATAAAAACCAGCGGCAAAGAAAAAGAAGAATTAAAAAAAGAAGTTCAATTCAAAACAGCCAAAGGCGTTGAACAATATTTCGACACCGCTGAAGAAAAAATAAAAAAAGCCAGCAGAGAAAAAAGGGAAGAAATTCTGAAAGAAGCAGAAAGAAACGCGAAAAGACATTTGGAATCAATTGAAGCAATGGTGTTTAACCTCACAAACAAAGGCAAAGAAGAGCTTGATGAAAAAGATTTATACGATTTGCTGAAATTATCAGAGTCAGCTTCAAAAACAATAAAAATGCCGGAAGAATATCGAGAATTATTTTTGAAGGCACAAAGCGGCGCAGAATTGGCGCCTGACGAATTGCGAAAACTGGCGCGGCTTATTCGTCCGCAAAATCTCCGCAGTAATCTTGAAAATATAAAATGCGCTCCAGCAGGCGCTCTTGTCGCGATGATTTCTCCGGCGCAAAGAATGGAGCTTTCAAAATATGTTATTGATAATCAGCCAAATAGCGCGAAAGAATGGATTGAAATAATGACTGCTGTGAACATGATTACAGTCGCGCAGGCTGAAAAATTATGGAATTATGCGGCAAAAAAAGGCAATACAAAAGCGGCTTTCAGTGAAAGCAAAATGGCGGAACTTCAAAAAGATATGAAAAACCTCGTTGATAAAAGAATCAGCTGGATAACAAAACCAGATGATAGAAATCCGGCAGTCCGCATGCTTACGCTCGGAAATTTCGGGAAACTCGCGATGATATTTTGGGGTTCACTTGAACTTTTGCTTAACGGCGCGATCGCATATAAATCAGGCAATTACGAAGGCCTGAAAACATATGGACTCGCTGGTCTTGCCGCAATTATGGGAGGTTCATATTTGCTAAAAGGAAAAGTGCCGGGCGCGGAAACAATTGGTGAAAAATCCGCAGAACAAAAAGAAAAATCAGTAATTGAAAAAACAGAAAAACAGATAATGGAAATTCTCGGAAGCCATCCGTCGCTCGCGAAATATTTGCGCAATGGAGGCTATTCGGCAACGCGGCTCGCGCTGTACAAAAATTTCAAAGAAAAAAGGCAAACAACATTCACATTCGAAGATTTGGAAAAAATAGAACGCAATCCTGAAAGGCAAAAAGAAATAACGCTTCTCGCGAAAGAATATCCAGGATCAATAGAAGATTTAAATAATATCGCGCATATTAGTGAAGAACTGCAAGGTTTGGAAACAAAACAAAAAGGGAGTGGAAAATCAGCCGAAGAAATCGCAAAATTATCATCAATCATGAATTGGAGTTTTGACCCGGACAAACCAGAAGATTCACAAATAAAATTTAGCGGATTTTATGATAAATATGTTACAAACTACGGTCTTTCCGAGGCGGCATAAATAAATATCGCCCCGCAAGGCGGGGCTGAAACATGAAAAATATATTCTCAAAATCTCGGCTTAAAATAATACTCGTTCTAGGCACGATATTGCTGGGATTTTTCGCGGCTCCAAAAATCGCGGACGCTGTTGCTGTAAAATCAGCGTCGTACGCGCGAACGCAGATTGAAAAAATAATGGGGGAAACGGCCGGAGGCCGACTATTAGCGGTGGGAGATACAGATGTGACATCCTGCCCGCCTGGAGAAAAATGGGACGCTAAATTAGCAATATGTATATCCGAAACGCAAAAAGCCGCAGGAACAACCGGCGCCAAAGCCACAACCACAACCGACGATGTCGCGATGATAATCGCAGGCGTACTTTCGCTTATTCTCAATGTTATAGCGCGCATAATTTGGCCAATCGTGTTCTTGACAGGCGCGTTAATGGAAAATGACATCATATTCAGCGGCGCAATGGGAATCAAACTTCACGACATGTGGATACAAATGCGGAACATCGTGAATCTGCTTTTTGTCGTGGTGCTTGTCGGTGTCGCGATATATAACCTCACTGGTTTTGCTTCGGAAAAATTTCAAATAAAACAAATTTTACCAAAAATAATTCTTGGCCTTGTGCTTGTAAATTTCTCATACATGATTGCGACAGTCGCGCTTGACGCGATTTCTGTTGGAACAAACGCGATGTTTGGCTTGCCTGTCACAGTCGGCGTGAATTCAACAATCACAAAGGATGTTGAAAAAGATATTTGCGATGCGACTGGTTATAAAATAACAGGAGCGACAGGATCAAAAACAGAAAAAGCACTGGGGAAACAAGGTGAAGCTTTAACCGAAGAATTAAATAAACAACTTTGCGTGAATGGAGAACCCGCACCAGGCTTGGACAGTTTTGTTGGCAGCTGGAGGCCGCACAGCGCCGCAGTTATTATGGCTGTTGAATTGATGAATATGCAGAATTTGCAAAAAGCGGTTCTGGGTAAAGATCTGAATATTTCAGGCCTCACAATCAACATAATTTTCGCGATAGTAATGTTCCTGGTGTACGGAATTTCGTCTATAGTTTTATTTATAATCCTGCTGGGCAGAGCAATAGTTGTGTGGCTCGCGGTTGTTTTGTCACCGTTTTTGATGGTGACATACATAATGCCTGACATAACCCAAAAAGCAGGCGCTGACGAACTCAAAAAAGTGAGCGACCAAGTTATCGCGACCGCGATCGCGCCCATGATTATTGGTTTTGTTTTGTCAGTTGGATATATTTTAATGAAAACTTTGCAGGGCGCGGGAAAAGTTTTGATTGGAAGCGACGTCGGAAATACGCTTGCGCAGAACATGCTTTCTTTCAAAACAAATGTTTCCGGTATTGCGGATTTCCAGCAGTTGATGATCGCGATTGGCACAGTTGGTTTTGTCTGGGCAGGCGTGAAAGCCGCGTCGTCAAAAGCAATTACCACGAAAGCAACAGAAACAGTCATGGGCATGGCGCAAAAAGGAGGCGCATGGCTTGCAAAAGCGCCGTTCTACTATTCAAATATTTTTCCGACTGGAACTGGAAAGCCGGATGAGAAAGTCTCACTTGGCACAATGCTTAAGACATTTACGGGGATACCGAAATATTTTGAAGACGAAAGTCAAAAAGATGCAAACAAAGTATTGGATAAACTCGGGCTTTTATCAAGTTCAGCAGCCATAACTTCGAATACTCTCTATAAAACAGTAAAAGAAGCAGATCCAAAATCAAAGGAATTCGCGAATGACATGGTAAAAGTGTGGAGCGGTATAGGAGAAAAATTTAATACAGATGTTCAAAATGCGGCTAAAGAGCTGAAATTAAAATTACCACAAGCGTTGACTGAGCAGAAAACCACTTTAGC
>JACRIA010000089.1 GCA_016215735.1 Candidatus Peregrinibacteria bacterium
AAGCGAGATTTTGACTTCTGGCGAACGAGTAAAATATAATTTTGATCTTTACACTATTGACTACGAAAAACAGGAAAGAGCCGTTAAAGCGAAAAAAGACACGGAAGTTTTTGATTATTCAAAAGGGTATATAAATTTAGTTGCTCAAGTTGAGCGAATAGACAGAGAAACCGAATATGAGGATTTAGGTGGAGTCATCAAGCCGAAAACAACGACAATTCAAAAGGAAGTTTTTGGCATTGACGAAGTGGTGGCAAAAATCGTTGAAACTTTTAAGACAAGAGATTTTGAGGCAAAAATCAGATTTCCAAAAGGCGAATATGAAAAAGAACATTTGCCCCCAGAGAGCGAAATTAAAGAGATTGTCGTAAATTCAATGCGAAAAGTTGGTATAAAGAGTGGAGTTTTGACGGAAGACAACGCCAACAGAATTTTCAAAGCGTTTCAAACGCTTTTCAGGGCAAGAGGTTCCACGATTGTTTTAGAAAGGACGGTAAATAAACCGAAGTTAATCAGTACAAAAAAGCTTGAAAAGGAAAGTGTCGCCGTTGGCGCAATAAAGCACGGCTCAACAGTTTTCTATACCGAAAACTTCAAAGATGATTGCAGTAATGGCATGATTGATATTTTACAAGACATAATTGATGACGAAAGTTTGCCGAGAAGCGCAAGCAAAGAAGTTAATCCCTATTGTTTCAAAACGCCAGTCAATGTCGTTTTGACAAGGCAAGAACCAGAACGAAAGTTCGTTGAAGCGATTGTCGGCTCAAAAGTATGCGCAAAAGTTGACGCTTGGATAAAATCGCGGGACATGGGATTTTACAGTGTTGAGTATTCATGGAGAAAAGGCGAACACCCGACACAAGGTAATTTTAATCCTGATTTTTTCTTGAAACTTGGTGAAAATATCGTCGTTATTGAAATCAAGGCGGACGGTGATGATTCTGACGAAAATAAGGCGAAGTATCGCTGGGCGAAACAGCATTTCGAGACGCTGAACGAGGAATTGAAAAAAAGTAAAATTAAACAGCGATACTTCTTCCACTTTTTGAGTCCGAATAGCTATGCCGAATTTGTAGAATATTTTTGTGACAATAGGGTTTTTGACAAGAAGTTTCGTAGTAAACTTGAGGATTTACTGGATAGGGATCAAGACGTAAAGTATAGTTAATAAAGAACGAGGGAATAAGCCCCGTCCGGCCGGATGGGCCGTCGGCTATTTAGAAAATCCCGCAAAAAAAGAAGAAGTCAATGAATACGAAAAATAAATTGACCAGTTCGTCTATAAACTCTACGGTCTCACGCCGGAGAAGATTAAGATTGTAGAAAATAGAGAATAATGGAGCGCCAAGAAATTTTGAGTTATAATCAAAATATGGAAAATCGCACAGCTTTTCATATGGCATACGAGGGGCCTGCGCTCGCATCCAACGAGATGAATGTAAAGGATTTTGCCCCTGCACTTCTTGCTATTGGTGAATTGCTGGAAGACAGTAATCGCATTTTGAATGGTGAACGAGTCAAAGTAGTCGTCAATATAAAAGCAACTAGTCCCGGTTCAATACATGTAGATTTCTCTGTTGTACAAACGCTTATTGATCAAGCAGTTTCTTTGTTTAACCATTCAGATGTGAATGCAATAATAAATGCCAAGGAACTTTTGGCATTGCTGGGTATTGGCGGCGGTAGCGGAGTTATCGGAATTATTAAGTGGATCAAAGGAAGAAAAATAAAGAGTATAGTCAAGGTAGACGCGGGGAGTTTTAAAATGGAACTTGAAGATGGTGAAGCTAGAGTAACTTCAAATCAAGAGATAAAGTTGTTCGGTTTTCTTAAAATCAGAAAAAATGTAGAAGCGGTGGCGCGAACACCGTTAACCAAAGAGGGTATTGAAAAGGTAATTTTCACAAGTGATGATTCAATATCTGAAATTAATCGGGAGGAAGCCGAACATTTTGTTGCCCCGTTGGTTGAAGAAGAGAAAATAGGCGAAACAGAAACAGAAACCAATCTTCAAATTGTTAATGTTTCCTTCCAAGAAGGAGGAAAATGGAAGTTTAGTGATGGCAACGCAAACTTCTTTGCTGATATTTTAGATAATGATTTTCTTGAAAGAGTAAGGAAAAATGAAGCAGCTTTCGCAAAGGATGATATTCTCAAGGTGAAACTTAGAAATCGGCAATATCTCTCCGATGGAGGCATAAAAGCCGACTATACCATTTTGAAAGTTATTGAACATCGAAGTGCCGCGGTTCAAATTAAACTGCCTTTTCAAAACTAACGATATATGCAAATTTGCTAGTATTCGATTTTTATCTTACAAAACCGCGCCCTGCGAACTTCCGCGTCGCGAACTCCCGCGCCGCAAACTTGAAAAAAATTCTGCATTGTCCGATCACGCCGTTCGCCGCAGGCGAACACAGGCGCTGCGAATAAACGCGCCGAAGGCGCACCAAAAATTTAAAAGCATTGGGCCGCCGGAGAATTTCTTTGGCAAAAATGGATAGAGCGGAATATCTGGAAATACAGCGGGAAATAGAAAGCCTCTGCGAAAAAGAAGAAATGTCAAACATTTTTACAAAAATGGCCAATGGTAAAGAAATTATGCTTAAAAGTAAAACATATTGACAATACGTTTTTAAAAGAATATAATGTTTTTGCATTCACGCCGCGCCGAAGGCGCACAGGCGCTATTAACAAGCTGTCGCGAACACGCCGTCCACCGGAGGCGGACACAGGCGCATATAAAAAAAGAATTAAGCGACTCCGTTAAAAAATAACCCCATTCCCTATGAAAAATCTCATTATTAAGCTGCGTAAGTCAGCAGGCCTTTCCCAAGAAGAACTGTCGCAAAAGATCGGTATATCGCGGCCCACACTTATTTCCATCGAAAAAGGCGAACGCGACATCACTCTTACTGAATTGAAAAAGATTTCCGAAATTTTTGATATTCCGATTGAGATTATTCTTGACGAAGAATTGGAGATTTCTCAAAAGATAGATTTGCAAAAATTCAGTGAGAAATCTTTTCAAAAGTTTCATAATCTCATTTTGCAGTGCATTAAATACGGAGCGGATGAGGATGGCAAAATAACAAAAACAAAGCTGGCAAAGCTGGTTTATCTTTGCGATTTCGCAAGTTATTATAAATTTCTTAATCCTATTTCCGGTTTTGAATATCGCAAGCTTGATCAAGGGCCGGTTGCAATTGAGTTTTTTGATATTATTGATAGCAACGAGTCGATTTGTGTGGAAAAAAAGGGCAAAGCAATGATGGTTTCTCTCGTGGAACAGCCGGATGACAATGCCCTTAATCCTGAAGAACAGAAACTTGTGCAAGCTGTCTGCAAAAAGTGGAGGAAAGCGGATACACAGAAGCTCGTAGATTTTACGCATAATCAAATTCCGTGGAAAGTATGCAAAAACAGGGAAGTAATCCCTTACACGCTTATTAATAACGAAGCGCCTGAAAATGTTTATTAAAGATTTATTTTTTCAGGTAGATTTTTCTTCGTATGCGGAAACGCATTTTTGTAAAGATTTTTATAAAAAATACAAGGGTAAACAATGGGTTGAAACCAAAAGGACGATTACCGACACCCTGCAAAGAGCTTTTCTTGTTCAGCAAACAAGCCTTATTGATGCATTAAGCTACTCGCAGGAAGATAATATTGGGATCTTCAAGTTTGATTTTAAAATAGCGGGAACAAACTTTTCGCCAAAAACATCGGGTAATCGTGTTATTTTTTCACTTTGCAATAACACCGGAAAAATCAATATTTTACTTGTTTACGGGAAGACTCATTGCGATAAAAAACATTCGGAAACACAATGGATTTTTGAGCATGTAAAAGGGAATTTTCCAGAGTACAGGAAATATTGTTGATAAATTTTTATAAAATTTGGCGAAGTTAAATATGCCGGATCCAAAATATCACATTCAAAAAACAATCCGGAAATGATATAAAATAAGTATAAATTCGCATCAATAATTTAAACAATATAATATAATGCCAAAAATAGATGAAGGAGACTTCTACAAGTCCATCAACCAAGCAATATCGGAGAATCGGCATGTTGCTTATCTTCAGGAAGTAATCAACAAATATGAAGAGTATAAAAAAGAGTTTGGGAAAATTTTCACTTCAAAAAATCCCAATAATTCCATTTATAAATTTCATGTAACATACCTCTTAAAAAAGCCTGTTTGGCGGGATATAGAGCTTTTTGGAGAACAAACATTTTTAGATCTGGCAGAGACGATTATTTATTCCATGGGCTGGGACAACGATCACATGCATGGATTTGAGATCCCCGGGCAAAAAAGATTGCCGGACCCGTTTTTCACAGGATCTTCAAATGCTTTTTTTGCTCCGGGCTGGGAAGACGATCCTCATCCTACATACAAAACAGACGAAATTTGTATTCAAGATATCGACTATAACAAAATACCTAAACTCGATTTTATTTTTGATTTTGGGGATGAGCACCGATTCGACATTGAATTCAAAGGCAGTCGTGAACCAAAGAAGAAAGAAAGGATTGATGATTTCCCGAAGGTTGTTGATCAGCGTGGTATTGGTCCGGAACAATATCTTGAATGTGAATAAACCATCATAAATTTGGAAAGAATGGAAAACCTTTTTTATTTAGAGAAACAATCATGATGAAAATCCGCAAAAAATCAGCCAAGACCGAAAGGGAAATAATAGAGATTAACCCCGACTTCGCCCGCGCGCTTGACTTTCTTGAAAACACAAATAAAAACCTTTTTATCACCGGCAAGGCCGGAACCGGAAAATCCACACTGCTTCAGTATTTTCGAGGAAACACCGCTAAAAATGTAGTGGTGCTGGCTCCTACGGGTGTGGCTGCCCTGAATGTAAATGGCCAAACCATACATTCTTTCTTTCGTTTTCCTCCTCATATCACTATCCAATCGGTCGCAAAACAGCCGCCTTCCCAAAAACTTAAAGAATTATTGGAAAAAGTCGATACGATAGTGATTGACGAGGTTTCCATGGTGAGGGCGGATTTGATGGATTGCATTGATGCGGCGCTGCGTTTTTATAGAAGAAATAAACAGCCGTTCGGCGGCCTGCAAATGGTATTTATCGGTGATCTATACCAACTGCCGCCCGTGGTTTCCGGTGAAGAGGAACATGAACTTTTTCGGACATATTACAACAGTCCTTATTTTTTCGATGCCAAAGTATTGGGGAGTATTGAAATGGAATTTATGGAACTCAACAAAATTTATCGTCAGAAGGATCAGGATTTTATTGATTTATTGAATAAAATTCGCAACAGTTCTATTGAGGAACAGGACATTTTGCGCCTCAACACGCGTTTCAACTCCAATTTTGATCTCGATGACAGCGACGGAGATTTCTACATCACTCTTACTACCACCAACGTTTCCGCCGATGCCATCAATTATAAAAAATTATCCCGATTGAAAAGCAAACTGAAAATCTATCATGGCGAAGTCACAGGCGAGTTTGATAATAAGCACCTGCCGACCGCGATGGATCTCGACGTCAAAATCGGTGCCCAGATTATGTTGCTCAGTAATGATTCCGGAAAACGATGGGTAAACGGCAGTATCGGGAAAGTAATTGAGATTAAGTACGACCGTGAATCGGAGGAGGATGTTGTTGTTGTGCGTCTTAATAATGGGAAAACGGTTGACGTCACACCTTACACTTGGGAAGTTTTTCGCTATTTTTTTAACAGGAAAGCGGGGCATCTGGATGTTGAAATTGTCGGTTCTTTTACACAATATCCTTTTCGTCTGGCATGGGCGGTTACTATTCATAAAAGTCAGGGAAAAACTTTTGATAATGTTGTAGTTGATATTGGACAAGGCAGCTTTGTACAGGGGCAAGTGTATGTTGCAATAAGCCGCTGCACCAGTTTTCAGGGATTGGTGCTCAAGAAGCCGATTCATAAAAAACACATCTGGATTGATTATCATATCATACGTTTTTTGACGCGCTATCAGTATAAAATTTCCGAGAAAGAAATGCCTTTGAATGCAAAAATACGGCGTATTAAAGAGGCCATAGGAAAGGGAGAAGCTATAGAAATCACTTACTTAAAAACGAACGATACTAAGTCTCATAGAAAGATAGAGCCACGCTACGTTGGCGATATGGAATATTTGGGGAAAACATTTCTTGGGATCGAGGCCTACTGCTTGAAACGTAAAGATATGCGAAATTTTAGAGTTGATCGTATTTTGGAAATTAAAAAATAACCCCCTGACCTTTCTGGTATAGTCAACTATACTAGAAACATACCCTACTAGTATATCCAAATATATACGAACAAGAAACTGGTCCAATATTTACAACAGTGTAATTCGGTAGATTAGCAATAAATTGTAAAAATCTTTTACAAAGATCGAATAAAATATCATATTGACATTGTATTTCATTTCTGATACACTATTGTCATAGTTATGAAAAGCAAAAAAAACCTATTAGAACAGCTCAAATCCCTGCCGTATTTCAATAAGGCGGCAATACGCCAGTTTAGCAGGCAGTATGAGCTTAAAGATGCCACAATTGACACTTATATTAGCCGATTTTTGAAACGTAAAGAAATTTTTCAGCTCAAAAAAGGATTGTATGTATCAGCCGATTTCTTCAACAAAAACAAAAGTAATATCACCTATTCATTTTATCTCGCAAATATATTGCGCGTTCCATCGTATGTTAGTTCTTGGACAGCGCTTCAGTATTATAATTTAACTACTGAATCGATATATACCATAACCTCAATTACGCTAAAGGTCACTCGGACATATAAAACAAAGGCGGGGACCTTTTCCTACCAGTCAATGAAAAAGGAATTGTTTTCTGATTTTTCTTTAGTTGAAGGAGCGCCGGCCCCGAGTTCTCGGGGCGGATTTGATTTCTTTATTGCGTCTCCCGCAAAGGCGCTTTTTGATCTGCTCTATTTTAAAACGCATCAGTTCCGCAGTGTGCAGTTTGAGGATATAAAAACGCTGATTGAGGAATTGCGCATTGATATTGAGGAAATGGATGAAAAAGATCGGGATGCTTTTTATACAATGATAAAAAAATATTACGCCGTCCGCCGAAGGCGGACACAGGCGCATATAACAGGCCGCGCCGAAGGCGCACAGGCTCATATAAATAAAACGCGAAGCGACACCATACCATGAGTAAACAGATTATTGCCATATTAAAAAGGAAGCTTGATGACCTTTCCGCATCTGGCGGAATCGATGCAGAAACAGAACGCAATGCTCTTAAAGAGGAGCTGCAGTTTTATGTTCTTAATTTTATTTATCATCACCCGGAATATAGCAAATGGATTATGTATGGCGGTTCTGCGCTTCGCATATGCCATGGACTTGATCGTATGTCGGTTGATTTAGATTTTGAAGTTGCCCATGCAATAACTGAGAAATTTTTAAAAGAATTGAAAGAAGAGATTGAAAAATATTTCCTTGGTACTTACGGTGCCGAAGCTAATTTTCTAACCATAAAAACAACTATTGGCAGAGGATTGCTTCTTAAATTCCATGTCGGGGAAGAATTAAGCATCAGCCATACGTCAAAACAGGTGCACGTCAAAATTGATCTCAATCATTTCACTGTCTCAAAGATAGTAACCGAACGCTGGCCGATAAATCACGACCAACTTTCATTCGTAATTACAACCTATAATATGTCCGCGCTTATGGCGAGCAAGATTGCCGCAATTTTCCAGCGCGGAACTCGCGGCGTGGCTAAAGCCGTGTATGAAGAAAAAGGACGCGATATCTATGATCTTTTGTGGTATATGAATAAAAAGGCGATACCTGACCTTAATTATCTCATCGCGAAAAGCATTGATGTAAAAGATCCGCGAGCGCTTTTCGACAAACTCACGCTTCAGATGAACAAAGTAAACGATGCTAATCTCAAACAGGACCTCATGCCGCTTTTTGTAAATCAGACCTATATTGAAAATTGGCTGAAAAACTGGCGGGAAAGCTATTTACAGCTTCTTGACGGGTATAAAATTTATAATGTAACCGTCCTGCGAAAAATAATCATAAAAGAAGATTTTAGCACAGATAATTTTTCCTTTACTTATTTATACGACACAGCAGAGGGGGCGATTGTCCGCATTGCCTATACTGTGGTTTACGAATGGATAGTATTTCAGAAACCTTTGGGAATAACGGTAAATGACGATGCGATTAAATTGGCTGTACTTGAATCGCATAAAGAATTAGGCGATCAGCTCAAACAGTTTATAACGCTTTTTTACAATAAAAACGAAGAGTATTTCAAAAAGACAAACAGAATAATGCTTGGCGACAGCATAACTACCAAAATTATCAGAACGACAGTTAATAATTTAAATCAGAAAGAACAGATTATGCTCAATAAGTCTGTGCTGCTGTCTTGCGAACTGGATGATTTATTGAAATAGGGCTTTCTAATCTTAACGCCGCTCCGTAGAGCGGGGTAAACCCGTGGAGCCGTACCTCTTGTAAACAATTCTTTACATTGTTCTTGACATGATATATTTACTATAAACTACGCATCCACGGCCTCTACGGCTCAAAATCCCGAAATCGCCTGTTGCTGTCGGCTAAAGACTGCGAGTTTTGCAAGTACAGGAAGGAAGGCGAGCAGGTTGAATAAAACTTGACTTTCCCAATCCGTTTTGGTAAATTAGCATAAAACACTAATTTTATGAAATGGATAGATTTTGAGCGAGAAATAAAGGCAAAAAACATTAAGCTGTTTACCCCGTTCGATATTCAGAGATTTTTGGGTAGAACAAAAATAGCTGCCCGATTTTTAATTCACCGCCTTAAAAAACAAGGATACATTCTTGGTCTTAAGCGGGGACTTTATCAATTGTCAGACGAATACGTTCCGGATCTTTATTTGGCAAACAAATTATACGAGCCGTCATATGTTTCTCTTGAATTTGCTCTTTCATATCATCAGGTGATTCCGGAAACCGTTTACGAAATTACCTCTGTGACAACAAAAGCCACTCGTTCTTTTCCGGCGCTGGGAAAATTATTCACTTACCGCAGTATAAAAAAAGAGGCTTTTACGGGTTATGTTTCGAAAAAACAGGATGGCGTCAATTATTTGATTGCGGAGCCAGAGAAAGCATTTGTTGATTATATTTATCTCCGAATAAGAGCTGGGGAGGAACCATTAAGGCGGTTTGACAAAGAAAAAATAAATTTAGATAAAGCTTTGCACTGGGCGGAGCTTTTTGATAATTATAAATTGATTGGCGTCATTAAAAAAATGTTTCGATGATTTCACAAGAATTAATAAAAAAATTAGCAGTCCAGTACCAGACAACCGATTTTCCGAATATTGTCCGTGAATATTTTCAGCATCTCTTTTTGTCGGAATTATATAAACTGCCGGCATCCGAGAATTTGCTTTTTAAAGGCGGAACTGCTTTACGGGTTATTTACGGAAGTTCGCGTTTTTCCGAAGATCTTGATTTTTCTTTATTTCAAATTGGACATTATCAGAAGAAAGAATACGCGGAGATTCTATTTATAACTGTTTTGAAAGAAATTGAAAAAACAGGTATTACGGTAGAAATAGACAGAAAATCAGATGTTACTGCCGAAGGTTATTTTGGGGATGCCAACTTCCAAATTTATAATTATCCGGCCGCGGGCGTAGCAATTAATATTTCATCAAGAAATGGGAGGAACGTGAAGGGCGAAATTGATACGGTCGTTAATGATTTTGTGCCGTCATATAATATTTTGCATCTTCCAAAAGAAGAGATTGTGGAGGAGAAGGTTTTTAATGCCTTGATTAAGCGGAAAAAAGTGAGAGATTTTTACGATCTTTATTTTCTTTTGCGGAAAGGAATGTTTACTCCGGATCAAAAGAAACGACTGGCTGATTTGAAAAACGATATTTTAAGAGAAGCGGAGGGAAGGAATTTCCACAGTGAACTGAACGCTTTATTGCCGTTTAACCAGCATGGGATTATTAATGATTTTTACCGTGCTTTGAGCGATGAATTAAAAAGGCAGGTAGCGGATGTTTCGTAAATCTGTTTTGTATTTGGGGACGGTTCTCTATTGACAAGTGTTGCCAAGCTATTGAACCATTATGGCGCAATTGCAATTTCCCCCAAAATCTGTTATAATATTATGAAATATCGGCGCGGACAGACATAGTGGATCCGCGTTTGATAGACAAAACAAACACAAAAAATGCCTATTTTACGCAAAATTCTGAAATTTTTTGGAGTGTGCGTTGTGCTCGCCGCATTTTTGTGGCTTGCTATGCAGTTATTTTTTCCTGAAAAATACGAACAGTATGTCGCGCCTTATTTGAGCCGTTTTGTATCTCAAAATCAAGAAGGGCAGGCGAAGATTGAAAAAGAAAAACTCGTTATTGCTTTTGCGAAAGATGTTGATGTTCTTGATCCGACATCAATGGATCCGGGCGTAAGAAATAGGCTTCTTCAGATATACGAGCCGCTTGTTTTAACAGACAGTTTTTGGAATGTCCTGCCGGGTTTGGCCAGTTCTTACGGCCAGATTGATGATAAGACTTGGGAATTCAGATTAAGGCGGAACGCGCAGTTTCATAATTCTAAACTTTTGACTGCGGATGATGTTATCGCGAGCATTGACAGGGCGAAAAATTTTGCGGATTCGCAGATGAAAAATATAGTTGGTTCGATAACCGCGGAAGCTTCCGGCACTGACAAAGTTGTAATCAAAACTGATTTTCCTGATCCGCTGATTCTACAGAAATTATCATTCATTTTAATAATGCCGAAAGAATTTGCTGATGAAGTCGCGCCAAAATTAATCGGAACCGGTCCGTATAAATTTTCAAATAAACAAGCCTCCGAAATGAGTTTTATACGATATGACGGATATTGGGGCGGAAAATCTACTGCCAGAAATTTGCTGATAAAAGTTATTCCTGATAAAGAAGCAAGAATAAAGGCTCTCACAAGCCATGAAATTGATATTCTCGGCGATGTGCCGCCGACTTATATCGAGAGCTTAAACAGATCAAAAGTTTCTGTCGTCACAATGCCGAGCTATGAAGTGACGTTTTTGCTTTTTGATATGAAGTCTCCGGTTTTTTCAAATAAAGATTTTAGAAAAGCCGTGGCAATGAGCATTGATAAAAAAAGATTTATGCTTTCAACAGTCGGCTACACGCGCGAAGTCAATCAATTTGTGAGCAGCGGCGTTTTTGGCTTTGATCAAAGCATAAAGCCGATTTCCTATGATCCAAAAACAGCTTCAGAAACAGTCGGCAAAGTTTCGGATTTTGAAAGCATTCCTGTTAAATTTGTTGTGCCTGAAGGAATGGTTGATACAGCAAAAGAAATTTTCAGCATGCTAAAGCAGGTTGGTTTTGATGTTTCTCTTATTTCTAAAAAAAGCGATGATTTTGAAAAGTCGCTTGGAGATAACGAAGGCGATATTTATTTGATGGGATGGAAATCAGATATTGCTGACGCTAATGATTTTGTTCAGTCGGTTATTCATACAAAAGATGAAAAAAAATCATTAGGCATGTATAATGCAGGAGAATATTCGAATCCGGCGCTTGATAAAATAATTGAAGAATCGATGAGAGAGATAAATATGGGGAAAAGGCTGAAAACCCTTCACGAAATCATGAAAGTAGTTGCAGAAGATGACGTTATCGGCGTGCCGTTGTTTGAAACGCAGGTTATTTACGGCGTTAGTGAAAATGTTACTTTTACGCCGCGCGCTGATGGATATATATTGGCTAAAGACATAACTCAAAACTCAAAGGTCAAAAGTCAAAGCTACAACTAAAAACTTAAAGCTTTAAAAATGGGATTATCATTGAGGGTAAAATTAGTTGCCGCGTTCGTAGCATTCGTTGTTGTTCTTTTCGGTTTGTCAGGAGTGCTTTTTGTCCGCGAAAAAACGCAGGAAATGGCGCAGACTATTTTCATGAATACAGCGGCTTTTTCCGATTTTACTGCAAAGCCCATTATTGATGATTTTGAACTGAATTGGCTCAATAAAAACGACGCTTATTTTAATAAAACAGTTGTTGGATTTTTGAATAGAAATACAGATATTCCTTCAATACAAATCGCGAGTTATCAGGGAGAAATTTTGTACGACTATAAAGTTGAGAAGCAAAAGCGCTACATGGGCCAGAAAAGAATTATTCAGGATATGACAACGCTTAGCCAAATTCAGTCGCAATACACTTCTGCGCGCACAGAAGACCGAGCGCTATTTCTCAAAAAAACAGCAGACGGCAACATCGCATTTCTTGATTCTTATGGCAAAACAATCGATCCGCTTAAACAATCAGAGATGGTAGATGCTTTTGTTTCGCCGGTTGATAACAAATACGCGGTTTTCTATTATCTTGATTATAAAAATGTTGATATCGCTGTTACGAATCTGGAAAAAAGAATTGCAATGCTCGGCGCTTTCGGAATAATTTTGGGCATTATGCTTGCTTATGTTTTTGCGTCGAGAATAACAAAGCCAATTTCCAGCATTACGCAGGGCGCGGCTGTTCTCGCGAAAGGGGATTTTACGTATCAGGTGCATGTTAAAACAGGGGATGAGCTTGAGGTTTTGGCAAGCGCGTTTAATACCATGGCCAAGGAAATAGAAAAAAGCACAAAGGCAATGGTTTACAAAGAAAGGGTTTCAAAAGAGCTTGAGCTTGCGGCAAAAATCCAAAAAGAAATTCTTCCAAAGCAGATTCCGCAAAATAAATTTCTTGATATTGCTGCTGGCCTGATTCCAGCAGAAGAAATCGGAGGCGATTTGTACGACTTTATTCCAATGCAGGACAGATTGCTTATGTATATCGGCGATGTTACTGGACACGGCGTTCCGGCTGGGCTTGTGAGCTCGATCGCGAATGCTTTGCTTTTCACATTTTCAAATAAGCCTTCTGCGAAAGACATAATGGTTGAAGCTAACCGCGTTCTAAAAGTCAAAACTCTTCCGAATATGTTTATGACTATTGGTTTGCTTGATTTTAATGAAATTACCAAAAAAATTACTTATGTTAATGCTGGGCATGAACCGCTTCTTTATTTCAACGCGAAAGAAAATAAAGTTATTCCAATTGAGCTGAAAGGAATCGCGCTTGGCATGTTTCCGGATATTTCAACGCATTTGGATGTAAAAGAAATTGAAATGGCCAGCGGCGACGTGCTTTTGGCTTACAGCGATGGAATTCCAGAGGCGTGGAAAAGCGAGAAGGAAAATTACGGAATGGCGCGGCTGAAGCGCGTGTTCAATGATTGTGCGACAATGCCTTCCAGCCTTGCAATCCGCAACGCGATTTTGAGCGACGTGAAAGAATTCACTGCTGGCTACAAGCAGATGGATGATATTACGCTGGTTGCGGTGAAGATGAAATAACAGTCTGCGCGTCCGATTATATCTTTATTCCAGGCACCGGAAATTTTTTGCATGTTGCGACAACTTCTTCTTTAACGCGTTTCAATACTGTTTCGTCTTTTGGCGCGGATAGAACTTCGTTCAGCCATTTTGCAATTAATTTCATTTCAGGTTCGCGGAAGCCGCGCGTTGTTACAGCTGGCGTTCCGAGTCTTATTCCGCTTGGATCAAAAGGTGAACGCGGATCAAACGGGACAGTATTTTTATTGAGTGTTATGCCGACCTGATCCAGTACGGCTTGCGCTTCTTTGCCGGGAATATTTTTATTTGTGAGGTCAATTAGAATTAAATGCGTTTCTGTGCCGCCGCTTATAAGCGTGAATCCGTATTTTTTCAATTCTTCAGCAAGAGCTTTTGCATTTTTAATTATTTGCTCTGCGTATTCCTTAAAGCCCGGTTCCAGCGCTTCTTTGAAACAAACTGCTTTTGCCGCAATTTGATGTTCGTGCGGTCCGCCCTGCAAACCCGGAAATACAGCTCTATCTATATCTTTCGCATATTTTTCTTTGCACATTATTATTGCGCCTCTTGGGCCGCGTAAAGTTTTATGCGTTGTTGTCATTACAACATCAAAGTAGGGGACAGGATTTTGGAGCGCGCCGCCTGCTATCATTCCTGCTGTATGAGAAATATCTGCGAACGCGATTGCGTTGACTTCATCACAAATGCTTCTGAAAGCTTTCCAGTCAACCTCCGGCGGATAAGCAGTGTAACCGCAAACAATCATTTTTGGCTTGCATTGGCGCGCGAGTTCGCGAATTTTATCGTAATTAAGCCGTCCGGTTTCTTTTTCAACCTCATATTGAACAAATTTATACGATTTTCCGGAAAAACTAATTGGCAATCCGTGCGTGATATGTCCGCCATGGTCTAGTTTAAGCCCCATAACAGTGTCGCCGTAATTCAAAAGCCCAAAATATACAGCCGCGTTTGCGGGACTTCCTGAATAAGGCTGGACATTCACGTGTTCCGCACCGAATAATTCTTTTGCCCTTTCAATCGCGAGATTTTCAATTTTGTCTGTAAATTCCTGTCCGCCGTAATATCTTTTTCCTGGATAACCTTCAGAATATTTATTTGTGAAAATAGAGCCCATTATTTCTAAGATCGCTTCCGACACATAATTTTCCGATGGAATTAATTCGATTCCTTCCAATTGCCTGCGCATTTCTCCATTTAAAATTTCGTACGCCTGCGGATCTTCTTGTTCTAATGTTGCCATAGGATTTTATATTGTTAAGAGGTAATTCTTCTTTTTTCCGTGATGATTTCATCAACTTTCACATCATGCGCTGAACAAGGAATATTTTTCACTATTTGGAATTTATAAGCAAGGCCTATTTTTTTGCACGACATCTTTTTCAGCAAACGATCGTAATAGCCTTTGCCAAAGCCAATTCTATTGCCTTTTTCATCAAAAACAATTCCCGGCACAAAAGCGAGATTTATTTTTTTTGGATTGATTTTCGGCGCTGTGTGATGCGGTTCCATGATTTTGTAAGCGCCGGGCCGGAGTTCCGACAAATTTTTTATTTGATGGATATGCAGCCAGTTTTTTGATTTATCAACTTTTGGCAGATACACGCCCTTTTTTAATTTAAACGCGCTCTTAATGAGTGCGGTGATATCCGGTTCTCCGAGAATTGGCATGAAAAATAAAATGTTTTGAGATTTTTTATAAAGCGCGTCAGCCAATACCGCGGAAATTATTTTTTTATCTTTTTGAAGTTTTGTTTTAGCGTTTTGATTTTTTCTTTTGAGGAGAATTTTTTTTCTGAGAGAGGCCTTATTTATCATACACTTGAATTTTATCATATTTCGGCTAAAATTTTAATTACCAGCCCGCACTAAGCGGAGCAAAAATTTAACCAAGTTTCTATGCAAAATATTCCTAAAAAATTCATCGCACTCGTTGTTGTAATTGCCTTTGCCTTTGGCCTTCTAGGAGGCCTTATCACGAGCAGATATTTTTTCGATAAATTCGTAAAACAGCAGCAGGCTGGCCAGACTGTCATCAAACAAATCACTGAAGAAAAAACTTACGTTGAAGAATCAGACGCGATCAGCGCTATTAAAAAAGTAAGCCCATCTGTTGTTTCGATTGTTTTAACTAAAGACGTGAAAATTTACAAAAGCATGCCGTTTCCGTTCATTTCTCCTTTTGGCAATGATGAATTTTTCAATGAATTTTTTGGACAGCAGTTCGGGCCGAGTAGCGGTGGAAAGCCGGAAATAAAACGCCAGAAAGTCGGCGGCGGCACAGGCTTTATTGTTACTGCGGATGGCTTAGTTGTCACAAATAAACACGTTGTTTCTGATGAAGACGCAGAATATACAATAATCATGAACGATGGTGTTGAATATGGCGCGAAAGTTATCAGTCAAGATCCCATGAATGATTTGGCTGTTATAAAAATTACTCAAAAAAATGGGGATTCTGCAAAAATAAAAACATTCCCTGCGCTTGAATTTGGAGACAGCGATTCAGTGCAGATTGGGCAAAGTATTCTCGCGATTGGCTACGCGCTTGGCGAATATCAAAATACTGTCACGAAAGGCATTATTAGCGCAAAAGGACGTGAAATTACTGCAGGCGGTCCTGAAGGCGTCGCAACTTTGTCTGGTTTGATTCAGACAGACGCGTCGATTAATAGCGGCAATAGCGGCGGGCCTTTGATAAATCTGAAAGGACAAGTGATTGGCGTTAATGTTGCGATGGCTGCCAACGCGCAGGGGATTGGTTTTGCGATTCCTGTAAATGATTTGAAACCTGTTCTTGAAAGCATACAAAAATACGGAAAAATTGTGAGGCCGATGCTTGGCGTGCGGTATTTAATGCTTACGCCGGAAAAAGCAGATGAATTAAAGATAAAAGTCGATAGCGGCGCGCTTTTGGTTGGCGAAGATGAAAAAGGGAAATTCGCGGTTGTTCCTGGCAGCGCGGCTGATAAAACGGGGTTGCGCAAAGGCGATGTGATTCTTGAAGTTGATTCTAAAAAAATCGGACTTGATTATACGCTTCAGCAATCAATTCGCGATAAAAAGCCGGGCGATACTATTAAGCTGAAAGTTTGGAGAAGCGGCGAAACTTTTGAGAAAAATGTGAAGCTTGAAGAATCAAAGGATGGAGCAGGGGATAAATAGAAACTCTAAACTGAAGCGCGGAGTTTTGGCGCATAGCGGAATTCGGATTTTATTTTTAGGCGAATTGTTGTAGAATTTTCTCGCGACCAAAATCGCTTTATTCGCCGGGGTGGTGGAATGGCAGACACGCTACTTTGAGGTGGTAGTGGCCGAAAGGCTGTAAGGGTTCAACTCCCTTCCCCGGCACCACGCGCCTGAAGCGAAGCGAAAGGCGTACACCCGCGCGCAGCGCGGAAAAATGGACGCTTAGCTCAGTTGGTTAGAGCGTCTCGTTTACACCGAGAAGGCCGAGGGTTCGAATCCCCCAGCGTCCACCAGCGCGCACAGCGCGCAAAATCACTAAATCCTAAAACTCAAAACATTATGAACAAAATTATGAAATTTAAAAAAACGAAAAAACCTATAATCGCCCTTATAATCGCCGCCGGAGCCATTCTATTTATTATTCTGATTTTTTGCGTACTTTATTTCAGTAATTTGTTTCACGCTAGAAACTGGTTATACAAATATATACCTTCGTCAGGATATTCATTCGCGGATTTAACAAATGTTGATCCTAAATATTTTCCCAATGATACGCTCGCGAAATACGAGGGCCTTACGGATATCTATAAAGACGAAAGGGGATGGTTCAGCGTGAAATTGCCTAAAGGATGGATTGTGAGTAAAACGCAGGCAAGCAATGGTTTTTATGCCAGTAAAGACAATGCTGTTTACGCGGTTTATATCTGGTCGGCAAAGCCCGAGAAAAAAGACGCAAAACAGACAATATTTACATTAGATGATTTTGTTAAATGGAGGACTGCGACTTACGAAAAATCAATTATGTCTGAAAAGTCTATGCTGATAAACGGAATGCCGGCAGTCGCTGTTTGGATGAAAGGTTCGTCGGGATCCAAAAATATAAATATTTATATCCAAGGCAAAGATTTTAGATTTTACGAATCAAAATTTACCGGTCCTGAAAATATCGTTGATTTATATAAGCAGGTTTATATTTATAGTCTAAATACGCTTCAGAGCCTTTGATAATCGGGCGCTTAGCTCAGCTGGTTAGAGCGTTCGCTTCACATGCGAAAGGTCACTGGTTCGAGCCCAGTAGCGCCCACCACCACCCCGCGCGTAGCGCGGGAAATTCAAAACTCAAAACTCAAAATTCAAAACAGATTCCAAATTCCAAAATCTAAATTTCCCAAAACAATGATTAAAAGAACACTTGTCTACATTCTCCAAAAAAGCAGTAGGGCTCGACGGCTTAGAATTGAAATAACGCCTGACGCGCAGGTAAAAGTTACACTTCCTCGATTTTTGTCTGAAAAAACAGCTGAAAATTTTGTGCGCGAAAAAGCAAAATGGATCTTGCGAAAAATCAGAGAAATCGCGTCAACTCCGCCAATTATCCCACATACCTTAAAAGGAGCCCGGCGCGAATATCTTGAAAGCAAATCCCGCGCAAAAAAGCTTGTCCGCGAAAAGCTCATTCGCTTTAACAGGATTTACAATTTCTCATTCAGAAAAATCGCGATAAGAAATCAGGGCTCGAGGTGGGGGAGTTGCAGCAAAAAGGCTAATCTAAATTTCAATTACAAGATAATTTTTTTGCCTGAAAATTTAGCGGATTATCTGATTGTACACGAATTATGCCATTTGAAAGAGATGAATCACTCAAAGAAATTTTGGGAATTGGTCGCGAAAACTGTCCCGGAATATAAAACATTCAGAAAACAGTTGAAAAAAATGAAAATTTAGGCTTGGCTAAAAGCAGATTAAATTTAATGCAACGAAGCAGGCCGCGTTCAGCAGCGTTTGAACCTTATACACAAATAGACATCACTATCGATCCCGATATCGATGGTTATGTTTTTTTTCAGCAAAGAATCTACATATCCCATAAACGTAAACAGTACTATTTTTTTCACTTTTAATAAGATGGTATGAGCTATATTTTTGAAAAGCTCTGGATTTTTCTTTGTATCAATAGCGATATACACACCCTTTTCATAAGGATTTTTTAATGGCAGTTTTTTTATGATTTCTTCGAAAAGTTTAGCGTCAGCTTCACTTTTTCCCCTACACTTTACGCAAATTTCAGTGCTATTGATCTGATCGACATCGAATTCATAGTTCGATATTTTTTCAAAAAATTCTTCTATTTCTTTTTGATGCGGAATTTTATTTTTGGGCAGGTTTTCTTCTGGCCTCGGGTTTTGGAGTGCTAGCGCTATTTCATACCAACTATCCCGGCAATCTTTATTTATATCTCTTACTTGTTTTTGTTCACTTTCTTCTATCACATTTAATATGTTTTTATGGGTTTCTGCGTCTATTGAAACATTATTCCAGAGCTCGCTGCTCAGAATTATTTTGTGCAACGGTTTTTCGCTGATTTGTATAGAAAGTTCTCCATTGCTGTATAAGAGCGGGTATTTTACAAGCTCGTTATTGTGCTGATAAAAAACATCAACTCGTAGTTCAGGATTGATTTTAAAAGCTTTGACAATCTGCGCGGCGATAGTCGTGTCTTTTAGCTTTATGAGTTTCTCTTGCTGTGTGTCTTGGGTTTCCATATTTTAAGTTTAGGCAATAAAATCTAACATATCTTCATCTTTCTGTCAAGTAAATCAAACGGGCTGTTCAGCTTGTGAAGCTCCACTCCGCCGACTGGAGCCCTGCGGCGTGGCTTTAAGATTAGAAAACGGTAGTATATAATAAATATATCATGGATTTTTTCGATGTTGTAAAAAACCGCCACAGTGTCCGCGAATTTGATTCTTCCAAAAAAGTATCCGATGAAATGATCGAAAAAATACTCGAGGCCGCTAAACTTGCTCCAAGCGCCGGAGGATTAAAATCACAGAGATTCTATGTTGTGAAAGACGCTGAAAAGAAACAGGCGCTTAGTCGAGCTTCTCTTGATCAGGAGTTTGTGGCGCACGCTTATGCTGTATTTGTTATTGCCGGCGATAAAGACCGCTGCGGCCTGAAATACGGCGATCGCGGAAAGAATTTGTATGTTATCCAAGACGCGGCAGCTGCCGCTGAAAATATGTTTTTGACAGCGACTGCTTTGGGCCTCGCTAGCTGTTGGGTTGGCGCTTTTGACGAGAAAGAAGTGCAAAAAATCCTCGGCCTCGCGCCAAACATTCGACCAATGGTGATTATGCCTGTTGGTTATGCGTTATGAATAAGCGCGCGTTTAGAACTGATATTATTCCAGCGCTTCCACCTTCCTTAATAGTTGTGAAGTCTTTTATATCATTCACGCCGTCCGCCTGAGGCGGGCACAGGCGCTAGAAATAAAAGTCGTGAAGCGACACCACTTTACTTTCGGGTTTCACTTCAACTTGGAATTTTTTAATTTCAGTCGGGAACAAATAGTATTTTATATCCGGTTTATCAAAAATAATGCCTACAGCAAGCCCTTCCTGCGTTTTTTTGGAAAAAGTCTGATCAAACAAAAAATTCCCCAGCGAATAAAAAATCATTTTATCTTTATATTTTTCAGCAGGCTGAACAACATGCGGATGAGTTCCAATAATAATATCAGCGCCTGCGTCTATAATTTCATGGCCGAGTTTTTGCTGTGTTTTTGAGAAATTTGTTTGATATTCAATGCCCCAATGCGTGAAAACAACGACAAAATCATTCTCCGGTTTCAGCTTTTTGATTTCGTTGAGAACATTATCAAAATTCGCGCCGTCAAATCCGTTATAGCCTATAAATCCTATTTTTGTGCCTCTGATATTTTTGATGATTGAGATTTTTTCCTTGTTCATAGGTTCGCCAAAATAATCTATGGAATTTTCCCCCAAATATTTTTTTGACTGCGTAAATCCTGTTTCTCCAAAATTTAGAGAATGATTATTCGCGAGGTTGAAAATATTGAATCCAAGTTCTTTTAAAGTCGGAATAAGCGCGGGATCAAAAGTAAAAGTTGTATTATTGGGATTGAGCGCTTTTGGCTTAAAATCCGTAAAAGAACCTTCTAAATTCGCGAGAGTCAAGTCATTGCCGCTTAACAGTTTTTCAATTTTTTCAAATGGATATTTCGCGCCTTTTTTATCAATTATCTTTTTAACATAGCGGTCCAGCATCAAATCGCCGACAGCCAGCATAGTTACGCGATTGTCTTTTATTTCATCATCCGGCAAAAAAGAATTCGTCGTGTAAGATGTTGTTTTAGATATATTTTTGTTTCCAAAAATTTCTACAGTAAACGAAACGCATACCATTAACATTAATAGCGTGGATGCTGTTATTATGGCGATTTTCGCGGATTTTTTCTTTTTAGCCATTACATTTTTATCAAATCTTTCGCTCCGGTTCCTGTTCCAATATATTTAATCGGGCATCCGAGGAGTTTTTCAATTTTTTTAATGTATTTTTGCGCTGCAGGAGGCAAATCTTTAAAATGAGCGCATTTTGAAATATCTTCATCCCAGCCTTCCATTTCTTCATAAATTGGCGTAATTCTAGCAAAATCTTCAGTTGAATAGGGGAGCGAATCGAGCTTTTTGCCATCTAGTTCATACGCGGTTGCGATGCGGATTTTCTTTAATCCGCTTAAAACATCGAGTTTTGTGAGGTTTATTTCTGTTGCGCCGTTTATCACGCAAGTCCAGCGCGCCACGACAGCATCAAACCAGCCGCATCTTCTTGGTCGTCCTGTTGTTGAACCGAATTCTCCGCCTTTTTCACGCAGATATTTTCCTGTTTCATCATGAAGTTCTGTTGGAAACGGGCCGCCTCCGACGCGTGTTGTATAAGCTTTCAAAATTCCTATAACCGGATTTATTTGCGCTGGCAAACCGCTTCCTGCGATTGCTCCGCCAATTGATGCGTTTGATGATGTTACGAACGGATAAGTGCCATGGTCAATATCAAGCATTGTGCCGTTCGCGCCTTCTATCAAAATGCTTTTACCTTTTTTATAAGCTTCGTGCAAATAATGTTCAGTGTTAATTATCAGCGGTAGAATTTCCGGCATTATTGATTTTAGATAATTTAATTCATGATTTTCATCGTATTCAAAATTTCCGTACATCACGCGCGCCATGCGCACATTTTCCATAAATCTTTTTGAAAAACTTTCGAAATTACGGAGTTCGCCCATTCTTATGCCAATTCTTGAGATTTTATCAGTGTAAGCGGGTCCGATTCCGCGCCGTGTTGTGCCGACATTACTCCCGCCCTTTTTCTCTTCCTGCATTCCGTCAATGATTTTGTGAAAATCAAAAACAATGTGAGCCCGATCAGAAATAAAAAGTCTACCCGCGATTTTTGCGCCGAGCGATTTCAATGTGTTTAATTCTTCGATTAATGTCGGAAGATGCGCGACAACGCCGTTTCCGATAATGCAGATTTTATCCTTGTGCATCATTCCGGACGGAATCAGATGAAAGACGATTTTTTTAGCTTCGCGGTAAATTGTGTGGCCAGCGTTCGCGCCTCCTGTCGATCGCACAATTACATCGTATTTTTCAGTCAAAATATCAACAAGTTTGCCTTTGCCTTCGTCGCCCCATTGAAGACCGATGATTGCCGCGATTTTGTTTGATCTCACGGAAATATATTATCTTAAATCAGTGTTTCATACAAACTGCGTATGCAAAAATTGCCTGGAGTTCAGAAATTTTTAATCTTTTGTTTAACTATTTTTAATGACGGTTTGCTAACGTAGCAAGCTATGGCCTATTTATTTTTAGACGAATCTGGCGATCTAGGGTTTAATTTCTCAAAAAAGAAAACCTCGCATGTTTTCGTTATAACTTGCTTATTTACACAGGATAAACGGCCGATTGAAAAAATAGTAAAGAAAACACACTTTGAATTGAGAAGAAAATATAAAAAGAAATTCGGCATTTTACATTGTGTGAAAGAGAAACCAATCACAAGGGTGCGTCTTTTAAAAAGATTGTGCGAAAAAGACTGCGGGATTACGATCATTTATCTTAATAAAAAGAAAGTTTATACAAAATTACATGATGAAAAAGCTGTACTTTATAATTATGTAACAAATATTCTTTTGGATCGAATTTGTACAAAGAAATTGATATCTACGCAAGATCATATTCATCTTGTTGTTTCGAGAAGAGAAACGAATAAATTTATGAATGAGAATTTTAAAAGTTACATTAATTCACGGACCAAAAGTAAACGCAATATTGATATAAGCATTAATATTAAAACACCTGCCGAAGAAAAATCTCTTCAAGCCGCTGATTTTATCAGTTGGAGCATATTCCGAAAATATGAATACGGGGATGATAGTTATTACCGATTGATCAAAAACAAAATCATTGAAGAAGCGCCTTTATTTCCTTAAAATATAACAAAACCTTGTGTGCTATTTTTGAGCAACCATCCGGAAGCCCACACACAAGGATTTACTTGTCAATCATATTATATAGAGTTTGTAATTTATAAGTCAATGCCTTTTTGGCTTGCATAAAGCTATGATTTGCAGTATTTTCTTATTGTCCTAGAGTAATACTTTATGATTTCTTTGAACGACATTAAGCGCCAGATACCGTATTGCTTGGCTGGCACGAATTTTGCTAATCTTGGTTTACGCTATGAAGGTAAAGTGCGCGACAATTACACGTTAAACGGCAGCCGGCGCATAATTATTGTAACTGATCGTTTGAGCGCTTTTGACCGTGTAATTTGCCTGATTCCTTTTAAAGGCCAGGTTTTGAATCAGATGGCGAAATTTTGGTTTGAAAATACGGCTGATATAATCGGAAATCACGCGATTGAATATCCTGACCCGAATGTGATTATTGGCCATGAATGTAAGCCTATATCTGTTGAAATGGTTGTGCGCGGTTATATAACAGGCGTTACAACAACTTCTGCTTGGTATAATTATGAAAAAGGAGTGCGGAATTTTTGCGGAAATATTTTAGCGGAAGGTTTGAAAAAGAATCAGAAATTTGAAAAGCCGATTATTACGCCTTCAACAAAAGCAGAACATGGAGCGCACGATGAATCTGTTTCGCGAGATCAGATTATTGAGCGCGGCCTATTGACTGCGGAGCAGTATGATTTTTTGGCTGATGCGAGCCTTAAATTATATGCGCGCGGAGTTGAGGTTTGCGCGAAGCAGGGGATTATATTGGTAGATACAAAATACGAATTCGGAATTTCGCCTGGCGGCGAAATTGTGTTAATCGATGAAATTCACACGCCGGATAGTTCTCGATTTTGGTTCGCGGATGAATATGAACAAAGATTCGCGTCAGGCGAAGAACAGAAAAAAATTGATAAAGAATATTTGCGTGAATGGCTGGCAGAAAGAGGATTCCGCGGAGAAGGTGAAATTCCGACAATTCCCGATGATATAAAAGCCGAAACAGCGCGGCGTTATATCGAGGCTTTTGAGCTTATCACAGGCCAAAAATTCGATGCAGAGGTGGGACCGGTTCTGGCGCGCCTCGAGAAAAATCTATCAAAATATAACCCATAATTTATGTTAATACCAATTTTACTCGGATCAGAATCAGACAAAGAATTCGCTGCCAAAATTGCGCGTATTCTCGATGAATTTAAAGCGCCATACGAAATTATTGTTGTTTCAGCGCACAAAGTTCCGGAAAAAGTTTTCAAACTGGTGCAAAAACTGAATAAAAGTAGCGAGCCGATTTGCTACATTACAATCGCGGGCCGTTCGAATGGTTTATCCGGCGTTGTGGCTGGTTCGAGCATTCATCCCGTGATTGCTTGTCCGCCATTTAACAGCAAAGAAGATTATTTGATAAATATTCATTCAACTTTGCAAATGCCGTCTGATACGCCTGTTTTGACTGTGATAGATCCGAAAAATGCGGCTCTCGCGGCTTTGCGAATTCTATCACTTAAAAATCCGAATTTGAAAAAGAAACTCGAAGAAAGAATCAAAAAAATTAAAAATAGTTTTAATATTAAAAAAATATGCTAAATCAATTAAACGCAATTTCAGCAGTAGACGGACGATACAGAAACAAAGTCGAAACATTGTCGCGATATTTTTCAGAGGCGGCTCTCATGCGCTACAGAGTGCGCGTCGAAGTCGAGTGGTTCATATTTTTGTGCAACACGCTCCGCCTTAGCGGAGCAAAAGTTTTAAATTTAAAAGAACAGAAATTATTGCGTGATTTATACAACACATTTAGCGAAAAAGATGCGGAGCGAATTAAGCAGATTGAATCAACAACAAATCATGACGTGAAAGCTGTTGAATATTTTATTAAAGAGAAATTGGCTCGCACAAATCTCGCGGCGTATTCGGAATTTGTGCATTTTGGATGCACTTCGGAAGATATAAATAATTTGGCATATGGGCTTATTATCCACGAATTTGGCAATGAAGAATTTTTACCTGTTTATAAGTCGCTGATTAAAAAAATTCATGAAATGGCAAAGCAGTATGCGGGTATTTCGA
>JACRIA010000087.1 GCA_016215735.1 Candidatus Peregrinibacteria bacterium
GCACAAGCCAATAAGTCCCGTAAATCATATTGACGGCCAGGTTTAGTCGAACTGGCTGGAGGCTGGCACCAGTGGCAGTGAACGGGGCGGCGGCAATGAGACTGGCGGTGGCGCGACAGGGACGCGAGTGCCAGAGGGGGACGGGGGTGAAGCGCCGGCGAACGAACCGAAATTTCCAATTTTAGTTTTAACTGTTTCGGGCGGACATAATGAACTTATTTTAATGAAGCGGCATTTTGATTTTAATGTGATTGGCGAAACGCGCGATGATGCTGCTGGCGAAGCTTTTGATAAAGTCGCGAGATTGCTTAAACTTCCCTATCCGGGCGGGCCTTCTGTGATGCGCGCTGCGAAAAACGGGGACGGAGGCAAGTTTAAATTTCCACGGACAATGCTTGAAGTTGGCAGTTTTGATTTTAGTTTTTCCGGAATAAAAACCGCTGTTTTGTATTTTATTGAAAAAGAAAAGCGGGCTGGCCGGCGCATTACAAAAAAATTTATCAGTAATGTTGCGGCTTCATTTCAGGAGGCAATTATAGATGTGCTTGTAGCGAAAGTAATTGCAGCGGTTGAAAAATATTGTCCGGCTGAGACGCATCTGGCTGGCGGAGTTTCTGCAAATACTGCTCTACGCGAAAGGATTGCGGCTGAGATTGCAAAATTAAATAAAAGGCGCGGCGCAAAAATTATTTTTCGGTGTCCTCAAAAATTCGAATATTGCACAGACAACGCGGCCATGATTGCATCAGCCGGATATTATAAATACAAAAAGTCTCCAAAAAAAATCAGCATAAATTATGTTGAGGCTCGAGCAAGTTTTTAGTATAATTAATAATACTTATGACAGAAGACCAAGAAGAAATCAGTGCTGGAGGCATTATCCAAACCCCAAAAGGCGTGCATGATATTTTGCCGGTTGACCACGAATATCACACTTTTATTAAAAAAGTGGTGCGGCACAGGTTAAGGCAGGCTGGTTTTAGGCGCATTTCTACGCCAATTTTCGAGTTTACGGAATTGTTTCAGCGCGGAATCGGTGCGGATACGGATATTGTTTCAAAAGAAATGTACACTTTTCAGGACAAAAAAGGCCGGAGTCTAACTCTGAAGCCGGAAAGTACTGCTGGAGTTTGTCGCGCGTATATTCAAAACGGAATGGCGAATCTCCCCCAGCCTGTTCAGTTGTATTATATTGAGCCGCATTTCCGCTACGATCGTCCGCAAAAAGGCAGATACAGGCAATTTTGTCATTTTGGTTTTGAAATAATCGGAGAATCTGACGCGGCGCTCGACAGCCAGACTATTTATCTCGCGAATTTGATAAATAAAGATTTGGGAATCGCTGATTTATTTACTATTCAATTAAATTCAATCGGAACGCCGCAGTCGCGCAAAGAATATGCGAAAGTTTTAACAGATTTTTATTTTGATAAAGAAAGATCTTTATGCGAGCAGTGCAAAGCCCGGCTCAAGACAAATCCGATGCGTTTATTGGACTGCAAAGAAGAGTCATGCGGAATTTTGGCTCAAATTGCGCCAAAAATGGCAGACTATCTCGATGAGGAATCAAAAGTTTTTCACGCGGACTTAAAAGAATATTTGGATGAACTTGGTATTAAATATGTTGAAAATCCAAATCTCGTGCGCGGATTGGATTATTACACAAAAACTGTTTTTGAATTTTGGGATAGTGCCGAAGGCGCACAGAACGCGATTGGAGGAGGCGGGAGATATGATGGACTCGTGGAATTATTAGGTGGAGGGCCGACTCCTGCTGTTGGCTACGCAGCTGGAATTGAAAGAATTATCGCGAATATGAAACGGGAAAAAATTCGCGTGCCGCATAAAGACGTGATTCATATTTTTGTAGCGCAATTAGGCAAAGAAGCAAAGAAAAAATGCCTGTCGCTTATTGCTGATTTGCGCGAAGCTGGCGTAAAAACAATGGGAGCGCTTGGCAAAGATTCAATCAAAACGCATCTGCGGCTTGCTGATAAATTCGGTGCGCCATATACGATTATTATGGGCCTTACTGAAGTCCGCGAAAAAGTTGGAATTATCCGCGACATGAAAGTCGGCACTCAGAAAACTGTTCCTTACGAAAAAATTGTTCCTGAAGTGATAAAACTTATCGGCAAAGAAAATTTAGACAAATATTCAGCCGGAGAATTATTATATGGATAAAAAAATTCTGAAAAATGGCGCGAGGGTAATTGTAGGTTTTTGGCTTATGTGCGCGGTTTTTGGCGGTGTAATTTTTGACGGCGCGGTTTTTGGCGCAGGACAAATTTTCAATGTGCAGAGCGCGCAAGCAGCCAACACTCTTTTCGCTGATGTTTCGAATGACACAAGATATTTTATGTCGCTTTCGTATTTGAAAAATCTTGGCGTTATAAGCGGTTATCCGGATATGACTTTCAAACCGAATAATCTGATAACGCGCGCTGAATTTTTGAAATTGATAATGATGCACGCTGGAATAAAAAACACGCGGCCGAAAACTATTTTATTTGATCCGCCGCCGCAATTTTCGGACGTAAACCCTGACGCGTGGTTCGCAAAATATATTTCGGACGCCGCAAAATTTGGAATCGCGAAAGGATATAGTGATGGCACTTTCCATCCTACTGATAATGTTAAATTAGCTGAAGCTTTGAAAATGGTTTATCTGGCGCACGCTATAAATGTGCCGACAATAAATATCAGAGAAAATCCTTTCCCTGATTTATTTATCGGCCATTGGGCATTGCCTTACGCGAAATTTTCATGGGAAAAGAATGTCGTACTGATGGACAGCGACTCCAAACTCCATCCTGAAAAAAATATCACCCGCGCAGAAGCTGCTGAAATTTTGTACAGGGTCCAGCAGGTTTCAAGCAAACTGCTCGCGCCCTTTGATTTATCAAGCGAATGGGAATTGTATGAAAATTCTTCGCAGAATTTTTCCGTGCGGGTTCCGTGGGATTGGCAGATTATTCCAGAGTCTACGCGGACTGTTTTATGGCAGAAGGATGCTATTAATAAGCAACCGGATTATGAATATATTTCTCCTCTTTCAGCAAAAATTGTAATAAGATCAACAGCGCTTGCTGACGATGAACTAAAATCCAACGTTTATTTTGAAAAAATAAAATCTTTCAGCAAACAGGTTTTTCCGACTCAAGAAACAAAATTTGAAGAAACAACTATCGGAGGCCAGAGCGCGCTATATATAAAAGTGCCGTCGAAAAATATTTATAACTGGTATGTTATCATAAAAGACGCGAAAAAGGCTTTGATAGTTTATGCGGAAGCTGGAATCGGTGGTCTCGCAGAACAGTTTGAAAAGATTATTAAGCTCAGCGCAGGAAGCGTGAAATATCTCGCGAGTAATCTTACGCCGGAACAGCAGGCGCAAATTGAAGCATTAATCGCTAAAATCAGCGCGGCAGTTAATGTCGAAGGAAAATCAAAAGAAATAATTAAAGAAATATCCGACGCAGTTATTTTTGAAACTGATTCAATCGGAATCGGAACCGGCCCCGTTGATTATTATTACAGCAAAAAATTGAATCTCACTATAAAGGTGGAACGGACTTCAAAAACGATTTTGGCGACGCGGGGAGGAAAAACTGCGAAATTTTAAATTGGAAAGCGAGCGCGGGCAACGCGCAGAGGAAAAACCAGTAAGTTTTATTGGGGACGGGGGCATTAAACTGGAACGGAGGCTCGCGCAAGGCGGTGCGCAGAGGAACTCTAGAATTTGCTTTTTATGCCTGCGCGAGTTTGCCCGCGATGTAGCTTGCGTCTTGAATCAATTCTTCACGAAATGCCAAAGCTTCTTCTATTGCTATCGCGCCAGGATCGATTTTTTTGGCTTTGAAAAATTCGCTGATGTCCGCGTCGGTTTTGCAGACATCAAAAAGCTTTTTGTCTTCATCGCTTAACATGCTCAAGATGCGCAGCATGACTCTGCCTTCAATGTTTTCCTGCATTTGCTTGGCCATTCTTTCTTTGTCAGTAACCGGAAGATTCGCGAGGCCAAGCTGAATGAAAAGATCGTCGTAAGCAGATGCGGTTTGTCCGTCGGCCGGCGGGTTTTGTGTTTGTTTTTTAGCCATAAGTTTTGATTAGTTTTATATATTATATCATTTAAGACGCGAGGCGTCTGATGATTTCATTTTTAGGGACACTTCCGCCCATTATATTAAAAATTTTATCTACGAAACTTCCAGCGTCTGGAATTATAAATTCTTCACCGGGCTTTACGAAATTTATGCCTGATTGAAAAGCGCCGTGAGAATCGATGATACCCGGCCGGTCTAAGAATAGATTCAGTTTTTCCATTCCGCTAAGAGTATGACGGTGTAGCATATATTCGCGAAGTTCGGTGGCTTGCGACGCATTCATTTCGAGTTTATAAGGCATTGCCTGATAAACACCAGGATCAGGATCGCCAGGCATGCTATCTATCATTTTGAATGTGATATCGCCATGTGGAGGTATAACATCTGGCGTGACTGGTGCTACTGGTTCAACTGGTACCGGGCTTGGTTCAACCGGGACCGGTTCTGGCGTTATGGGCTCTGGAGTTACGGGCGTAACCGGCGCTACAGGTTCTACTGGCATTGGTTCTGACGGAAGTGGATTCCCTGCTTCAGTAGATCCGCCAAATACATCATCAGCTCCTGTATCAACTGGTCCTGTTGGAGCAGCTGGATGGCTGGCCGCGGAAGCGACTGCGGCTTTTGCTTCTGCGGCTTCTTTTACCACAGCTGTTTCTTTGAGATGAGCTAAATCTGCAAATAATGAATACCCTGCTACCGCGAGGCCGAACGCTAAGCCTGATACCTTTTTAATAATATCTGTTTTTCTTATGTAGCGTTCTCTTGCTTCTACTTCCTGCATAAATTTAGCTTCTTCATCCAAACCTGTCTGGATCGCTGCCAAAACAATTTGTTCTTTTGTTGCTTGCTGTCCAAGCGCTCCTAACGCGGCATCTATTTTCGCATCTATATGTTCTTTATACCTGTTCCATATTTGTTCTCCTGCCCCGCCGCCGTAAAATTGCTGGAGCGATGCCTGTGCCACATTTGGCGGCGCCGTGTATCCCGGCAGTCTGCCTGTTGAGAGCGTTGTGTGTGCGGCGAGCCTGCGTCTAGCTTCATTTTCATCCATAGCAGGAACATTGATGCCGAATCTGCTGCGTGTTGCGCCGAATTTTTGTTGAATTGTTTCCCAGCCGCCTTCCCATGCGATTTGCGTGTTCATACCAAGCCATCCTGCTTTTGCCAATATGAATGGTATAGCGAGCGGCGTTCCTAAGAAAGCTATAGTGCTTCCGAGTAGAGCGCCAGAAATTCCGAGCCTCCAAATAGGATGTTTTCTCCAAAATGTTTTTAATTTTTCCCATGCTGAACCTCTTTGAAGTTCGACTTCTGTTGAAAGAAGTTTTCTTCGTTCATCCAAAAGCTCGCCTACAACCTTATTTCTTACTGCTGTTTTGTATACGGCTTTATCAGCATCTGTGTTAAAAGCCATATTATTGAGCGTATCATCGGCTGTCACATTGTGCGTTATTCTTGTTCTGTATGCATTCGTGTATCTGCTGCGAGCCTCTTCCAAATCAGTCATTTGCGCGCCAGGCGATTTTGAAATTCTATCCAAAAATTTTCTAAGCGTGCGTCTGCGGTCAGCATAATGCTTGCGGAAAATGTTGAGGTCTTCTTCGGCGATGTCGGGGGTTCCTTTGACTTTTTGAGAAACCTCGACTTCTGTAAATTTGACTTTGTTGAGTTTGATTTCGGTTTGCTCGAAAAATATTAATGCTTTGTATATATATTGAAGCAAATCGGCTATATTATCTTTAAAGTGTTCTTTTATCGATTTAAGCATTTTGTATTCGGGTTTGTTTTTATGCGTCTCCGGATTGTCTTGATAATCCATGTAATTCTCACATATTTTTTTCAGCATTCTTCTTAATTCACCCGATGTTAAATTTTTGGTTTCTTCGTTTGTTTTGAGAAATTGAAGAACCTCTTTGTATGTAATAAGATCTTTTTCAAATTCCTTGGGATGCTCTACTGGTTTCCATTTTTCTTCGCTGTTTACTTCCCATCCTTTTTCCGTCATCTTGAGGTTTGCTGTCTGGCCGTTTTCGTGCTGCTTGATTATGTATTGGAGAAAATACACCATCCTAATATTCGTTTTGTGAACCTCGCGGCCTCTCAGTCCTCTTAAATGCTGATATTTCAGGTATAGAAGTTTTTCTTCCGGCGTCTCCCCGCCATTTTTCATAACAACATCGAGGAGCTTTTTAGCCATTTCGTATAACGATACTTGTTCAGCTGTTCTTTCAGCTGTTTCTGCGGCACTCTCTGTCCCGCTTTCTACACCGCTCACAGGCGGTACACCCGCTTCATCTTTGGCTAATTCTTCCAGTATTGTTTCTACTTCATCGATATTATCAATAATATTTTTCTTTTCTGCATCTGATATATATTCATTTTCAATAAATTCATATTTTCCTCGTGCGCCGAAAACGCTATTTATGTATGCGCGAATTTTTATTTTGCATTCCTCTTCTTTCGGTTTGTTGTCCTGTGTAAGAAGTTTTTCTCTTGCAGCAAATGTTTGTTTCTGCTCGGCCGATAATTTTTTCCAGAATTCCTCTGCCTGTTCTGGCAAAGATTTCTTTCTGTCAAATTCGAAGTTTGCGATATCATCTAGAACTTTTTCAAAAATTTCTTTATTCCCTTCTCTGGCTTCAATCCATTGTTTATAGGCATTTTCTTCATCGACGGTTAATTCTATTTTGCTTGAGGTTAGTTTTTTCTTTTCTAGATGATTGCCGTATGCGGCTTCTCTTCTAAATCCTCTCTGTCTGTCTGCTTTAGCTGTTTCTTTGTCAATTACCCAGCAGTATTTGCCGTCGATCTCTTCAACATATTCCCATCTCTCGCCAAATTCTTCCTGTTTTTTTCTAGCCTCTGTTCTTAAAATATTAATCAGCAATATTTGCCTTTTTATATTTTCATCTTCGATCAAATCGAGATTATCCATCAATGCTTCAAAGCTTGGTTTTTCTATGAATTTTTGGGCTTTTAATTTTTCGGCATTCAATGTTTCCCCTCTTGATGTGCTTTCGGCGGCATTTTCAGGCTGTTCTTCTATGATTGCTCTGATTTCATTAGCCGCTTCATTTATGGCTTGTTTTATTTGATCGGGCGTTTCTAATTGCGCTTCTTTTAATTGTTCTGAGATTAATTTTTTAATAAGATCGTCGATTTCTTTTCTTGCTTTTTCCTGATCTTCAGGCGTCAAAGTTTTTATCTCGTTTTGTATGTCTATGAATGAATCGATCATTCTTTTGTCTGGTGTTTTGAGATCATCGGATATTCTTTTTAAAAACTCCTGCTGTTTGATGCTTTCCTCGATTTCAGGAGCATATAGTTCTTTCTCGATAATCTCATATTGATTTTCTGGTTGTGGCGGCTGTGCTGTAGGCATAAATAAGTTAGATATATTTTTTGATTTCCGGATATTTTTCAATAAGCTTGTTCAGCGTCATTCCTTCTTCCATGCCAGCTTTAGCTATCTCGGAAGCTTTTGCTGGATTTTCGACGACAATTTTTTTGATTATTTTTTCTATTTCTTTTTCCAGCAACTTCTTTTCATTTATTTTTATTTCGTTCAAAAAACTTTCTATCGCCGGGAATCTATCTGAAAACGGCTTTGCCAAAACAGCTAGTTCATCTTCATTTTTTGCATAACCGAAGATATAAAGCAGTGCCGTCAAATGCGCTAAATCCATTTTTCGGCGCGTAAATTCTTCATTAATGTGATGTTTTAGCCTGTCAACAAGGTTTTGAAAAGAGGCTTTTGTTTGCATCTTTATTTTTGTTTTTATTGGAAAATTATAGCATAATTTACAATAAAAATCAACTCTCCGAAGGCATTAATTTCATCCACTGTTGTTTCCATTCTTCCGCTAAGTATTCGTATCCGGTTCTTCTGACCAGCAGATTAAATAAATTTTTGTTAAAAAAATCTTGTTTAAGCGGAATTCTGCCATTTTTTGCATATTCAACGTAGAACGAGATATATTGTTTTAGTCTATTTTTTGCTTTTTCTTCCGATTCTAATATTTCTATTGTTCCTTCTGGATCCGATGTTTTTTGTATACCATACAATATTGCAGAATCTTGTATTCCTTTTAGAAACATTTTTTTGATAAGGAGAAATACTTTTGTTTTTCTAAACTCCGGCGGCACTTTTGCCGGGTCAACTATCGTACCGCTTATAATGTCCGTTTTCTTAACTCTTGGTGTAACCCGTCGCTCCCCGGTTACAGTTGTTTCGTCCAAATGAGCATTCGATTCGAAAACACCATTGAATAAGTCTTCGAAGAAATAGATTGCGTTTTGATTTGCATATATGGAATCACCGCTATCTATAACCGTACCCTTGTTATCTGGCTGTGTGGCTCTCTTTTGCAATAGATAGCCTGTTTTGTGATCTCTATAGGGATCTTCGAACCGCTTGTAATTATACATATATGCTCCTCTTATTTTTTTATCAGGATATACGTATTCCAACATCGTCTGTGTACTGCCTTGCAGGCCGCTATCCGCTATGATGATTTTGTCTGCATTAAAAAATCCCAGACTTTTTAAATAAATATCAAGCTTTTCTTTATATTCTTTAGATTCTTCGGCTGAATATCTTAATGGTTTTTTCTTTTCTCCCTGATCATAGCCAATTTGATATTCACATCCGATATCCCTTAATACCTTATCTCTTATGTGTCTTGATATATTGCAGTAAACAATTTGTTTTTTATCCACGTCCGGATATAGCTGGGGATATTTTGTTAATAGTATTTTCATTGTCATAAACATCGAAATTCCGTCTCTCCCTAAACAAACACAAAGAGGTTTTTTGCCTTTCTGCATCTTTTTTAATATACTATCGCAAAATCTTGCTACAATCGGCCCATATATATCTCTAGCTAAATGATAGGCGTCGGTAGAGGCTTCTTTTACTTCTGGCGTGAGATCTTTTTGCGGCAAACCATTATTCATGAATTCTGTTGCTTTTTCATGCATTTTTGCTCCCCATATTTTGTAGTATGTTTTTGTGAATTCTGGCGTTCCTGGTTTAAGCTTGTCTAATCTGGCAAATGCTGATTCTGGAGGGGCGTATAAGCATGCGTTTAGGCCGGCGTTTTTTGCGCCTAAGTAATCATTATTTTCATTATCACCTATGTGTAAAATTTGGTCGCCTGTCAACTTTAGAGTATTTTTAATGAAATCGAACGCACCTGGTATATTTTTATTTTTCGAAAACCCTGTTTCTGAAGAGACATACATGTCATCTATAAAACCAGCAAGTCCTAATTGTTCAATAGTTTGTTTTACATGTGCTTGGCTAAAAGGCGTATTTGAATACACAATAATCTTTTTCCCTCGAGTTCTTAATTCACGCAGTACCGTTCTCGCGTGTGCGACTGTCGTGGCGGATTTCTGTTCTATTTTATATATACCTTCCTCGATTTCTTTTGTAGCTCTTGATGTTTTTTCGCCATCCCATTTTATTTCTTTTTGCCTTATGATTTCTTCTACTATATCCGTAAGTGCCTCGATAGCTCTGAAATCCTTTCCAATCTTGTATGTTTCGTTTTTGTATTGATACCAAATCCCATCTCGTCTTTCACCGCTTCTTATTTTTGCATATTCTTCAGGGGTTATATCTATACCATAATTATTCAGAATTTCAGACGCATTTTTATACATTTCTTTGTGCCGTTCGTTTGCGGATTTTGTCCATTCAACCATTGTATCCATGAAATCAAAAGATATTGCTTTGATTTGAGGATTATCATCAATGATTTTTATTATTTGCATAAGATTTTTTATTTCTTTTGGGATTTCTTTTAGTTCTTGGGTTTCAGATGTTTCTATTGGGCGCGCATCTAAAATTCCGCTCTCTCGGATAAGCTGCAGTATTTTTAATCTTGGCATCATAGAATAGCGGGGGCCGCCGTTTGTCCTTTTTGGCCATTTATCTAAAGATTTAACACCCTCCTGTATTTTTCGAAGTATTTTTAATGCGGCGTCAATTTCTTGGATGATTTCTGGATTTATTTTGTTTATTTCGCCTTTGCCGGCAGTAAAATACAAAACTACGTCTAATGCTGTTACCAGATCGAGGGATTCTTTTTTTCTTTCAAAAATATTAATGGCTGTTAATAGGATTTCTCTAGCCTCTCGGCTGTCATTTGTTATTTTTAAGATTTTAGCTAGATTCGGATTGTATGTTTGTATGTATGAATATTCCTTGGCTAGATTTTCTTTTGCAGCTTTGTCGCCGCGCTCTTCGAGTCTAGCGATAGCGCTAGCAAGGATGCTTACGCCTTCTTTGTAAACCATTTCGATCGAATCATATTTTTGTCTTTCTATTTCCATGTTTGCATAGAAAAATTATTCTTCGGCGTTTAAAATCCATTCGGTTAAAAGATCAATAGATTTTTCTTCATCCTTCATCTCCGCGATATAGTCGAGACATTTGCTTTCCGAAATATCTCGCTGAATTTTTTTAACTAAATCTGCAAAATAGAGCTGAACTAATTTGAAATCTTCCCCTATTTTTTCTTTAAGCTGGATGAATTTCTTTTCGATATATTCTGCCGGTGAAATTGTTTTTTCAGCTGGCTCTAAATTGTATTTGACTGCTAAATTTATGAGATTTTGCCAGATTTCATCCTCCCTATTTTCGTATTTTGTATCTTTTAAGATACTTTTTAATGAAATTACGTCCATTTTGTTTGTTTATATTTATAAATTATAACATATTTATGTTAAAATGACAAATAATTGCGCGATGGTAAAATCTTTCGTTTTCTGTTAGATTGTTGCCATGGTTAACGTCTACCAAAAATCCCTTTCTCTTCACCGCAAACTCCGCGGAAAGCTCGAAACAACGCTCAAAACTCCGCTCCGCACAAAGATTGATTTGAGCCTTGTTTATACGCCGGGCGTTGCTGAACCGTGTAGACAGATTGCGAAACGGCCGGCTGATATTTATAAGTATACGATCAAAAAAAACACGATTGCTGTGATCACAGACGGCACTGCGATTTTGGGTTTGGGCAATATCGGGCCTGCTGCAGGTTTGCCTGTGATGGAAGGGAAATGCTGTCTTTTTAAGAAATTTGGCGGAGTTAATGCGTTTCCGATTTGCATTCAGGCAAAGTCGCCGGCGGAATTCATAAAAACTGTGAAAAATATTTCTGTTGGATTCGGCGGAATAAATTTGGAAGATATTGGAGCGCCGCATTGTTTTGAAATCGAACGGACATTAATTCGCGAACTTGATATTCCTGTTTTTCATGATGACCAGCACGGCACAGCGGTTGTTGTTTTGGCTGGATTAATTAATGCTTTGTGGCTTGCGAAAAGAGAAATCTCGTCAGCAAAAATTGTGATTCTCGGCGCTGGCGCCGCGGGGCTTTCTATTGCTGAATTACTTTATGAATACGGCGCGAAAAATATTTTGATTGTTGATACAAAAGGGATTATTTACGAGGGCCGCGAGCACATGGATTCTGAAAAAACGCGGCTCGCGCAGATGACTAATCCGCGCAAAATTTACGGCAGCTTGACTGACGCGATGTACGGCGCGAATGTTTTTATAGGTGTTTCGCGAGGCGGGCTTGTAAAACCCGAAATGATAAAAATGATGGATAATGACCCGATTGTTTTCACGATGGCGAATCCGGAGCCGGAAATTATGCCTGAAGAAGCGAAAAAAGCCGGCGCGTATATTATCGCGACTGGCAGGAGCGATTTTCCAAATCAAATAAATAATGTTCTTGGATTTCCTGGGATTTTCAGAGGTGCGCTTGATAAAGGCATCAAAAAATTTACGAATGAAATGTTTATACGCGCGGCTGAGGCGCTTGCAAAATGCATGAAAAATCCGACTCCTGAAAAAATTATTCCAGATCCGTTTGACCCGAAAGCGCATAAGGCGGTCGCACGAGCAATTTAGGGGGACGGGGGCAGATTTTTGGGACTTGGTCCCGAGGATTTAATCTTTTGTTTAGATTTTTTTAATGTGCTCTACTTTAAAATTGCGCATGTATTGTTTGACAAAACATTTATGGCCATATATACTGGAAATAGTAGAAATTCTACATTACTTAACCCCCCCCGTATGCCGCCTTATGGCGCCAGCGGGGTTTTTTTATACATCAATTATGAATAACTTGGAACGTGTCTGTATTTATATAGATGGCTCAAATTTATATAACAGCCTAAAAAATAACGGCTGCGCTGACATGAAATTTGATTTCGGCGGTTTTGCAAGATCATTTGTTGGAAATAGAAAATTGCAAGAAGCAAAATATTATATCGGGGAGATCATATCCTTTCCCGATGATGATAAAAGCATGAGACTGCGCAGACATCAGCGGATGCTGTTTGAGAAACTCAAAAAAATGGGATTTTATATAATAAAAGGCCAACTTCTAAAAATCGGCAATGTATTTATTGAAAAAGGCGTTGATGTGAAAATAGCAATTGATATGGTTGAAGGCGCATATGAAGACAGATATGACAGCGCTATTTTGATAACTTCTGACGGCGATCTTGCTCCCGCCATCGAGATGGTTGTGAGGAAAAACAAAAAAGTTGAGATTGTGGGATTTGAAAATCGCTTCTCTTATGCGTTAATGCAAAAAGCGAGTATTTATCATTCTGTGAAAAGCTCTGACTTGCAAAAATTTGTTTCTGGTATAATGGGTTCGCATTAAAAAATCAGCGATGTCCGGTCATTCCAAATGGAAACAAATCAAGCATAAAAAAGGCGCGGCTGATGTTAAAAAAGGTGCGATGTTTTCAAAATACAGCCGCATGATTGAAATTGCTGCGCAGAAAGCTGGAGGTGATCCGAATATGAATCCGTCGCTTAAACAAGCCATAGATAAGGCTAGGTCAGATTGCAATATGCCGAATGCGAATATTGAACGAGCAATTAAAAAAGGAACCGGCGAATTAAAAGAAGGCAATATCGTGGAGGAAGCGATGTACGAAGGTTTTGGACCTGAAGGCGTTGCTTTTTATATACAAACCGCGACTGACAATAAAAATCGGACTATAAATTCCATTAAAACTTCTTTGGAAAAACACGGCGGACACCTTGGCTCTGCTGGAAGTATTGGCTGGATGTTCAAACAGGTTGGATATATTTCATTTAGCGCTGCTGGCCAAAATATCGAAGAGGTTGAATTAAAAGCAATTGATGCAGGCGCGAGCGACGTGAAAAGCGACGGCGAGACAATTGAAATTTATACCTCACCAGCACAATTAATGCAGGTTAAGAAAAATCTTGAAGCAGTTGGGCTGCATGCAACCAGCGCTGAACTAACATTTATAGCAACGAATATTGTAAAAATAACTGATGCGGAAAAAGCGCGCAAAATTTTAAACCTTGTGGATATACTTGAGGAAAATGAAGATGTTGTGAATGTGTACAGCAATTTTGATATGGATGCTTCTGTAATGGAACAAATTGAAAGCACGGCTGGCAATTAATTATTCTTCAAATCTGTATTTCGGCCCTGAATCTTCTTCTGCTGTTTTCTCTGCTTCTTCATCTGTGATTTCGTTTTCGGTTTTCAGCTCCGGCTCCGTGGTTTGGGTTGGAATTTCCGGCGCAGGAGCGAAAGTTTGTTCTGATTTTGGTTTTCTTCCGCGTTTCCGTTTTGTTGGTGAAGATTCTGCTGGCGTCGAGGGTTCTGCTTGCGTTATTGAAGTTGCGTCCGGCGCAGCTTCTATTGGCGCGGCTTCTGCTGATGTTTCGATTTCTGGCTCAGCGGCTGCGGCGGGTGCCGCGATTTCCGGTTCCAATGGAACTTCGTGTTCTATTTCATATTTATAAGACGCGGCTGTTGTTTCGCTATTTTCTTCAACAATATTGAGTCTGTTTGCCTGAAATTCTTTTATTTTATCAATGACATATTCATAAACTTTTTCAAAGTCCGCGTTTTTGATTTTGAATCCTGCTGCGCGAGCATGACCGCCTCCTCCAAATATTGCGGCAATCTCATTCGCGTCAACAGACGGATTCGTTGTCCTAATACTTCCTGAAATTAAACCCGCGGATTTTTCTTTCAAAAGCAAAACAACTTCTGCGCCCGGCGCATTTGAAAGCAAATCGTCAATAATTTCTCCAACCTCTTCTTCATTGCTCCCTGTGTCTTTAAAATCTTTCTGCGTCACTACAGACCAGACAAATTTGTATTTTTCGTCAATTTGAATTTTGCTGAGCACTCTGCCCCAAAGTTTAAGAGTGCTTAGCGGTTTTGTTTTGTAAATTTTCTGGATAATCTCCTGCTGGCGGCCGCCTTTCGCGACCAAATACGCCGCGACATCAAAACTTTTTGGCGTTGTGTTCGCGTTCTGGAAACTTCCTGTGTCCGTGATAATTCCGGCAAGCAGAAGCGTCGCGATATCGTCATCAAGCAAAATTTGGCCGGTAGATTTTTCAAGTTCTTCAATAATCGGAATTAAAAGTTCTGTTGTGGAAGAAGCCATATAATCAACATAATTCACGCGTCCGAATTGTTCATTCGAAATGTGATGATCAATATTTATAACCGGCACCTGATTAAACATGTCAATATTATCTTCATAAAGATGGCCAAGCTGTTCAACCGCAGCTGTATCAACTGTAATCACGAGATCATATTTTTCGGGTCCGTAATTAAATGAAATATTTTTTGAGGAAAAACGGCCTCCTTTCGGCGAAATTACGATGTTTGTTTTATCGTCTTCTATTAAACTTTTTATATTTGCGATTTTTGTTTTGCTGCAGTCTAGCGTGATAATGAAATCTTTTGAAGCTGTGACTTTGTCGCTGATCGCGCCTATGGCAGGCAAAAAATCATAAATATCAGGAATCGGATCCATTGCTGCGACTGTTGTTTCTTTGCCGAGTTTTTTTAGAATAAGATAAAGCGACAGCGCGCTGCCGATTGAATCTCCATCAGCCGGAGACGACGGCATTATGAGAATTCTGCCGCTCTTTTTAATTAATTCTACGATTTGTTTTTTGGTTGATTCTGACGCCATTTATTGATTTGATAACAAAAATGTATCTTTATATAATAATATATTTTGGGTAATTAGTCAAGTATTAACCTCGGACGGAAAATAAGGTGAAATATTAGCAAAGAAGGGAATAGAAATCAAATCGAGAAATCAATCACATTCATTTGCAAGGTTGTTTTATTGTTGAATGTGTTTTTTTGAAGGGTAAAAACCGCGTTGATTTTTTTAGCGCGGGAAAGTTTTGGCGCGAATTCGCCCATGTGAAAGCCGATTGCTTCGATGCGCGATGGCGGGGATGGGGACGGAGGCAAAGTTTCGATGTGCGATGGGGACGGGGGTGCGATTTCAAATTTTAAGTGATCGCGATTTTTGCCGACTGTTTTAATATTTTGCACTGTAATATTTTTCAGCAAAAATATTGGCTCTGGATTTCCTGTTCCAAAAGGCTCAAATTGCCTGACTAAATCAAGCGTGTCGAATGTAAGATCATTTTGCGCGAGCTGTGCGTCTATTTCTAAGAGCGGCGCTGTGGTCGATACTTTAATTTTTTTAGCATAAGAATTCAGGCTGGAGATAAATTTTTCCAGATTTTTCTTTTTAAGAGTGAAGCCAGCTGCTGCGGCGTGGCCTCCAAAATGATCAAGCAGGCGCGAAGTATTCGTTATCGCATCTATTATATTAAAATATTCCGGACTCCTGCATGAACCCACGAAATTATCCCCTGTTTCATTCATTATAACTGCCGGCAGTCTGTATTTGTCGCTGAGTTTTCCGGCAATAAGGCCAATGATTCCTGTGTGCCAATGCGGAGAAGACGCAATCAGAATTTTAGCGAGATGTTTATGAGCGAACATTTCTTCGGCTTCTTCAAAAGCTTTTTCCGTAATGCGCTGGCGCCGGCTATTAAAGTCATCCAGATTTTTCGCGAGCGTCATTCCATTTTTAATAGAATCGTCTTCAAGCAAAAGTTTCAGCGCATAATAAGGATGGCTGATTCTGCCCGCGGCGTTGATTCTTGGCGCGAGACGAAATTCAATCGCGTATGTGCTGAGTTCTTCGTTCGGTAGTATGCCTGCGTATTGTTTTAAATATTTCAATCCTTGCCATTTTGGATTTTTCAGCATACTTAAGCCCTCTTTTACAATAAGCCTGTTTTCATCAATCAAAGGCGCGACATCCGCAATTGTACCCAGCGCCGCAAGATCAATAAATTCTTTCGCGTCTTCTTTGAACAAAGCTTGAGCGAGTTTCAGCGCGATTCCGGCGCCGGTCAAATATGAAAATGGATAAAGTGAATTTTTGTATTTTGGATGAATAATTGCGAATGCGTCAGGCGGATTTTGCGGAATTGTGTGATGATCGGTAACAATCACGTCTATGCCGAGCGAAGCTGCGAGCGAAATTTCTTTTGCGCAGGAAATTCCACAGTCAACAGTGATGACTAGTTTTACGTCGAGCTTGCTGAATTCTTTTATAAATTTTTCATTGAGGCCGTAGCCGTCTTCAATTCTGTGCGGAAGCCTGTATGAAACATTCGCAGCCAGTTTTTTTAGCGCGCGGAAAACAATCGCTGTTGCTGTGATGCCGTCAACATCATAATCGCCGTAAACAATAATGCGCTCGTTCGCTTCAATTGCCTTTTTGATGCGCTCAACAGCGTGAGCCATATCGCCGAGCAAAAATGGATTATACAAATTTTTTATTGAAGGATTCAAAAAATTATTTATTGAGCGGTGTTCGCGCAGTCCGCGGTTTTCGAGCAGTTTTTCAAGCAAAGTTTGATTGCTTTTTGTATTTTTGATAACCCATTTTTTGCCTAAAATCGACATGGGACCGGTTCTCTATTTACTGTGTTAGCAGCAAACTTGTTTACAAAATTATTGTTTATCGCTGCGCTTACTGCGTTTTTCTTTACGTTTATTTTTGCGCCACATTTCCAGCGCATGCTCCGCAGAACAAGCTTTGTGCTTGCCAAAAACCCAAGTATGTCTGCGCCGGATTTTTTTATGAATATCAGCCAGAACATCGCGCATATCAAATTTTTTCTTTTCTTTAGCTATTTGCGCAATCATTATCATTGTAAAAATCAAATCGCCGAGTTCTTCGCGGAGATTTTTGTGATCGTGTTTTTTCATCGCAATTTTTACTTCGGCTGCTTCTTCCAAAAAATGCTCGAGCATTGAATCAATTGTCTGCTTTTTGTCCCAAGGACAGCCATTTTTAGAGCGAAGGCGGGCCGCGAGATCAACTAGTTTTGAAAAATGCATATCTTAGTTTTTTCAACAATAAATATACTTGTATTGTACACCGTTTTAGGCAATGTTTAACTCTGATGTATCGGAAAATGTTTGGACAAATAATTCTCCACCAATGAGCGCTTCAGGATCACCATAAGTATATTCTTTTGTTTTTTCGTCTGCTGTAGCGGCTGCCTTTCCATAACTTGCTCCTTTTTGTAAGGCCTGCATTAGAAATGAATAATAATATGTTGAAAACGCTTTCAGTTGATAAGATTCCCCTTTTTGTATGCCTGCTAAATTTATTATATTTGGTTTAGACTGTAAAAAAACAGCTAATTTTGTTTTTAAATCAGGATTTTTTTTAAATAAGTCTATAAAGCCCTTTCTTAATCCGCCTCCGTAACAAGCGATTGTACTTATAGTAAATTTTGCATCAGGAAATTTATGAGCGATTTCTGCTATATCATTTGCGGTTAAAGGAGTTTTAAATAAGATTTCTTGCTCTGAACCATGATTGTACAAATCTAAGTAAAAAAATCGCGTTCCTTTGTCATAAGCAGTTTTTAATGCATCCGCTAAATCTTTTTTAGGATTATTGGAAAAAATAATGGGATTGTTTTGCAGATTCGGGTATCGGCTCATTAATGTACTCACCAACATAGATGAACCCTGCAAAGTATCCGATATAGTAGATTCGTGTTCAGCCGGAAAAATCCTAAAATAACTGATTGCTTGATCTTTAGGAAGGTCGAATGCTTGTAGGCGTTCTTTTTGTGAATTTTCTCGTTCAAAATTTTCTTTTGCCATCTTGGCTACTTCATCAAAATGATTATTTTCTAATTTTTCAAGGATATCTTTCCATTGCAATACAACAAACATAGCTGGATTATTTTCAGAAGCGATTATCACTGAGTCTGTCTCGGGGAATACTTTAAAAATCCATTTTTCGTTCTCAAATGTTAACCGGGACACTCCGTCTTTTCCATATTCAATTTTGTTATCAGCTATTTGAAGTAAAGTTAAATTTTTATTGTCTGATGCCGCATTCGATCCTTCTTTTGTTTGTTTACTTTTAAATTTTGACGTTACAAAATCGTTGAAATTTGTGCTTATTTCTTTGGTTTTCAATAAACGAGAAATTTGTTTTTCTAAATAAGCTTGCGTTATTTCAGGATGATTTTCTATAAATTGTATTAGCAGCTTATCTACTTCCTGCAGTGCTTTTAGCGGCTTATTATAATCGGGAATTTCAGAGAATACATATAATTTTTTTAAATCTGCGTTAAATTCTTCTAAAGACCTGTCGGGTTTATTTTGTAAGGTATCAATAATTGTGTCTGCGCATTTAGTCACTTTAGGAATATAATCTGCGTAGACTTTTTTGTCTAACTCTTGCAAATGTTCCAATCTTACAAATAGATTTTCTACATCTTCCTTACCAGAAAAATTTCTTTCCAATATAGCATCTAATGTGTTCAGAAGATTTTTTATCCTTTTATCTAGATTTTCCTTTTCTAATGCTTTTGATAAATCATCTTTTGATTCTTCTATTGTGTCAGCCATATTAATTTATAATATTGTTCTGGTATAAATTTTATCCCATTCTTCCGGCGTCAACCAGATGATATTTTTTATCCGCTTGAACCATGCGATTTGACGGCGGCAGTAATTGTGCGTGTTGTATTTGAGGCGCTGAATCGTTTCATTGAGCGACTTTTCTCCTTTTAAATAAGGCAAAATCTCTTTGCAGCCGATTGCTGTCATCGAAGGGAGCGTTGGATTATATTTTTTGAGAAGACGTTTTGCTTCGCGGAGTAGTCCGCGCTTAATTTGTTCATCAATGCGTTTATCAATTCGTTCATATAATTTTTCACGAGGCCATTTTATACCGATTAAAAGCGTATTTTGGCGGTGTTTGCCTTTTTTATCAAGTTTATGCGATTTACCAAATTTATTTATTTCCAGCGCCCGAATAATATATCTCAAATTATTTGGAAGAATTTTTTTTGCTGCCAGCGGATCAATTTTTTGCAATTTTTTATATATATAAGGTGTGTTGTATTTTTTCGCGAGCTTTTCGAGACGGCGGCGAAATGCAGATTGCGGCGGGATTTGCGGAATTTTGTAATCGTAAATTATCGAATTGATATAAAGACCTGTGCCGCCGACAATTATCGGAATGCGATTGCGTTTATATATTTCGTCAACAGCGCTAATTGCGTCGCGTTTCCATTCCGCAGCTGTGTAAATTTGATCCGGTTCAACAAAATCAATCAAATGATGGCGGATGCCGGCCATAGCCGAACGCGGCAGCTTATCCGTGCTGATATTCATATATTTATAAATCTGGCGCGAGTCAGCGGAGATGATTTCGCAATTGTATTTTTTGGCCAACTGAAGCGATAAAGCGGTTTTGCCTGAAGCAGTCGGTCCAAGGATAATTATCAGCGGCCGCGGCTTTTTTAGGATTTTTTCGATTTTTGAAAATAAATTTGTCATATGTATCCTGTGCACCGCTTCGCGGTGCGGCGTGATAGAGAACCGTCCCCTATTTTACTTGACTTTTACTTTAAAAAGAAGAATAATAACGCTACTTATATTTTTTAACTCTCTCTATGGGTAAAAAACTTTATGTCGGAAATCTTACCTACACTTGCACGGAAGCCGACTTAAAAACTACTTTCGAGGCTATTGGCCCCGTTGTAAGTGTGACTATTATTGCCGATAAATTTTCCGGCAGAAGTAAAGGCTTCGGTTTTGTTGAAATGGAAAACGAAGCAGACGCGGAAAAGGCTGTTGCAAGCCTTAATAATTCGGAGTTTAGCGGAAGAAAAATCGTCGTGAATGAAGCAAGGCCAATGACTGAAAGGCCAGCGAGAAGATCGGTTTGACAGAGATCGCGGACTAAGACGGGAATTTTAAGGCGAACTTGCTGCTGACACGGAAAGTGAAAAATTCTTGACATTATCGTGCTATTAAAGTAAATTTGCTGTGCGTCAAAGACAGCAGGCAACGCACCGAGCGTAGCGAAGGTGCGCTTAATAAGTCCTGCCGAGAACCGGCGCGATAGCGCCGATATTTATAAAATATTCTCAATTGTCTTTACGCGATTGGGATTTTTTTTAACACGCGCGAATCCTCTCGTCTAGCCGCGCAATATAAAATAACTCCGCCGCAGGCGGAAACCACAATTATGGCACTTACAAAAGATCAAAAAAAAGGACTCCTTGATAAAGTCACGGATAGGCTAAAGAAAGCCAAATCTGTTGTTTTTTCCGGATACAGCGGAATTAATGTTAAATCAATGACAGGTTTGCGCAAACAGCTCCGCTCTCAAAAAATCGATTATCTTATTATCAAAAAAACTTTGCTGAAAATTGGAGCGAAAGATGCTAAGCTTCCGGAAATTGACGAATCAATGCTCAAAGGGCCGATTGCTGTCGCGATAAGCTATGAAGACGAAATTGCTCCGATAAAAATTCTTTACGCTATGTCGCGCGACAAGAATTTTGAGAAAAAACTTGAACTGTACGGCGGAATTATGGAAGGAAAAATTTTAAGCAAAGAAGAAGTGATGACGCTCGCGACAATTCCTTCAAAGCAGGAACTTATCGCGAAGCTCGTTTATATTTTCAAGTCCCCTGTTTCGCGATTCCACTTTGTTTTGCATGAAATTGTAAGAAAATTTGTCGGAACAATGGATGCGCTGAAAGAAAAAAAACCGGCAGACACAACGCCGAAGGCGGCATCTCCAAAAACTGAAGTGACTGTGGAAGCGCCAAAAGTCGAAGTTGCGCCTACTGCAGAAGTGGCGGTTGCAGAAGCGGCGGTGCCCACGGTTGCGGCGGCACCAGTAGAAACGACTCAGGCAACGGAAACTCCGGCGGAAATGGCGGCGCCCGCTCCTGAAACCCCAACTAATCAACAAACAACTTAATTTATATTTATTTTTATAACCAATTGAACTATGGCGGAACTTAGCAAAGACGCAGAAAAAATCCTTGAAATGGTCGAGAAATTATCTGTTTTGGACCTTGTTGCTCTTGTAAAAGCGATGGAGGAAAAATTCGGTGTTTCAGCTGCTGCGGCTGCTGTCGTGGCTGCTCCTGCTGGTGGTGCTGGCGGCGCTGCTCCTGCTGCTGCGGCTGACGAAGGCTCTTCAACTGTTACTGTTGTTCTCGCTTCGTCTGGAGCTCAAAAAATCAATGTGATCAAGGTTGTTAAAGAAGCAACCGGCCTTGGCCTCAAAGAGGCAAAAGATCTTGTTGATGGCGCTCCAAAACCGATCAAAGAAAACATCTCAAAAGAAGAAGGAGAAAAACTGAAAAAAGCACTCGAAGCAGCTGGCGCGACAGTTGAATTGAAATAACACCGCCGACACCGCCGACACCGCCGACACTGCCGACACCGCCGACACCGCCGAAGCGGAGCGAGGCGAAAAACACCGC
>JACRIA010000088.1 GCA_016215735.1 Candidatus Peregrinibacteria bacterium
GAAGCTATTGAAAAAATCAACACCAGTATTTTACCCGGAGATTTCAGCGCTAAAATCACAAAACTGACAGAACAAATCGCGTCTATGCGCGCTCTTATGCCGCCAACGCCGACGTTTATCAAAGGCCTTAGCGCTCTTCTTGGCGCAGACAAAAAACACACAGCGCTGATTCTTCTGCAAAACGATTCAGAATCCAGGCCAACAGGAGGATTTATCGGAAGCGTGCTTTTCGCGGAAGTACAAAATAGCCGCATGAGCCTCACTTTTCAGGATGTTTACGATATTGATAGAGGATTTGAGGGAAACGTTGAACCGCCCGAAGAAATAAAAAATCTTACAGATAAATGGTTTTTTCGTGATTCGAATTATTCGCCGGATTTTCCGACTTCAGCCCGAAAAGCGATCTGGTTTTATGAACAGGAAAAACATATAAAAGTTGATACAGTAATCGCGATAAATCAAAGTTTGCTCCAGAAATTGCTTGAAATTACAGGTCCGATTTCAGTAGAGGGACTGGCTAAACCTCTCGATAAAAATAATTATCAGACAATTATTTCTTATATTGTTGAATCAAAACTCACAGTCCCGTATCAGCCAAAAAAAGTTCTCAAAGATTTTATTGAAGTTTTTCAGAAGCAATTTTATTCAGTTAAAAAGCCAGCAAAAATCGCAAACGTATTTTTAAAAGAAATATCTGCTGCAAACATTCTCGGCTACTCTGATATCGCGGAAGTCGAAAATCTATTCAAATTCATTGGAATGGACGGCGCCATGATCGCAACCTCGCAAAACGAAGATTATTTAAACGTAATCGCGACATCAATCAACGGCAATAAAACAGATTCATTCATAGATCAGGAAATTTCTCACACGACTTATGTTTATTCAAACAGCGAACTCATTAATGAAGTTTCGATTTCACGCCATCACAATTATTCAAGAGCAGACGAAGCTAAAATAAAAAGCATTCTCGCGGATTTTGGCTATACAGACGTTCCAGAATGGATTATGGAAATTTTTGGCAAAGCGCGAAACAAAGCAATTTTCAGGGTATATGTGCCGAAGGGTAGCGAATTTATCGCTGCAGATGGGAAAATCAAAAACATTAAAACTCTATACGACAAAGATACAGACAAAACATATTTTTCTTTTATAATGAATGTGCATCCTGGCCAGACAATCACTGCAAATTTACGCTATAAACTTCCGTTTAAGCTTGATTATGCAAATCCAGCTGCGTACCGCCTTATTACACAAAGACAGCCTGGCCTTATCATTTCGAAATTCACAAAAAAAATCATTGCAGACGGCTCGCTGGAAATACTATATTCATATCCTTCAAACGCGGAAAAAATCTCTCTCGCAGCATACAATCTTTTCGCAGCATTAATAAAAAGCTGAAAAGCTGTCTCAAGCGCAGAGTCGAAGTCGCGGCAAAACTTGCGGCCCGCGCTAAGAATTAAGCTCTATCGCAATAGCTGACTGCTTTAAAAACACAGTCAAGAAATCCTGGTCCAGAAGCTCGAGATTTTCTTTGTTTTTAAAATAAATAGAAACATAACCGATCAATTTCGTTTTCAAATCAATGGGCGCTATAACAAGAGAGGTAAAATTATTTTTTCTCGCAAGTTCGCGCGAAGAATAAGAAGCTTCTTTTTGGATATCATCAACGCGCAGAATTCCGCCTGATTTTAAGGCTTTTTCAATCAAACTTCCTTTATATTCAATTGGTTTTTTATTGTACCATTCCGGACTCACGCCCGAAGCGTATTCTATGAAAAATTTACCCTTCCATTTACGTTTGTATAACCTTAAAACGCACGCATCCGCTTTTGTGAATGACATAATTGATGAAACAATAAAGCTGAAAATTTCCGCTTTCGGAACATCAATCGTCGCAAACATTATAAGATCATTGAGATACTCAAGCTTTCTTTTTATGGCGCCAACTTCTTTGTATGATTTTTGGACAAGATGAAAATATTTTTCCGACTCAACCTTAAATTTCTTTTCCAGATTTCCGATTTTGCTTAAATCCGACATCGTGACAATGCGGCAGCCATTATCAAGAAGCGTCGCGCCGACCAAAACCGTCATGGTTTTTCCGTTTCTTGAAATAATTTCAACCTGCTCTTCGGGACTTTCGCCAGCCGCGCCTTTATCAGTTTCTTTTATATAAACTTTCTTATTTCCCGCATCCATAAAATCAAAAACGCTTCTGCCGGCGCAATCTTTTTGGGGGAGCGCGACCAATTTCGCGAAAGACGGATTGGCGTAGACAACGTTGTGATTTTTATCTTCGACAATAACAGCTTCACTCATTCCATCTATAAGAGATTTGTATTTTTCACATTCACCCGCGCTCGAAAAATACTCGTCGAATTGAGTTAGAATTTTTTCGGGGGTTCCCTCTTTTATTTGCCCCTTAATCATAGGTAAATTTTCTAGGATTCAATTATACTGCTGTTAAATAAAAAGGCAAGCCAAAGCCAAAAATAGTTTACCGCCGCCAAAATGGAGCAGCCGCAAAGCCGCGCCGCCGCAAAACCGCGCAACCGCCAAAAACCGCGTAGCGCGCCTAACCGTTTTGCAGTCCTAAATCTGGCCTTGATTTAACAGCGGATAAATATCAACAGCAGGTTCTTCATATGGATGAGATTTTTTAATCGCAGCCATCGCCGCGTCAGTGTTTTCAGCAGGGCAAATTGTTTCAATGCGTTCTTCTTCAACTGATTCAATCTGGCCAGCTTTGCCTATGAAAGGGTTCGCGCCGGTAAGTCCGCGAAATCTGCCAGTGCCTTTGCTCGAAAATGAACAATAATCATAATTTCCAATATGACCGCAGCCAGCTTGTGCCAAAGCTTCGCGCACTTTATCTGCGTGAGTAGTCGGCGTAAATACAATGATTTTTGCGAACTTAAAATCCATCTTCTAAAATATTTTCTGTTTGAACTCCATGAATTATATTTAAACTAGCTGTTTTTGTAGCCATTCTTAATGTTCTTAACGAAGCATCAGAAGTAACTTCTGTGATTTTTCGATCGATAGCATCAACCCATAAGGTTTTCTTTCCCCATTTATATAAGATATCCGATAAATTATCTATTCTTGGATCATCACAGTCAGTGTCTACAATTAACGATGTTCGAGTTTTTGCAAGAGAGTTTAACATAAAGCAGATTTGTTATATATCGTGGAGCCGCCCGCCGGAATCGAACCGGCGACCCACTGTTTACAAAACAGTTGCTCTACCTACTGAGCTAGGGCGGCGTTATTTTTCAATATTATCCAATCTTTCAATTTTAAACACAACTGTATTATGCGGATCCGGGCAAGACACATAAGCTGTTTCCGAATTCGGTTCCCAAGGGAATTTCGCGCCGTAACGCATGGCTGAAATAAACGGGAACATCGCGTTGTGCGCCCACGCGCAAAAATCTATTTTATCTTCGCTGTACATAAGCGTGTCGCCAACCTTAAGCCCTTTTTCGCATTTTCCTCCGCCTCTTACTTCTACAACGGTAATTTTTAAATTATATTTCGCCATCAACGCTATTATACCAAATATCGTTCTTCTATCGCGGGAAATAATCATTTGCGCAGCTTTCCTCGTATGTGAACGGCGACAAAGATTTATCAAAAAAATTCCCATATTCCCCCGTTTCTTTCATGTGGTTGATTATTTTCGCTTCAAGTTTCTCATACTCTTCTTTCGAATATTTTTTATTGAAAATGCAATACTCCTGATTTTTCAGCGAAATACATCCAAACAAATATTTCGAATTCGCGCAGAATTCGGAATATTGAACAAACTTGCAGTCTCCGCACGTATTACTAAACCAAACCTGATAATTGCGCCAATAACCTATGCTGTTGTAGCAGAGTTCCGCGAATTCCATGTAATTCAAGTCTTGGCAGTCTTTTGCGTGCATAACCTGCGCCGCATAGGCGCAGTCTTCGCATTCCTCGCAATTGAAAGATTCAACCGTATTTTTGCAGTGGAACAAATAATTGCCGGTTGCATTTTCATTATGCGTGCCAACCATAAATTGCCGCGGAACTTTGCATTTTATATCCTCCCATTGTTCAAATAATTTTTGAGACGGATTTTTTAGATTCAATTCAATCAATTTTTTCTCATATTCCTCTTTTGAGTATTTTTTATTAAAAATATGATATTCCGCGTTCCGCAAACCAACGCAAAAAACACAGTCATGCGACGTTTTTACATCATAACAATATGATAAATCTCGGCTGTTCTGGCAGTCAGTGCAAAAATCGCAGTTATAAAGTTTTTCACTATCCACACATTCGTAACAAAGCTCGCTGTGGCGCAAAAGCGTGCTATCAACGCAATCTTTGCAATAATACGGAGAGCCGTAATAACAGTCCTCTGCGAAAATCGTGCCATTTACCAAATAGCAGTTTTTCACGTCGACAACATAATTTGTATATTCGGAATTAACAACATTCACGATTATCAAATTCATTTTTGGCACATATTTCTGGAGCTCGCGAAAATTTTCAGTAAAAGTTTTTGTAAAATCAAAGTCCCGGCCGTAAATCAAGGGATTCCAATTATCGCTCCACCATGCATCTCGGTGATATACAGGGAAAGGCGCATCCACAGGATACATACTGATAATGTCGCGGCCAGTAAGGCTACACTTTCTTTTGTGCAAATGCCGCTCGTTTCTGAACATCAGCCGCAATTTTTGGCGCTCGAGAGGATCAACCAATTTCGGTGCCGGCAAGTTGAATTTTTCATGAAAAAGTTGCATAACATTTTATAATTTTGCCGCCCAAAATGGGACAGTGTTCGCACACCGCTGGAGCCGCCTCCGGGATTCGAACCCGGGACCGCTGCTTTACGAAAGCATTGCTCTACCAGCTGAGCTAAGGCGGCGCAATGTTATTTTATAGCAAAATGCAACCTTACGCTAAACTTTTCCGCGTCTGCTATTTGAAAAGCGGATTCTGTGCAAACTCGGGAGTTTTTAAAGCAAAATCAGGCGCGATGCATTTTCTGCCGCCAATCCATCGCACAATTCTGCGTAGAAAAGAGACTTTCTTTTTGTTTGGTTGTTTGGACATAAATTTTATTTTAAATGCGCCCACAGCAAAACTACGAGTGCGTGTTATATTTCCGAATAATACCCGTCACAA
>JACRIA010000090.1 GCA_016215735.1 Candidatus Peregrinibacteria bacterium
AAACTATGGCAAAAAAGTGCGTTATCACAGGCAAAAAATTTAGCGTTGGAAGAAACGTCAGCCATTCAAATAGAAAAACGCTTAGGCGTTTCAAGCCGAATATGACTGTGAAGAGAATTTTTAATCCAGCGACGGGTAAAATGGAGAAAATGCTTATTTCCGCGAAAGGATTGAAAACGCTTCAGAAAAAAATGAAATAACACACGTCCGAGCGAAGCGAGGACGTATATCACAGAGCGCGAAGCGCTCTCTATAAATAAAGTCGCGAACACGCCGTCCCGCCTTGGCGGGACACAGGCGCATATCAGGCCGCCCCGAGCACTCGGGGTAAATTATTCCTTAATAACAAAAACATGACAACAAATAAAGTAAACTTTTGGATGGTTGGTTTTTTCTGTATTCTCGGGGTTTTTATCGGAGTGGTCGCCACATATTTTGTTTTGAAGTATTTGCCTGAAAAAAATGGCGCTACTGTTCCGGAAGAGAAAAAAATCTCGCTTAATCTTGACGGCTACGGCACGATTGGTAGCGAATCCGCGAAAGCCACAATAGTCGAATTCAGCGATTATCAATGTCCCGCATGCGGTGCTTTTTATGAACAAATTTTTCCGGCTCTGAAAACCAAATACATTGATACTGGCAAAGTCCGTTTTGTGTCGAAAGATTTTCCTTTGTTCAGCATTCATCCTTATGCTGAAAAAGCCGCAGAAGCATCTCATTGCGCCCTTGAACAAGGCAAATTTTGGGAAATGCACGGTTCGCTTTATGGCAATCAAAGCGCTTGGAGCGCAAGCAAGGATTCAGCGAAAGCCTTTACGGGTTTGGCAGCCGACCTCGGTCTTGACGCCAAAAATTTCAAAGATTGTTTAGACAGCAAAAAACATCAGCAGGCTGTTATTGACAGTTTGAAAGAAGGGGCAGCAGCCGAAGTCGAAGGCACGCCCACATTCTTTATAAACAATAAGCTAACTTTCTTCGGAGCATATCCGATTGAGAGTTTTGATAAAGCTTTAGCCGCAGAAGGCGTAGAATAAAAATCAACAGCAGCTATCCAGCATTTCTTCTACTTTGCTGTGTTTTTCGTGCGGAGCGGATTTTGGCTTTTGCAGGAGCGCAATCAAGATCATTAAAATTATTGATGTGACCACGGAAATCATGGTGAGGTCGTAGTTTTTTGTGAGAAATGAATACATTGCTGCTGTGCCGCCGGCAATTATTATGATTCTCATCAGCCAAAATCTCTGCAAATTGAATTTAGCGAACCAGCCTTCCATTTTGTACATTAAGCCTGCGATGCTTTCACCGATCAGCATTGTGATTATCAAAATGTCTATTTTTCCGCCGAGTAAATAATAAATCAGGCTGGCAATCCATGTGATGCTCACAGCTGCGCAGATTGAGCAGGGAGCAATTTTGAAAATTTTCTTAAAAACCGGCTTCAAAAACGCGAAAGCAAAATACAAAACAACAATCGCGGCAATCAAATACCAAGAATTCATATTGAATTGTGTTATATTTATATTGTTTGGTATCAGACCCCTTCGGGGTCAGACACCAAAGAGTCAGACACCAAACTTATAATAGCGAATTTAACAAATTTTTTCTATGGCTTTAACAGAATCTACTTCAATATCGCTCGGCAGTCTTATTAAAAAGTTTTTGCTTCCTTGCATTGACGGCCAAACTTACACTCACGATTCATGGCCGGACGCGAAAGCGCTAGTGATTATCTTTATGTGCAATCATTGTCCTTATGTTCAGGCGCTTTGGCCAAGATTGGTCAAATTTCAGGCAAAATACGGGCCAAAAGGCGCGCAATTGGTTGGCATAAATTCAAATGATGACGCGAATTATCCGGAAGACAATTTTGAAAATATGAAAAAGTACGCAAGCGAGCGGGGCCAGAATTTTCCTTATTTAAGGGACGAAACGCAGGAAACAGCGAAAGCTTTCGGCGCTGTTTGTACGCCTGATATTTTTGTTTATGATAGCCAGCGCATGCTTGTTTATCATGGTAGGTTTGACGATAACTGGAAAGATGAAAATGCGGTGAAAAGTCGCGATTTGCAAAATGCTGTTGACGCGGTTTTGGCTGGTTCTAAGCCGGCAGAAGGACAGTTTCCTTCAATGGGGTGTTCGATAAAATGGCGCGAGTCCTTCGGACAATGATAAATTTTAAAGATTAAAGGTTAAAGTAAATGATAAAATTTAAATTTTAAAATTTCCTTTATAATTTATTATTTACTTTAATTTTTATCTTTTATCATTTAAAATTCTTCCTGCTATGCTTTTTGTCGCAGATTTGCACATTCATTCAAAATATTCGCGGGCCACGAGTCTTCAGATGGATTTGGAGAATTTGTTCAAATGGGCGCAAATGAAAGGGATTCGAGTGATGGGTACTGGTGATTTTACGCATCCAGCTTGGTTTCGTGAATTAAGCGAGAAGCTTGTAGCGGCTGAGCAGGGTTTATATAAATTGCGGCCGGAAATTGAAAAATCGCTCGAACCTGACGTGCCGATGTCTTGCAGAAGCGATGTGCGTTTTATGCTGACAGCGGAAGTAAGCAGTATTTATTCAACTGGAGGACGATGCAGGAAGATCCATAATTTGATTGCTGCGCCGACTCTTGAAATTGCTGATAAAATAAACAAAAAACTGGGCGCGATTGGAAATTTGCTTTCTGATGGCAGGCCGATTCTCGGTTTGCCTTCGGATAAATTGGCAGAGATTGTTTTTGGGATTTCAGAGGAGGCGATTATTGTGCCGGCTCACGCATGGACTCCGCATTTTTCTGTTTTTGGATCTGAGTCGGGCTTTGATTCGCTTGAAGAGTGCTTTGGCCGCTATACAGATAAGATTTTTGCGATTGAAACAGGACTTTCTTCGTCTCCTGATATGAATTGGCGAATAAGTCAGCTCGATAATATTTCGCTTATTTCAAATTCTGATTCTCATTCTTTGCCGAGAATTGGCCGTGAAGCAAATGTTTTTGATACTGATTTAAGTTTCAATGCTATTTGGGATGCGGTGCGGGAAAAAGATCCGAAAAAATTCTTATTCACAATCGAATTTTTTCCAGAAGAAGGAAAATATCATTATGACGGCCACCGCCTTTGCGGAATTTCTTTATCTCCCGCAGAATCAAAAAAGTATAATAACATTTGTCCGAATTGCGGAAAACCCTTAACC
>JACRIA010000012.1 GCA_016215735.1 Candidatus Peregrinibacteria bacterium
GACTAATTTTATGAGCGGCGGAAATCTTAAACTTTTTATAGAAGGTGTTAAAACGGTTGATACTTTACGGGACAAAGATTCTGTCTTAATCGTTGAAGCATGCAATCATGACAGAAAATGTGATGACATTGGCACTGTGCAAATACCTCGCTTAATCCGGAAAAAAACAGGCAAAAAACTTTGTTTTAAATTCAATTTCGGCCGCGTTTTCCCCGACAACTTAAGTCCGTATCGCCTAATAGTTCATTGCGGCGCATGCATGATCGATCGGCAAAAATATCTTCGGCGCATCTTTATGGCTGAAAAAACCGGAACACCGATAACAAATTACGGAATTTTGCTGTCTTATCTGCGCGGAAAAAAGGTTTTAAAAAAAGCGGTTAAGCCATTTGGGACCGGTTCTCTATAGACAAACTTGGGCTTTATTATACCGATATTTTAAAAAATGCCTTCAGGCTAAATTCTGAACCACCATCGCCTAAAGGCGAGGGGCTTGCTCCCAAAGGTCGATTCTAAAATTGTAAAATAATCTTTTTCATGCTTTAATTATAAACGATTTCAAAAAATTAAATATGAACTGCAATCAATGCGGATTACAGTTTGAATATTTTAACGCTGAAAAAGAAGCGTACAATCGTGCGGACGCACTTCTACCTGTAAATTGTCCCCAATGCAGGCGTCTGCGGCATCTCATTTTCCGCAATGAAAAAAATCTTTTCCATAATAAAAGCTGTTTGTCGGCTAAAAAAATAATCTCGCTTTATCCGGAAACCTCGCCTTTCCACATTGTTGATCAAAACGAATGGTGGAGTGATAAATTCGACGCGACATTATTTGCACGGAATTTCGATTTCAATAAACCATTTTTTGAACAATATAAAAATCTTCAAAAAGAAGTGCCGAGATGGGCGCGGATTGTTGTGAATGCCGAGAACAGTGACTTCTGCAATAATTCCGCCAATGTTAAAAACTGCTATCTTACATTTTCGTCCTATGAAAGTCAGGATTTATATTACTGCATGCGCCTTTTCCGTTGTAACGACTGTGTGGACTGCCTTAATATTTCTGACTGCCAACTCTGTTCAATGTCAGCTGACTGCAAACATTGTTACAACATTCATTACTCGCTTTTGTGCAACAGCTGTTACGATTCATATTTCATTTTTGACTGTAAAACCTCAAAAAACTGCATTATGACAGCACAGGCCAGAAATAAAGAATATTTAATCAGAGGAAAAGAATATTCAAAGGCGGAATATGAAAAACACAAAAAAGAATTTTTGGCTCAGCTTGCTAATAATCCGGATTCGATTAAAAAAGAATTTCTTGAACTGTTAAAATCTGCTTATCACAAAAATCTCAATATGATAAAGGCGGAAAATTGCCTCGGAAATTTTATTAATGATTCAAAAAATATAATAAATGTCTTTTATACGATTGATTCCGAGGACTGCGTGAATGTTTATGACTCCTCTGCTCTGAAAGACTGCTACGATAATTCATACAACGAAAAATCTGAACTTTGCGTTGAAATAGACACTGCTTATGAAATGTATAATTCAAAATTCTGTACATATTCAATAACGATGGCTGACTCTGCATACTGCGACCAATGCGATCATTTAACCGAATGTTTTGGCTGTATTGGGCTTAAAAAACAGCAAAATAGAATTCTCAATAAACAATATTCAGCCGAAGATTATAAAAAAATGCTCGCGAAAATTAAAACGCACATGGAGCATACCGGTGAATGGGGTAAGCCGTTTCCGCACAATCTGACGCCGTTTCCATACAATATAACTCTCGCATACGAACTCGCGCCGCTCAAAAAAGAAGAAGCGCTGAAACAAGGTTATATGTGGCATGACGAAGAAAAACAAGAAATGCCGAAAGAAAAATACAATCTGCCAAAAACCGCCGTGGAAGCTGACGAAAGTATCTGTGAAAAAATCCTTGTTTGCGAAAAAACAGGCAAACCATACAAGATTATTCCGCAGGAATTGAAATTTTACAAAAAATTCGGCCTTCCGCTCCCCCGCGTGACGCCGGATCAAAGATATAAAGAATTGCGCAATCTTCAGCCTCCAAAAAAATTGATAGATGCAACTTGCGGCCTATGCAAAAGTCCCATAAAAACAGTTTATCCTCCTGAATGGAATTACAAAATTATCTGCGAAAAGTGCTATCTCGAAAAAATCTATGAATGAAATGGAGTCCGCCTGTGGCGGACAACTTATATAGCGCCTGTGTTCGCCTGCGGCGAACGGCGTGTTTGCAAAAATTGCGGCGCCAGCATTGAATTTCCATACAGCCCAAACCGCCCAGAAATCATCTACTGCGAAAAATGCTGGCTGGAACTCATGAGTTAAAAAACAGGAATTTCTTCTTTGGGATCCGGATAAAATTCCGCGAATCTCGCTTTGATGTCTTTCATTTCTTGAGGTATAGGACGTGTTCTCTGCGCATCCAGCTGGAATGAAAGCGTTCTCGTTTTATTATCATAGAAAAACTGTAGCCCACAATTAGCGCAGTCAGGACCTATTTCAAGCGTAAAATCTGCACGATCTCCATTCATAATTTCATCAAAGAAGCTATTCAAACAATCTATATCCTCGCCATTTAAATCCCATTTTTCCTTGCTCAAATAAAACGCTAATTTAACAACAGCATCGTAAAATGCGATTTTATTGTTATTTTTAAGAGCATTCACAATATCTAATTTCAAATTGGCTTCAGGATTTTCGCCAAGGATAATATCATCAAGATCCTCTGAACTTTCATCTATTTCTTGAAATTTCGCCCTCTGTTGCAAAGCATAAATCTTAAGACCTGCAACATGAATAATCTCTTCTAATTCTGGCTCATCTGTCTTGCGGGTTTTAAATCCCTCGCCTCCGTTATCGAGATATCTATCTAGTGCGCCCTTGAAATCTTTCTGTATATCCGGTATCCCACCTCTATCTGTATGACGTCGATTCAAATTTTCGTTAGACATATAAATTTTGGTTAAAAAATACGCCTTAATAATACTACATAGGTTTTTACTGTCAAATGCAAAGTCGCCAACTAAAATATGAAGTATTTCTACGCCCTAATTTTAACTGTGTTTTTATTAATAACCGCCGCGTGCCGCGACACATTGTTTTCAAAATCTGAATGGTGATAAAATATCCGCGCAAGAGAAGATATTTGATTCCGTCTTTATCTATGTGGAAAAGGTCACCAAAAAAAGAAGAACAATTTTTGAAAGCTTACGACAGCTATGCAGACAATATTTTCCGGCACTGCTATTTTCGGATGTCGAACCGCGAAAGAGCAAAGGAACTGATGCAGGAAACATTTGTGAAAGCGTGGATTTACATGTCGCGCGGTGGTGAAGTTAAAAATATAAAAGCGTTCTTATACAAAATAGCGAATAATCTGATAGTCGATGAATACCGCAGGAAAAAAGAGTTGGCGCTCGAAGAAATGCAGCATCGGCAAATCGCAATGAGTGAAAGCTGGCATGAAAAAGTGCACAGTAAGATCGAAGCAGAAAGCGCGCTCAAAATACTGAACAGCATCAGTGCGAAATATCAAAAAATAGTGCTTATGCGGCTCGTTGATGACCTATCAATCAAAGAAATTGCCAGCATCCTCGGAAAAACAGAAAATAACATATCTGTCCGCTTGCACAGAGCCCTCAAACAAATGCGTAAAATACTGAATTATGAACAAACAATTTGAAGAAATAATCAGCGAGGCAAATAGAGTGGCGCTCACCAGCAAAGAAAAGTCGCGGTCGCGGGATTTTCTCCTAACATTCATGGGAAAGCATAAAAAAGAATCGCCGCTGAAACGCATATGGAATTTTATGCCGCTGCGATTTTTATTCAAACCTGTTTATGCTGTAATTCTTGTGCTTTTGCTTGGAGGAGGCGGAACTGTTTTTGCCGCGGAAGCAAGCCTTCCGGACGACACGCTGTATCCTGTGAAAATTTACATCAATGAACCTGTGCGCGGCGCGTTCGCATTCAGCGAAGAAAAGAAAGCGGATTTTGAGGCTTGGCGTGCGGAACGAAGACTTACAGAAATGAAAAAACTCGAAGAAAAAGGGCAGCTTACAGATGAGAAAAAATCGCGCATCGAAGAAAACTTTAAGCGCCATGAAGAAAATATAAACGCTGTTATTCAAAAACTTGAAGAAAAAAATAATCCGAACGCCGCAAAATTAAGAGTAAGACTGCAAAATTCCATAAAAGCACACGAAGAAATTCTGCAAAAATTTGAAGAAGGGAGAAAATCGCCTATGGATAAGCCCCATGCCGCTAAACCCGATGCCGCTGAAACCGGCGATGAACTCAACACCAGCGCCAAACCCTTTGCCGACGACACCAACATCAATAAACAGCCTCAAGATAACACTTCTCACAATAAACCTGAACAGGCTGGCCCAAAAAATAAGTAGTTTTTACGCCGGCGCCGCATTCAAAATAATTTCACATCAGCCCTTTCTTCTGATAATATTTAGATACATTTTTTAACCCCTTTTTTATGAACAATACTGTAAAAAGTCTGCTTGGCGTCGCGATTATTATTTTTCTGGGTTTCGGCGCATATTGCAGCCTAAAATACGTTGACGCGTATTCAAAATCAATTCAGCCCTCGTCATTCCGCAGTTTTTCTGTAACTGGCGAAGGAAAAGCAATTTCAGTGCCGGATGTGGCAGAATTTACATTCAGCGTGATAACAGAAGGTAAAAAGGACATTGCGGCTCTTCAAAAAACAAACACTGAAAAAGTGAATAAGGCGATTGAATTTCTTAAATCAAACAAAATCGACGCGAAAGATATAAAAACCGAATCATATAATCTCGAACCGCGATATCAATATGCGACTTGTCCTGTTGGTGGCGGCGTTTGTCCTCCGCCGGAAATTGTTGGCTATACAATCACGCAGACTGTTTCTGTGAAAATTAGAGATTTTGCGAAAATCGGAGATGTTCTTAGCAATGTTATAAAAAATGGCGCGAACAGCGTTTCTCAATTAACATTCACAACTGACGATCCTACAAAAGTTCAGGATATTGCCCGTGCAGAAGCAATCTCAAAAGCAAAAGTAAAAGCTGAAATGGTTGCAAAAGCAGGCGGATTTAATGTTGGAAAACTGCTTTCAATATATGAAAACGATCAACCATCGCCAATGTACGATTATGGCAGAGGCGGAGGCGCGGTGTCGATGAAAGCAGAAATGGCTGTTCCTGCGCCAACAATTGAACCCGGTTCAGAGGAAACTAAAATAACAGTCACGCTCACGTACGAGATAGAATAATTCCACTGAAGAAGCTCCAAAAAAACCTACAGATATGAAAATTCTAGATACATAAACAATGCTTCGGACATTGATATTGGAAACTCTGAAAATCGATGCAATGCGAGGCGGCAAGCTGTTTTCGATGGAGCCGTACTAAACGTACGGCGACGAGAAAACAGCGTAGCCAACGAAGCAGTGCGCGATTTTCAGAGTTTCTCTAGATTTTGCGGCGGCGGAGCCTCAGCGAATTTACCACAACACTCACGCTTGAAAACGCCATTGCCGCGGAAGCGATGATTGGCGAAAGTAAAATTCCTGTTATGGGATAAAGAATTCCGGCCGCGACAGGAATTCCAACAATATTATATATAAAGGCCCAGAATAAATTTTGTTTTATAGTCCGCATCGTGTATTTTGAAAGTTTCATTGCCAGCAGAACTTTTTCGATTTTTCCTTTGATTAAAGTTATGTCAGCGGCCTCGATCGCAATGTCTGTACCTGTAGCCATCGCGATCCCAACATCGGATTGAACGAGCGCAGGAGCATCATTAATTCCATCGCCGACCATAGCAACAATTAATCCCTCGCTCTGAAGTTCTTTAATTTTATTAACTTTAGCTTCAGGCTTCACTTCAGCAAAAAACTTTTTAATGCCGAGTTTGCGGCTAATGGCCTCAGCCGTGCGCTTATTGTCGCCTGTAAGCATAATCGGCGTGACGCCGATAGCGTCTAATCCATTTATAACTTCGGCGCTTCCTTCTTTTGGCGCATCAGCAATCGCGATAACAGCTCGCACGATATTATCGCCGCTGAAAACAACAGTCTTTGCTTCAGAAGAAAATTTTTCATATTGCTCCTGCATCGAGGCGGAAATGACAATCTTATTTTTTTTCATAAAATCAAGACTGCCGATAAAATAGACTGCGCCTTGCGCCGCGGCTTGAACCCCATATCCTTCAATCGCTCTAAAATCAGAAATGGGCAGGGCTTTTGCGCCATGTTTTTCGCCATACCTGCAAATTGCCTCTGCCAAACTGTGTTCGGATTTTTTCTCTATCGAATATAAAATCGGCAAAATTTGCCCCTTGCTTTCATCAAAAAAATCAGTGACTTCTGGATGGCCTTCTGTGAGAGTTCCTGTTTTATCAAAAACTATCGCATCAGCTTTGTGGGCGATTTCAAGCGCCGCTGCATTTTTGATTAAAATTCCCTTCTCCGCGCCCTTCCCAACCCCGACAATAATTGCTGTGGGAGTCGCAAGCCCAAGCGCACATGGACACGCAATAATAAGAACTGTTATGAATGTGATTAAAGCAAAATTGAATCTTGGTTCCGGCCCGATAATCAGCCATATAACAAACGCGGCAGCAGCTATCGCGATCACAACCGGCACAAAAATCGAAGAAACGTGATCAGCCAGCTTTTGAATCGGAGCTTTTGATCCCTGCGCTTCTTCAACCATTTTGATTATCTGCGCGAGTACAGTGTCATGGCCGACTTTAGTCACGCGAAAATTAAAAGATCCTGTCTTATTCATCGTGGCGCCGTAAACTAAATCATCCTTCACTTTGAGAACAGGTTTGCTCTCGCCGGTGAGCATTGATTCATCAACATACGAATGACCTTCGACTATAACGCCGTCAATTGGTATTTTAGCGCCCGGCTTTACAATCACAATATCCCCTATTTTAACATCAGCGATATCAACTTCGATTTCTGCATCGCCTTTGAGCAAAATTGCTTTTTTAGCCTGCAGGCCGATTAATTTTTTCAAAGCTTCAGTCGTGCTTCCCTTTGCCTTCTCCTCCAAATATCTGCCGAGCAGGATTAATGTGATGATAATTGCCGCGACTTCAAAATAAAGCTGATTAGAAATCTGCATTCCGGCGCTTTCAAAAAATTTCGGATAAAAAATCGCAAGGCTTGAAAAAAGATAAGCGCTTCCAGTCCCAACCGCAATCAACGTATTCATATCAGCGGTTTTGTGCTTCAAATTCGATAGCGCGGCTTTAAAAAACTGCGATCCCGCCCAGACAATCACCGGCGTCGTGAATATAAATTGAACAATGTAATTCCATTTCATTGGGAGAAATAGATCTATAGCGCCGGACAAAGCTGGAAAATAATGCGACATGGCAAGCACTGTCGGCACAATGGTTAATATCGCGGCAAAAATCGTTTTGATTTTTAATTTTCTAATCCGGGCCTCGCGGATTTTTTTCTCTGCATCAACAGCTTCCTCGGTCTTCAGAATAGCTTCATAACCAGCGCTGTCAATAACTTTTTTCAATTTATCAACATCTGTAATATTGGAATCAAATTCAGCGATCGCTTCACTATTCGCGAAACTCGTTTCAGCTCTAATAACGCCTTTTGCGTCAAGAAGCGCGGTCTTCACAACTCCAGCGCAATGGTCAGAAGCCATGCCGATAACCTTAAAAGAAGCTGTTTTGGTATTCATTTCAGTTTTTTCCAGATCGTAGGCTCCGACTGACTTCACAACTTTTTGCAATTCAACAAAACCTGTTTTTTTCTCGTCAAATTCAATAGCGGCTTTTTCAGTCGAAAAATTGATATGCGCATTATGCACTCCGGCTGACTTTTTTAATTTGTTTTCTATTCTTATCGCACACGAAGCGCAATCCATTCCTGTAACGCGATATGTTTCTTTCATGATTATTCGTGTTTATGATGTTTCTTATGATCGCCGTGATCATCATGGCTATCCCCATGCGAATGTCCTCCGCAGCAGCCGTGCCCGCCGCCTTCTCCGCTGAAAAATCCGCCCTTATACAATAAGCCGCCGATAACAGCGATCAAAACAATAAAGAACATAAATCCCATATAAATTTTGGTTAAAAAATAAATATTTAATTAACAGCAATCGTCAAGTTTTTTTATGATTCCGCCTTCGCGGCCAGCTTGTTTCTGTTCTTCAACAACGTCTCTATGCCGCACGCCCTGAAACAAAAATGTCGCGATAAAAATCAATATCGCCGTGAAAACAAATATCGGCACAAAAATGTCCAGTCTTTCAATCAGAAACGCAAACACGCCATATAGTCCGCCGACAATCAAAATGATCCTCACGAACCAAAAGTTTTTAATCTGCTTATTTTTATAAACCGGTTCAAGTTTATACATAATGCCCGAAATACTCATGCCGAGCATAATTGCAATAAGCTCAATCGAAACAGCATACCCCGCAAACCAAAGAATCAAAAGCAACAGCCACGACAATCCGTTAGCAACGCATATCGCACACAAACGCTCTCGCATTTTTCCTTTCAAATAAGGCTTCAGCATCGCCAAACCGAAATAAAAAACAGGAAGCAAAACAAGCGGGAAAAAATTTAGATAATTCATATTATGTAAAAAATAAAAGAATAATTAAACCGAGCGCAATCATAAACGCGCCGAGGCCGAGCTTGATAATTTTTGATTCAGCCCGCTCTAAAACCTGCATATGTTCAACGGTGCGCGGATTTCCAGCAAAAATCAAAAGAATTATCAGCGGCGTGACAAAAATAAAGTTATACCAAGTAAGCCACGCAAGGCCGCTCGCGTAAGTCTGCGAAACGCCTAGCAAGCCTATAACCGCAACATAGATTCCGCCCGAACACGGAAAAGTGCAAAGCCCAACCAAAAAACCTCCGATAAATGCAGCCGGCAAAGTCGCTCTGTACATCCATTTTTCAAGTGTCGCTTTTGTATCAATCGGAATGCGCAGTTTGATTGGAAACTGCGGAAAAATCACGCCGAGAATTTGTATAATGCCTAAAATAATTACTAAATATGAACCTATTTTCGCCATCAAATGCGGCGCTCCGCTTATCACAAATGCCTGCGCCAGTCCGATTCCTATTAAAAAATAAGCCAGAAAAATCGCAAAAATATAGGTAAGACCCATTTTCCAAACAGCCAAACGGGTTTTTCTTATTGAAAACAAAAATGCGATAAAAAACAAAAGCACCGCGAACGCGCATGGATTAAGCCCATCCAAAAACGCAGAGCCTGTTATAAGCCACAGAAAATCAAAAAATCCGCGCTTTTTTCCGTCAAAGCTTAATCCGCCGGAAGATTGTTTAAGCCAATCCAGATAAGTTTTTATTGGCTCGGAAATTTTGTAAGTTTTGATTTCTCCGCGAAAATCCCAAACTTTGTAATCAGGCGGCGCCGCGTGCATTTGATCCTGATAAACCAGAATTTTGCCATATTCGTTCTGATGTTCCAATAGATACTGCATTATCTCTGTCGGCACATGGCCGCCTATCAATAATTTATCGCCTACAAATGCTTCTATATGGCTCTGCAGTTCAAAAGGGACATCCCAGTTTTTATTGTAATCATTCAGGATTACGCGGTTTTGTCTGTCATTTATATAATCGCGCAAATCAATTTCATAACCATATTTAGCGAAAAATCCCGGATAAAAATTTTTGACAAGCTCGCCGCAGTCTGCGCACGCTTCATTAAAAAACACAACAGCTCTATTTTGCGCGTTCACTCCAGCCGCGTCTGCATGCACGATATGCGCACTGGTAAACAAGTTTGCTGCTAACGCAGTTAAAAATAAAATTCCTGTTAAAAATGCTAAAAATATCTTTTTCATGAGCTCTTTTTGATAACATTGCCGTCAAATCGAAATGTAATTTCAGGCGTTAAAGTTGAATTTGTCTTAAAAATTATTTCTCTGGTAATCGGACCTGTAGCATCAGGCCCATGCGCGAGCGAATCAAAAACAACAGTTACGTTTTTTCTTTCGCCCGCCTCTATCAAACCGATGTATGTGGGCGCGTGCATTGTTATAATTTTATCGTCCAAAAAAGCCTCGGTGCACATGCAAGTCGTAATCGCGGAGGTTATCTCGACGCTTTCATTGCCGCTGTTAACAATTTCAAAGCTCGTGCTTTTCTTCCCGCCGAAAATATCAATGTCGCCGAAATTGTAGCCCGGGGGCCTGATTTCAATTCTTCCGCTCGAAGCTTTGGCCTCAAACGCTCCCGAAAGCCCGATTAAAACGCCAATCCCGATAACCGCCAAGGCAACTATACCGATAATCAATAATTTTTTGGAATCTTCGCTCATATTAAACTGGGTTAAATTATTTTATTACATTTGCTTTGATTTGTACTTCTAATTCCGGCGTCTCGGGATCGCTTGTCTGCAAATAAACCATCCTTACAACCGGCCCAAACTGATCTTTATGCGCTTCCGGATCAAAATGTACTTTCATATTTCTTGATTCGCCGGCCGTTAAGTCGGATTTGTCCATTTCAGCGACAGTGCATCCGCAGCTTGTGGAAATCTTGTTAAATTTTAGAGGCGCCAAACCTATATTTTTAACAACAAAATCCGTCGAAACTTTGCCTTTACTTTGAACAATCTCGCCAAAATCATAAGACGCAGGAATGACTTCGATTTTCGGGGCGCTGTTTTGCACAACGCATCCCGCAAGCCCGAAAGCGCCTGCCGCCAAAACCAAAATTATTATAAGTTTTTTCATCTGCCGTTTATTATTTTTGCTTCCCTAGCACTGGCCCGCCATATCAGGTAATTCAAAATTATAATTCGCGCTTGCGGAAGCGCCGCCCCCGGAAATTTTCCCATTTATGGAAACCAGCAAATAAGCGGAATAGATATTCACCAAAATAAGAATTGTGATTCCGGAAAGTACAAGAATCGGTTTACATTTTTGCACTATTTGCAGCATATTTAATTTGTTAAATTATTTATTTGCAACTCCTCCAAGCAAAGCGGCGATATCGGGAGTGTACGAGCCTTTTTGCGCCTGTTTTATATACTTTTTCATCATCTGCTTCGGGAAAAATAAAGCCTTCCATCTTGCCATCTCGCGCATAATTTCTTCATCACTAAATTCGTTCGGATGATTTTTAAGCAAATAAAGCGCGAGTCCTCTCATCGCGGAGCTGTGAGCGCATCCGCACGCTGGTTCGCCGTTCGGAAACGTTATTGATTTTGCGGAACAGCAAAATTCGCATGAGATGTTTGTTCCGAGTTTAATGTATCTCTTGCGCAAATCTTCTGGCAAAGATTCAACATCTATTTTATGCGGGCCGCGGTCAAAATCAGACATTTTTATAATCATATAATTCATTATTTTTTGGCTGCGCAAATCAAACTCATAAACAACGCCAAGTTCTTCGCCGTAGATTTTCGGCGTTCCTTTTGAAAAAATAAGTGTTTTTGCGTCGATTGCCGAATCGCCTGTAAGATAAATTTCATCGCCGGAAATGCTGCTTGCCGCCGAAATAATCATATATTGGTTGAACAGCATTAAAATAGCCAAGAAAGCCGCAAGCCCGCCTATCAATTTTTTATTGAAGATATTAAACCTCATGATAATTCAGATTTTATTTAGAATTCTGATCATTTCGGCGATCAATTCTTGTTTTCTCTTATTGTTTTTGCTCTCCATCCCCGCCTTGAAACAAGTGTTCAGATGGTTTTCAAAAATAATCTTGTAAGCAGACTTCATAAACCCCTGCGCCGCAAGGCTTTGCTGCATGATATCCATGCAGTACGCGTCGCCTTCAACCATTTCAATAACTTTTTTCAGCATCCCTTCCGCCTTTTTTAAGTGCGCGAGAGCTTGTTTTTTAAATTCCGGTTTCATAGTTTTAGAAATTAGTATATATTAGAAATTAGAAATTGCATCTTCACCTCCTCCTATGGTACAGGTTATCTAGATTAAAGTCAAATGAAAATTCAACAGGCTTAGCCTGCACGGCATCGCGAGCGCTGGGATTACGCTTTAAATCACTTTGAATACGCGTCCGCCAATTTCCGGCATTTCTACTAATTTTAGGCCGATGGATGCGCCTTTTCGTGCAAGCTTCACCTGTTTGCGATTGATCTGGATTGAATCTGCTGTTTGCTGGAACATTCCATCCCCGCATTCAATTTGAATAATGTCGCCTTCTCGCAGAACAGCGTCTAGTTCTATTATTCCAACTTCGATTCTCTGTAAATAATCAGAAATAGTGCCGATTGGAACAATTTTCACTGCGTCAGCAGCAAACTTGTTTACTGCGTCAGCAGCAAACTTGTTTACAACACCTGTTGGCCGGCGATAAGCTGGAATCGCTTCCTCAACAATCGGCGCGTCAAATTCTTCCGCAGCTGTTTCATTAAATCCAATCAGCGGCATCTCGAATTGTGTGGATTTTTTTGCGGCGTGTCTCTTGCGGCGTTTTTTAATCGGAGTTTCACCAAACGCGTTGAAATCTAAATTTTTGCGCAGCGGCTTTGCTTTTAATAATGGCCGCGTGCGCGAAATCTCTTTTGCGAGTTTGCCAAGTTTACCAACCTGTTTGTAGTCATAGGCAGTATTTAGCAATTTATCTTTCAGCCGAGTATCAAGACCTTTTTTGCGCATAAAGGCCGGAATATTAATTGAAGATGGATCGTTGTTTGACATATAGAGAGGTTATACGATTAAATTGTAGTATAAACTTCGCGAAAATGGAAAGGGTTTGTCGAATTACAGGAAAGAAATTTGAAATCACGGACAAAGATTTGGAATTTTATCAAAAAATGGATGTTCCGCCTCCAACAATCTGTCCGGATGAACGTTCGCGAAAACGCATGACGTACCGAAATGAAAGGCATCTTTATAAAAATACTGACTGCATAACAGGTAAAGAAATAATAAGTACTTTTGCGCCGGATTCAGGCTACCGTAACTGCGAAATCGGAGTTTGGTATTCGGATAAAGTTGATAATTTTAAACATGGCCGCGATTTTGATTTTTCTCGACCTTTTTTCGATCAATTCAATGATTTAATGCACGACGTAACGCTGCCCGCGCTTGCTACCATAAATACAGTAAACAGCGATTACGCAAATTATGTAGATGGCGCGAAAAACTGTTATTTGTTTTTTGCAAGCGACAACGGCGAAGATTGTTACTACGTAAGCTACATTTGGGAATGTAAAAATTGCGTGGACTGTTACGGATTATTAAAAAGCGAACTCTGCTATGAATGTGTTGACTGCAGAAATTGTTTCAAAACAATGTTTTCTCAATTTTGCATGCAGTGCTCTGACTGCGTTTTCTGTCTTGACTGCAAAAGCTGTGATAATTGTTTCGGATCATCTGGTTTGCGCCACAAAAAATATGTTTATTAATGAACAGCTTTCTAAAGAAGAATATACGGCGCGTATAAAAGAAATTTACCCTCTGACTGATGAAAAAATCAAAGAATATGAGGCCCGCGCGTACAAATTATCATTAAAAATTCCGCGCAAATACAGTCAAATTTCAAAATGCGAAGGCTGTAGCGGCGACTTTTTAACAAACTGCCGAGACTGCCTTGAATGTTATGACTGCTATGAAGATGAACATTACAAATATGTCTGGAATGCTCCAAAAAATAATAAATTCTGCTATGACTGCACAGGCATAAATACAGGCGAACTGATCTTGGAATGCGTCGCAAGCGCTGTTGGAAGCTATAATGTCGGATACGGAGTTCTTTGCTGGATGAATGATTTTAACCTTCGGTATTGCTATTACTGCATCGGCTCAAAAAATCTTTTTGGATGCGCGGGAATAAAACGCGCTGAATACGCGATTCTTAACAAAAAATACTCAAAAGAAGAATACGAAAAAATGGTGCCGCGAATAATCGAACACATGAAAAAAACTGGCGAATGGGGCGAATTTTTTCCGATCAAACATTCCCCTTATCCGTATAACGACACGATCGCGCAGGAATATTTTCCGATAACCAGCGCGGAAGCGCTTACAAAAGGATACAAATGGCACGAAGAAACTCCGCAAGAATTAGACAAATCCGCAGATGCAAAAATTTGCGCTGAATGTAACAAGCAATATAAATTTATTCCACAGGAATTGAGTTTTTATAAAACACTCGGCCTGCCAGAACCAAAATTCTGCTATAACTGCAGATACCAGCATCGTTTTTTACGGAAAAATCCAAAACAGCTTTGGGAGCGTGACTGCGCAAAATGCGAAGCAAAAATTCTCACAACATATTCTCCAGAGCGGCCCGAAATTGTATACTGCGACAAATGCTATACAAAAATGCTATATTAATACTATGCGCCAAAAAGTTTCAGATGAACGACCAAGCTTAATGCGATATGAAATCCGCGAAATTGTTGATGTAGTTCAAAAAATTCAGGAGCTTGATAAAGATTTTAAAGTGGACAATGAAAATATCGGCGATCCTGTTGCGAAAGGCTGGCCTGTGCCACCGTTTCTGAAAGATTTGCTGATTGAAGCAATTAAGCAAGAAGGCGACAAGGTTTTCGGATATTCACATTCACGAGGATGGCCGCCAGCTCGAAAATGGGTAGTCAAATACGCGAAAAAATTCTCGCCTTCTTCAAATCTTGATTATGAATATGTGCTTTTCACAAGTGGTCTCGGCGCCGCAATTTCAGCGATTTATGAAATGCTTTCGCACGGACTAAGGATAATTCAGCCAACGCCTTCATATCCAACGCACGCCTCAATGGAATCTTTCAACGCGAACGAAGAAAGCGTCAGTTATGAGCTTGATCCGGACAACAAATGGGAGCCGAATTTAGCTGATCTCGAAGAAAAAATCAAAAATAATCCGAAAATTGTCGGCATTCTAGTTATCAATCCAAATAATCCAACTGGCGCTGTTCACAGCAAAGAAACACTCGAAAAAATCGTTCAGCTCGCTGAAAAATACAATTTATTTATTGTGTCCGATGAAGTTTATTTCCGCATGGTTTATAACGGATACAAATTCACACATATAACGGAATTGGCTCATAATCGCGTTCCGCTGATGGTTATGCGCGGAGTTTCAAAAGATGTTCCATGGCCCGGCGGACGCTGCGGCTGGATTGAATTTCACAATATCCATTTAGACGAAGATTTTAAAAAATACTGCGATGCAGTTAAAAAACGCATCCTTCTTGAAGTTTGCTCAACAAGTCTGCCGCAAATGGTCTTGGAAAAACTTTACGATCATCCTGATTTTGAAAAATGGATCGCGCAGTACAATAAACATCTCGAAGACAACAGCAAAAATATCAGCCGAATACTCGGGCAATCGCCTTATCTCAACGTAAATCCCACAAACGGCGCGTTTTACATGATGCCGCTTTTTAAAGACAATGTTTTAAACGACCGCCAGACGCTGCCGATCAAAAATCCAGAAGCAAAAAAATTCATAGAAAACCTTGTTTCAAAACCCGGCCTGCCTCTTGATAAAAGATTTGTCTACTATTTACTCGCCTCAACCGGAATCTGTGTTGTTCCAGCGACAAGTTTTTTCAGCAAACATTATGGATTCCGCCTCACAACTCTCGAACGCGATCCCAAAAAACGCGACGAAATCTACAGCCGCGTTGAAAAAGCAATTGATGAATATATTGCCTCAACGAATGTTTAATATGCATTTACACCGGTGCCGCACGATATCGTGTTACCAATTTATCTATTTTATATTTTTCACTTGTTTCATTCGACTGTTCTCGTAGACGCCACTCGCTCGGCGCTGACCCTTCATTTTCAATAAGACCGAGATGCGCGAGCTGTTCATGCGCTTTGCACAGCGGGACAAGCGTGTCAGGATTATGCGCGCGCGTTAGCGCGTATCTTTTTGTATGGTGCAAAATTTCGTAAGGTTTTGTA
>JACRIA010000015.1 GCA_016215735.1 Candidatus Peregrinibacteria bacterium
CCAGCTGGATTGTTTTGCCAACAACGCGTTTTGCTTCTTCTAAATCTTTAATTCCGGCGAGCTCGACAATTATGTGTTTTTCATCGCCGATTGAAGATGTGTAGATGCTTGGTTCTGCGACACCTAAGCCATTTACACGTTTTGTAATAACCTGTAAAACGCCGTTAACTATTGCTTCTTGGTCTTTTTCCGGCACTTTTCTTAAATCCATTTTGTAATCAAGCTGGCTTCCGCCCTGTAGATCAAGGCCAAGATGGATTTTCATGTCTTGCATGAATTTCGGCATGCTGATTGCGCTTTGTATATTTTTTGGCGCATTAAAAAGCCCAAGTATAAGTGCGAACACGATTATTACTAAAACTTGTACGGTTGTCCTTTTCATATGGATAAGGGGTTAAATTATGTTTTTTCGGCGCTATCGCGCGTCTGTATTATTTTATATTTTTCGGCCCGCCTGGCGGGCCGGTGGTAATCATCAGCCAGTCTGACAACATCTGTTAGTTCAGGTGTTGAAACTTCGAAAATTTCCGAGTTTTCCAGAGCTTCGATGCGATGAATAGTATAAGGCGGAATATCGAATTTGTCACCTGGCCGCAAAATCTTTGTTTTGAGGCGCTTCTGATTTTTGCCGTATGTGAGCCGGATTTTGCCTTTATATAGATATTGAGTTTCTGACTTTTTTTCATGATATTGCAATGATAATCGATGCCCGCGTTTTACACATAGAATTTTAGCCGCATAGCGGCTGTTGTGCGCGAACCAAATTTCCTTACCCCACGGTTTTAATTTAATTTGAATTTTCATTTTAGCTGGTCAACGATTTTTTTAACTTTTTGCGAATCTTTTTTATTGCAAATGAGAAGAGCGTCCGGCGTATCAACGATTACTAGATTTTTTACGCCTATTGTTGCGATAATTTTACCCTTGTTCCCATAAATCAGCGAACCGGTCGTATCAATTCCAATGTGTTTTCCTTTCACAATATTTTGGTTTTTATTCCGCGTTAATTCATCATGTATTGCTTCCCAAGTTCCAATGTCGCTCCAGCCAAGTTCAGCGGGAATTATGCGCACGCGCGATTTTTCGACTTTTTCCATTACTCCATAGTCAATCGAGATTTTTTCGCAGTCTTTATAATTTTTTTCAAGCGATTTATAGGTTTTCGGTAGATATTTTTTGATTTCATTCAAAATCACGGAAACTTTCCAAACATAAATTCCAGTGTTCCACAGATATTTTCCGGACGCGACATATTTTTGCGCGGTCGCGAGATCCGGCTTTTCAGTAAATTTTTCAAAAGAATAAATTTTGGCGCCGTCCAGCGTCTTCAACATTTTCCCGATTTTCACATAACCGAGGTTTGTGTTTGCGTATCGCGCTTTTACTTCAATAATATTCAGCGTGTTTTCATCGCGCGCCAGTTTTTCAGCCACGCACAATTTTTTAATAAATTCTTTCTTATTTTTAATCAGATGATCAGCGTAAATTATTGCCATAACTTCATTCGGAAATTTTTTAGCGATGCGCAGCGCCGAAAGTCCTATGCAAGGCGCAGTATCACGCAAAGCTGGTTCCACGATAATATTTTGCAGAGGGATTTTTTTCTTTTTGGCTTCAGCAATTGTTTCTTTGGCGTAAGCCTTAGTTGTCGCGATATAAACGTCAGATCGCTTTAAAAAATCCAGTCGGTCGAGCGTATCCTGCAAAAGCGTTTGGTTTGTGATTAATTTTTGAAATTGTTTGGGCGACGATTCGCGCGATAATGGCCATAAACGAGTTCCGCCGCCGCCAGCTAAGACAACAGCTTTCATACAATGAAATTTACTGGAGAGATTTTAGCACAAAATGGGGTGGATTTCATTCGTCTTTTTGTATGATATGGATTTCTGTACGGTTTACCTATTTTGGATATTAAACTTAGGCCGCAATTGTTCTATCAGTTTTTTCTCTATTTTTTCTGCTTTTTCTATATTTGGTACTTGTAAAACTTTTACTTTCACGGCTCCTTTAATCCTTTCACTCTTTAAATTAATGTGTTCCAGCAAACGTTCCTTTCCTCTATATCTTTTTGCTATACCAGTATAAAGTTCCTTTCCTGCTTGATTTCGCAGTCTATAAACAATTGACTTATCATCTGGAATTTTGTCGATGTTTGTTTTATTGAATTTTGTTGCTTTTGTAAATTTTGGCATGTGAATATTGGTTATAAAAATAATTTGACATTAAAAAATTTGCTCTTTACAATTGGAATGTAATCGAAAATAAATCGAAAGTCAATATCTATTAAAATTATGCTTACAAAACGTCAAAAACAGGTTTTAGATTTTATAAAATCCTTTCACGAATTAAAGAGGTTTTCTCCTTCATTAGAAGAAATAAAAAAAGATCTAAAACTTTCTTCTGTTTCAACTGCTCATCACCATGTGCGTAGACTGCAGGAAAGCGGCTATTTGCAAAAAGAATACAATCAGCCAAGGGCGTTATCTCTGGCCGAAGAAAAAGAAACCATTGAAATTCCTTTGATTGGCACTATAGTCGCTGGTAATCCTATTGAGGCCATCGAAATACCAGATGAAACACTAACTATAACAAAAGATGAAATTGGTAAATTTGGCAAATATTATGCTCTGCGAGTCGTTGGGAATAGCATGGTTGAAGAAGGGATTTTCGATGGAGATATTGTAGTTATTCGTAAGCAGGAAACTGCTGATAATGGTCAAATGGTAGTGGCGATAATAGATGAAAACAACGCAACTTTAAAAAAACTTTACAGAGAAAAAAATAGGTTTAGATTACAGCCAGCTAATCCTGAGCTTTTTCCTATATATCGCAAAGATGTCGAAATCAGAGGAATTGTTGTAAAAATAATTAGAAATTTGGAATCTCGCATAGAAAAGGAGCAGGCCAGTGACGATAAATACAGCCGTAGAATAGATTATTCATGGGATTATAAAGGCGAAAACACAAAAACTTA
>JACRIA010000014.1 GCA_016215735.1 Candidatus Peregrinibacteria bacterium
CGTATTCATTTTTGCGCCTAACTCCTCTGTCGCGCCATTCATCAGTTAAACTATGTCTAACCGCAATCCCGCGCAAACGTTTATCAATCCAATCTTTTGAATAGCCTTTCTTTTCGTAAATTTGTTTGGCGCGATTAACAGCAAGCTCTGGATTTTCGATTTCATCAATTCTCTCCTTTCCGACTCTGGCCAACCATAATTTAAAAGGTTCTGCCTTTGGGGAAGGAATGGACTGGATAATACGAAGAATGCCTTCGGTATTGGCACAAGCCATTTTTTGAACACCACCTCCTGTAATTACGTCAAGGGTAGGTACAAATTGTACCCACCCTTTGGAGAGTTCGGAATCACGCATTTTCATGCGCTTAACATATTGTTTTGGATCCGTTGAATCTGTTAAAACCCATACTACATCCTCTATCACAAACCACCATTCATTCTTATACCAAGTTTTCCTGATTTTTTTGCCTTCAAATAAGGCGATTTTCATTGTTTCCATAAAAAATTGGTTAAAAAAATAAGTTGTACGATTTTTACGTACAGCTTAATTAAGCGACATTAAAAATTTCTAAACGAAACTTAAATTTTTTATGACCACGCAGCCGCCAGGCTGCATCATATAAAAAGTTATTTTCAGATTTTTCCTAATATTAATTCTAAAATCGCCATTCGAACACTAACCCCATTTTCAACCTGCCTAAAGTTCAAGAAATTTACAGTCTTTTAGCTTTTGGGGTAAAGATTGCTCATCTCTGCATCAAATGCATCGGCGTTTTTTTGCACTTTCTTTGCTACTTCATCGGCTATTTTCTTAATTTCATCTTCGGTGAGATTTCGGTCTTTTTCTAGTTTTTGTCTTTTTATCTCTCTAAAACAGTCGCGCAAATGATTCATAACTATATTGTACTTGGGAGGTTGGTCGCTCATGGTTTTGTTGGTTAATGTTAATTAGGATATTATTTTATAATATTGATTACTGTGAAATCAAGCTTAAAATCCCCATTCTCACAGCCACCCCATTTTCAACCTGCCTAAAATACGCCGATCCCTTAAAATCATCCATATCCAGCGAAATTTCACCAACCCTTGGAAGCGGATGCATGACTATTGCTTTTGGATTTATTTTTTCAATCAAACCGCGGCTCATAACATAAGAATTTTTCAATTGTTCATACTCGCGCAAATTCGAAAATCTTTCTTTCTGAATGCGCGTCATATAAATCACATCTGATTTTTTGCACGCCAGCCGCAAATCGCTAATTTCCTCATACTTAAGCCTTTTTTCATCAAGTTTTTTCAAATATTCTTTCGGTATTTTTAATTCATCCGGCGCAACAAAAATCAATTTCACATCATAATGCCGCAGCAAATTCACAAACGAATGAATCGTACGGCTATGTTTTAAATCTCCAACCATCGCAATTGTAAGCCCATCAATTTTTCCTCGCTCTTTTTTAATTGTATAAATATCAAGCAAAGCCTGCGTTGGATGTTCACCTGCGCCATCGCCTGCGTTAATCACAGGAATTTTCACAGCTTCTGCCATTTCTCGCGCTGATCCAATCAAAGGATGCCGCACAACAATTACATCAGCAAATTTTTCAATTGTGCGCGCTGTGTCCGCAAGCGTTTCGCCTTTTGCAATCGACGAATATTCCATGCCAACAGCTGTAATAACGTCTCCACCAAGCCTTTTCATGGCAGTTTCAAAAGACAATCTCGTACGCGTCGAAGGTTCGTAAAAAAGCGAGGCCATAATTTTTCCAGCCAGCATCGCGCCTTGTTTCTTTTTCTGCGCGTAAGGCTCAAATTTCGCTGCGAATTTCATTATCAGCTCAATGTCGCTTCTTTTAAACTGCTCGGTGGATAATATGTCTGTGAATTTCATATGGGACCGGTTCTCTATTTACAAAATTATAACATATTTACAAATTTATCGAACAAATCCTCGCTATCCATTGGTCCCGGACTCGCTTCAGGATGAAACTGAACCGCAAAAAACGGCTTGCTCTTGTGCTTAATGCCCTCAACTGTCTTATCATTTATATTTTCAAACCAAATTTTAAAATCTCTCGGCAAAGTTTTCTCATCAACCGAATATCCATGATTCTGCGAAGTCACGTAACATTTCTGCGTTTCCAAATCAATGCACGGCTGATTTTGCGATCTGTGGCCATATTTCAATTTATAAGTTTTCGCGCCGCTAGCCCGCGCCAATAATTGATTCCCAAGGCAAATCCCAAAAATCGGCGACCGCTTCACCATGCATTTTTTAATAATTTCAACAGTTTCATCCATAATCGCCGGATCTCCCGGCCCATTCGAAACAAAAACTCCGTCAAATTTCAGACCTTCCGCAATAAAATCATAATTCCACGGCACGCGAATTAAAGTCACGCCCCGCTTCATAAACTCCCGAATACTGTTATTTTTCACTCCGCAATCAATGCAGATAACGCGCTTTTTCCCGCCGCGATAAGTAATCGGCTTTTTCAAACTCACGCGTTTTACAAGATTTTCCTTATTTGGATCATAAAAATCATTTTCTGCGCTTTCAAGTTTTGACTTTTGAGCTGTAGTTTTGACCTTTGAGCTTTGAGTTTTGAGCTTTCCCAGCATCGTTCCACGTTCGCGCAAATGCTTTGTCAAAGCCCGCGTATCAATTCCTGTAATTCCTGGCACTCCATTCTCCTTCATCCATTTCCCAAGTGATTTTTTCGCCTCAAAATGACTAAAATTCTCGCTGTATTCGCTCACAATAATCGCACTCGTATGAATCCGCGAACTTTCAAAAACCGTACTAATCCCGCGCACTTTTTTCTCCGCCGGA
>JACRIA010000016.1 GCA_016215735.1 Candidatus Peregrinibacteria bacterium
CAGATGGCTTGAGAAGATTTTTCGCGGACGCGATTAATTCTTTTGCTTCGAGCTGCGCTTGTTTTGAAAGCGGCACATGGATAGCCATTTGATCGCCGTCAAAGTCCGCGTTGAACGCGGCGCAAACAAGCGGATGAACCTGGATAGCTTTGCCTTCCACAAGAATCGGCTGGAATGCCTGGATGCCGAGTCTGTGCAGAGTAGGAGCGCGGTTAAGCAAAACATAATGATCGTGCGTCACTTCTTCGAGAATGTCCCAGACTTCTTTCCGTCCCATTTGAATTAATTTTTCAGCGTTTTTGATATTGTGCGCGTGGCCGTCTTTTATAAGTCGTCCGATCACAAATGGTTTGAAAAGTTCAAGAGCCATTGTTTTCGGAACGCCGCATTGATGAAGTTTTAATTTTGGACCAATAACGATTACGGAACGGCCTGAATAGTCAACGCGTTTGCCAAGAAGATTTTGTCTAAAGCGGCCTTGTTTTCCTTTCAGCATTTCAGAAAGTGAGCGGAGTTTGCGTTTTTCTCCTGTTGAAAATACGGTGCGGCCTGTGCGCGTGCTATTGTTAATAAGCGCATCAACAGCTTCCTGCAGCATGCGTTTTTCATTTCTGCAGATAACTTCCGGCGCGCCGATTGAAATAAGCCTTTTAAGACGATTATTTCTGTTGATAATTCTTCTGTACAAATCATTCAAATCCGAAGTCGCGAAACGTCCGCCGTCAAGCTGTACCATTGGACGCAAGTCCGGAGGCAGAACAGGCAAGACAGTTAGAATTGCCCATTCAGGTTTTATATTATTTTTCTTTAAATGGCCAAGCAGTTTTATGCGCTTTAAGATTTTTTTCTGTTTTTGGCCGCTTGTTTTTTTGGCTTCTACATAGAGATCTTTGAGTGTTTTCTCGAGGTCGAGCTTTGAAAGCAAATCGCGGATTGCGTCCGCGCCTGTTGAAGCTTTGAAAATGTGGCCGAATTTTACTGAAATATTTCTGTATTCCAATTCGATGTAAATTTTTCCAACGCGGATTCCGTCAAGCTCTTCTTTCGCGATTTGGTGCTGATGATCAAGTTCTTCCAATTTCGCGACATATTCTTTTTCAAGATCAGCTCTTTTTTCCAGATCTTCCGCTGAACCGATACGATCTTTTGCTTCATCCTGAATATTTTTTCTGTGGTTTTTGTATTCTTTCATTAATTCTTCTTTTGCGTCCATTTTTGCTTTGTCGTCAACTTCAGTTGCGATGTACGCTGCGAAATAGATTACCTGTTCAATCGCTTTGATAGGCAGATTTAATAGCAGGCCGATTCTGCTGGGCGTTGATCGGAGATACCAAATGTGCGCGATCGGCACAGCAAGTTTTAAGTGTCCCATTCTTTCGCGTCTTACGCTTGAACGAGTTACTTCGACGCCGCATTTTTCGCAGATTACGCCTTTGTATCTGATGCGCTTGTATTTTCCGCAGTAGCATTCCCAGTTTTTTGTCGGGCCGAAGATTTTTTCGCAGAACAAACCATCGCGTTCTGGTTTTTGCGTGCGATAATTGATTGTTTCCGGTTTTTTTACCTCGCCGTGCGACCACGACAAGATTGTTTCCGGCGATGCTATTGATACTGCGATAGCATCAAAGTTATCAAGATTTGTAGCTTTTGGCGAGTTTTGCATATGTAGTTGGTTATATGGGGACCGGTTCTCTTTGAGAACCGGTCCCTTTAGGGTTTATTCTTCGACATGTACTATTTCTTCCGCGAGCCCCACTTTCACCCCTTCTCCTTTGAGCTGTTCCATTTTTTCCGTTATTTCTTTCGAAATTCCTGCGGCAGCTGCTTCCTCTTCGGAAAGCTTGTATTCTTCCTCCTCGTTTTCAATCTGTTCTTTTGTTTGAAGGAGAGTTACATCAAGACATAAGCTTTGCAGCTCTTTAATTAAAACGTTGAAGCCTTCTGGCGTGCGCGGTTTTTTAATCATTTCACCTTTGATAATTGCCTCGTACGCTTTTGATCTTCCGTAAACATCATCGGATTTGATTGTAAGCAGTTCCTGCAAAGTGTGAGCCGCACCGTATGCTTCGAGCGCCCAAACTTCCATTTCACCGAATCTTTGTCCGCCGTGCTGGGCTTTGCCTCCGAGCGGCTGTTGAGTGACGAGAGAATACGGGCCGATTGACCTCGCGTGAATTTTGTCTTCAATCAAATGGCTTAATTTGAGAATGTACGCGATGCCGACTGTTACTTTATGATCGAATGGCTGGCCTGTTTTGCCGTCGTATAAGATTGTTTTGCCGTCCGGCGGCAATCCTGCTTTTTCAAGCAATTCGGTAATTTTTTCATGGCTTACGCCGTTTAAAGCAGGACTCGCGACTTTTATATCAAGAATTTTTGCTGCCCAGCCAAGATGCGTTTCAAGAATTTGGCCAATATTCATGCGGCTTGTGACTCCAAGAGGATTTAAAACAATATCTATAGGAGTTCCATCCTCCAGAAATGGCATGTCTTCTTCCGGAACAATGATTGAAATGATGCCTTTGTTTCCATGCCGTCCCGCGACTTTATCTCCGATTGAAATTTTTCTTGTCTGCGCGACAGAAACCTTGATTTGTTTATTTACTCCTGTCGGGAGTTCATCGCCGTCTTTTCTTGAGAATATTTGAACACCGATAATTTTTCCTTTTTCACCGCCGGGCAGGCGCAGAGAACTATCTTTTACATCGCGCGCTTTGTCTCCGAAGATTGCGCGCAATAAGCGCTCCTCGGCGCTTAATTCAGTTTCGCCTTTTGGCGTAATTTTACCAACCAGAATATCGCCTTCATAAACGCTTGCGCCGATTCTTATAATTCCATCTTCATTCAAATCTTTCAAATGCACTTCGCCGACATTCGGAATATCGCGAGTAATGATTTCCGGGCCAAGTTTTGTGTCGCGGACATCTATTGTGTAGTTTTCAATATGAATAGAATCGTACGCGCCGTTTTGCAAAAGCCTTTCAGAAATAATTACAGCATCTTCGTAATTGTATCCTTCCCAAGACAAATAGGCGACAAGGACATTTTGACCGAGAGCGAGTTCGCCTTTATCTATTGCAGCTCCTTCAGACAAAACATCTCCTTTGCGTATTTTCATTCCATGTTCAACAATTGTGCGCTGGTGTATGCACGTTGCCTGATTTGATCTTTCATAAACCTGGATTTCATAACTTACTTTTCGGCCATTGTCGTATAGAACAATTATTTGATTTGCGTCTGCGTATAGAACCGTTCCATTATCTTCGGCAAAAATCGTTTGTCCTGATGATTTGCCCATTACCTCTTCCATACCAGTACCGACAATTGGAGCTTCAGGAGAAATAAGAGAAACCGCTTGTCTCTGCATGTTTGAACCCATTGATGCGCGCGTATTATCGTCGTGTTCAAGGAACGGAATCAGCGCTGTTGTTTCAGAAACAATTTGTTTCGCGGAAACGTCTATGTGTGTTACGTCATTGATATGCGCGAGCAATGGTTCGCCGTTTTTGCGCGCTGACACGCGAGTGACTGTGAATTCATTCAGTTCATTTAATGGTGAGTTTCCCTGCGCGATAATAAGATCGCGCTCTTCGTCCGCGTCGTAATAATCAGCATCATCCGTGGCATACGGACGCACAGCGATTTCTTTTATTTCATCGTTATATTTTTCAAGCGCGTTTGCCATTGATTCACTGATAACTTCGCCTGCGCTCACAATCGGATTTTTTCCGCGCGGAGGAATAACTGTTTCTGCTGCGGTTCTGCCAGTCGTATGTTTTGCTTTGTTTGGCGCTGTTTTTGAAACTTTTCTAAAAGGAGTTTCAATAAATCCATATTTATTAACGCGCGCGTATGCGCCGAGATGCACAACCAAACCAATATTCGGTCCTTCTGGAGTTGAAATCGGACAAATGCGTCCGTAGTGGGAAGTGTGCACATCGCGCACATCAAAACTGGCCCTTTCACGCGATAAACCGCCGGGTCCCATCGCGGAAAGTCTTCGTTTGTGCGCGAGTTCTGCCAGCGGATTGATTTGATCCATGAATTGTGATAATTGCGAACTCGCGTAAAATTCGCGCAATGCAGCTGTAACAGGCCGCGAATTAACAAGCTGTGTCGGCGTCACAGTTTCCGCGTCCATAACGCTCATTCTGTCTTTTGCGATGCGTTCGCTGCGCAATAAACCAATGCGAAATTTATTCTGCACAAGTTCGCCGACAGCACGGATTCTTCTGTTACTCAAATGATCAATATCATCCGGACCTGCTTCACCATTATTTACTCTTATCATTTGTCTAAGGATTTCAACAAGATCGCGCGGCTGGAACGTGTGATATTCTTTTACATTTGGGATATCGAGTCCGAATTTTTTATTAAGTTTATAACGCGCAACCGGACCCATATCATATTTTTTATAATCAAAAAACATTGATTGGATAAGCGATTTCGCGTTTTCAGGAGTCGCGAGATCGCCCGGACGCAATTTTTTATAAATTTGCTGATAAGATTCATCAACAGTTTTTGCAGGATCTTTTTCAAGCGTTAATAAAATGTAATCTATGTTTGGCGGTAGAGAAACGTCCGCGAATTCCTGCAAAATGCTTTTATCTGATTCATATCCCATAATTCGGAGCAGGGAAGTGATCGGGATTTTGCGTTTCCTATCAATTTTTACAGATACAATTCCTTTTTTATCAGTTTCAATTTCAAGCCATGCACCGCGTTTTGGAATAATTTTTGCGACAACATATTTTGGCAAAGCCGGATTTTTTTGAAAAACGACGCCTGGTGAACGCACAAGCTGACTCACAACAACGCGTTCAATGCCATTCACGATGAATGTGCCGCGATTTGTCATCAGTGGAATTGAACCCAAAAATACATCCTGCTCTTTAATTTCGCCGGTTTCTTTGTTAATTAGTTGGACGTGCACTTTTAACGGCGCTTCGTAAGTGATATTTTTTTGCCTCGCTGTTTCAGCATCGTATTTTGGAGCCGCGATTGAATGGTCAAGAAACCGCAATTCCAGCTTTTTGCCAGAGAAATCCGTAATCGGATTTATCTCGTCCAAAAGCTCTTTAATGCCTTCGTCCAAAAACCATTTGTACGAATCAAGCTGAACTTCAATTAGATTCGGAATAATGATGTTGGCATCGAGGCGCTGTGTGTAATACTCGCGCTTACTGGATTCCTTAAGCGGTTCAAGGCCGGTTTTTAAAGATGAGGCGCGGATAAGTTCGTAATCGGGTTTTCGTTCGCGCTTCGCGGGTTTCTTTGTTTCTCTGCGAGGCGCGGCCTGCGTTTTTTTAGGCGCAATTTTTTCGCGCGCAGCTAATTTCTGCCTGCGTATTTTTTTGAGAAGAGATTTTTTAGACATAAAAAAAGAGAGTTAATTGTTAATAGACGGCATTCCGCCGCTACTATCAGTCGCAACTCTCCCAAAAGTAGATAGCACTGCTAATTATATTGATATTTATTCCGCTGTCAAATAGATTTTCTTAGATTCTGAACCGAAGCGCAAGAATCTAAGAAGCTAGATTTTGCGGATAATTTTCACTATTTTTCGTTCGGGATTTTTAAATTTTCTAATTTTTTCTTTGTCTGGACAGCGACATCATGGATCTTGTCTGATTCGGGGCTCTGCTTGATAGCATCCTCGGATTCGGGTTTCTTTATAGGAGGAAATAAATCCTCACCTTGGCACGCGCGTTCAAAAACCCCGTAACGCCTGACGCGTTCCGGCTTCTTCCATTTTTTAGGTGTTTCATTTGTTTCATTTGGACCGCTCATATTTACTTGGTTAAGATTAGGGTTTAATTATAGCATAATTTTCTTGGTTTTTCCCATATACGGCCTTAAAACTTTCGGAATTTCGATTGAGCCGTTTTTCTGTTGATAAATTTCCATCAAAGGAATCAAAATTCTTGGAGAAGCGATGCATGTGTTGTTGAGCGTATGGCAAAAATTCACGCGGCCAGCCGCATCCCTGTACCGTAGACCAAGCCTGCGCGCCTGAAAATCATAAAACATTGAACAGGAATGCGTTTCGCCGTAGCTCTTGCGCGATGGCATCCAACACTCAATATCGTTTTTATAAACTTGGCCTTGGCCCATTTCGCCAGTGCAGATTGCGACAACTCGGTAGGGGAGTTCGAGAGCTTGCAAAATTTCTTCCGCGTTTTTCATCAGCATTTCGAACATCGTCCGGCTGAAAGCCGGATCTGCCTTGCAAACTATCACTTGTTCGACTTTTTGGAATTGATGAACGCGATAAAGTCCGTGCGTGTCTTTGCCGTATGTGCCTGCTTCGCGCCTAAAACAGATTGAAAATCCAGCATATTTTTTCGGCAAATCTTTTTCATCTAAAATTTCGTCGCAGTGGTATGAAGTGACAGGAACTTCTGATGTGCCGATTAAATTCAATTTATCTTTTTCGATTCGATACGCCTGCTCCTCTCCGCCCGGAAAATATCCTGTGCCAATCATTGCTTTATCAGTTACAAGCGTCGGAGGCGTAAAAGCCGTAAATCCTTTTTCAATTAATTTATCGAGCGTGAATCGTAGAACCGCGTTTTCCAGCAAAACCGCCTCATTTTTTAGAAAATAATTTCTCGCGCCTGAAATTTTTACTCCTCGCGGTATATCTATCAAATCAAGTTTTTCGCCAAGCGTAACATGATCGAGCGGCTCAAAATCGAATTTCGGGATTTTGCCCCAAGTTTTTAAAACTTTGTAATCTTTTTCAGTTTCTCCAATCGGGCATTCTATTGAAGGAATTTGCGGAACCCAGAGAAGCAGATAATTCAATTCTTCCGATAATTTTTTAAGTTCTTCGGAAAAAGTTTTTTCTTTTGCAGAAAGTTCTTTCATGCGCTTTAAAACCCCTTCTTTATTCTTAGCGTGAAGGTTCGGGATTTTTTCGCTGGCTCGATTTTTTTCAGCTTTAATATCTTCGATTTTTTTCAAAAACTCGCGCCGCTGTTTATCGAGGTCGAGTAGTTTATCAATGTCGACTTTTATATTTTTTGATTTCGCAGCCGCCTTAACGGCGCCTGCGTTTTCACGAATAAATTTAATATCAAGCATAACAAAATTTAGTAAGCAATTTTATCTTACTTGAAATGGAGCGCAAAATAAAGTTTAAGCAAACTTGATTTCAGCTTCCGGGACCTCTTTTTGTATTTCCTTCAATATTCTTTTGAGATCATCCTTGTCTTTCGGCTCTTCGATCGCCAATTCATTCGCTATCAGCACTATAATTGTTTTTCCTTTGACTTCCTTTGTCATTTCGAGAATTTTTTCAAGCACTTTTTTTCGCAATCGCCTTGAAGAGCTATTTCACACAAATCCCAACGAGTAGGCAAGTTCATTTTTTTGTATATTTCCATAATTTTTTGAGTTAAATTTTGCTTAAAAATTCTTTAATATCTTTAAGTCCATTTTGCAGTACGTCATATACAATATCATAGTTTATTTCTCCATAATCGTGCGCGACTATATTTCTAAATCCGACCATGCCGACCATTTTTTTCGTCAGTTCGCGCGGGATGATTTTTTCTTCGTTTAAAATATAAAAACACTCGCTGAGAGTTGTTGGTTTGCGAAATTTTTTGTGCGCTATTACGGCTTCAGCTAAATCAATTGTTGCCTGTGCGGCCAAATATAAATATCTTTCAACCGCGCCTCTAAGCGTTAAATCTTTTTCGAGTTCTTTTTTTGAGATTTTTTTATACATTTCCAGAATTTTCAGGTATTTTTTTATTGCGCTTATTTTATTTTCAATTTTTGCGAGATTAGTCATTTTAGGCTTTTGTTAGGCCGTATTTCGAAAGCATAATATGAAAATCAAAATATTCGTTGAGTATGCGCGGTTCAACCATAACCTTAAACGGCTCCCGCTCAAAAATTAATTTTCCGTCTTTTATAATATTGTATTTTAACTCTGGGCTTTCAACTGCGTTTAAAATTACAACATCAACTTTATCGGTTTTGAAATACCGGCTTAATTTATCCTGAAGCTGAAATTTGTGCGCGAACATTTTTTTCTTGTCTTTTTCGTCCAAATATACGGCAAAATCATAGTCGCTTAGCGGCCCCGCGTTTCCCTTCGCTTTTGAGCCAAAAAAATAAACAAGCTTCACTCGCGGGTTTGATTTAAAAATAGTTTTTAACTTTTTAATATCAAGCATAAAAAATTAGTAAGCGTTTTTATCTTATCCGAAATATGGCATAAAATAAAGATCAGCTTTCAGAAAACTCAAATTTAGCGCTCGGAAAACCCTCGGTTATTCCTGATAATGCCAATTTAGCATGCTCCAAGGGACTCAATATTTCGTTGCGGGAGTCGTTTTTTTCAGGCACAGTTAATTTTATTTTATCTTCTTCAATGGCCACTGTGAATATCCCGCGCCTTTTTTAAATATCAAGCTGATATTCGATGTACAACCTTTCTTCCTCGTTTAGTCCGGCGATTACGCATGTTTTAAAGACTTTTGGGACTACTGATTGTTCTTGCGGTGTTTCTAATGGTGGCATATTTTTTGTTAGTTAAAAATTAGGGAGTAATTATGCCATGACATTAATAATAAAAGCAAATAAAATTATATTGCGCTTAATTCTTGGATACACAGATCGTTATCACCTCCGGAA
>JACRIA010000017.1 GCA_016215735.1 Candidatus Peregrinibacteria bacterium
GATGTATAAGACTTTTGCCGGAAGACGCAAGATTCATGTATGAATTCACGGAAGAAGGAACGTCTGTTTCTATACGGCCATAGTTTGCTCTATAATAGAGCCTGCTATGAACAGCGTTCTTGATAAATTGAATGATTGCCAGGCTGAGGCCGCGACTTATGTTAATGGGCCTTTGTGCGTTTTGGCGGGAGCTGGAAGCGGTAAAACCCGCGTGCTTGCTCACAGAATCGCGTATATGATAAGCGAGAAAAAAATTCCAGCTGGAAATATTTTGGCGGTTACTTTTACGAACAAGGCGGCAGGCGAAATGCGCGAAAGGATTTTGCGTTTGCTTGGGAGAAAAACCTATTCGCATCATGGAACCGCGGATATGCCGACAATCGGGACTTTTCATTCGGTTTGTTTGAGCATTTTGCGGCAGAACGCGCACTGTATAAATGCCCCGCCTTGGCGGGGCGGCGTGTTTGAAAATAATTTTGTTGTTTATGATGAAACTGATCAGGCGATTCTTATGAAAAAAATTATGCGCGAGGAAAAAATCGACGAACATAAAACAACACCTCAAAGCGTGCTCGCGTGGATATCGCAGGCAAAAAATCAATTGATCGGGCCTGATGAATATAGAAATTACGTTGATTCGACTTTTGGGGAAAAGGTTGCGGAAATTTATCCGTTGTATCAACGGGCGCTGCACCAAAATCAGGCAATGGATTTTGATGATTTGATTATGAAAACTGTTGAATTATTTCAAAAAAATCCTGACATTCTCAATTATTATCAGGAAAAATTCAAATACATTTCAGCAGACGAATATCAGGATACAAACAAAGCGCAGGCGGTTTTACTAAATCTGCTTGCTAAAAAATATAAAAATATCGCGGTAATCGGAGACGACGATCAAAGCATTTACAGCTGGCGCGGCGCCACGGTACAGAATATTTTGGATTTTGAAAAAGAATATCCGGATGTGAAAGTTGTAAAACTTGAACAGAATTATCGTTCTAGTAAGCTGATTTTGGACGCGGCGCACGGGATTATTTCAAAAAATATCCATCGAAAAGATAAAAAATTATGGACGCAGAGGCTTGGCGGCGAAAAAATTAAATTGTGGCGGGCGCTGAACGGCATGCACGAAGCGGATTTAATCGCTTCTGAAATCACACGGCGTTTGCATGGGGACGGTTCTCACGGAGAACCGTCCCCATTTTACAGCGATTTTGTCGTGCTGTACCGCACGCATGCGCAATCGCGCATTATTGAAGAAGTTTTTTTGAAATATGGAATTCCGTATAAAATTGTCGGGGGAATAAAATTTTATCGTCGGAAAGAAATTAAAGATATTATTGCTTATCTGCGGGTGATTGCGAATCCAGCTGATACTGTGAGCCTGATGAGGATTATCAATGTACCGCCGAGAAATATCGGAGCGAGAACGATTGAAATAATTCAAGAATTTGCAGCGCGGAATAATATCACGATGTTTGGCGCAATTGGGGACGGAGGCAGGGGCGGCGGTGAAATTCAGGCCGCGAAAAAAGAGGCGCTGGCTAAATTCGCGAAGCTGATTGAAAAATTGCAGAAGATAAATAGCGAGGTACCAGCATCTGGTGTGATTAAATATTTGCTTGAAAATTCGGGCTATCGCAAATTTATTGATGATAATACTGCGGAAGGCGAGGCAATGGTTGAAAATGTGCTCGAATTAATTTCTGTCGCGAAAAAATACGACAAACTTGAACCAGGTATGAGTCTGCGCGTTTTTCTCGAAGAAATTTCATTAATCGCAGAGGCTGACGGGGACAGCCGCACCATGGGCGGACAGTCGGAATCTCCGAATTCCGTAACGCTGATGACTGTGCACAGTGCGAAAGGCCTCGAATTTCCATATGTTTTTATCGCTGGACTTGAGGAAGGCGTTTTCCCGCACTCTAGAAGTTTGATTGAACGGCCGGAGCTTGAAGAAGAAAGGCGGCTGATGTATGTCGCATGCACGCGCGCGAAGGAAAGTTTGTATCTGCTGTTCACTCAAGAAAGATTATTGTATGGAGAATACCGCGCGAACTTGCCTTCGCAATTTTTGGAAGATATTGACGCGGCTCTTGTTGAAAGAAATTACACTCCTGATGAAGATATTTTTTCGAGCAGCGGAGAATTCGAGGGCGCACTTCGCAAAATGTTTGGACCGCCGAGTTTTATGCGCGATAAAAAGCATTTTAAGCCTGTACCGATGGAAGAAATTGAATCTTTTTTCCGCGACGGCGACAAGATCTCACACGCTATTTTTGGAAAAGGCGTTGTTGTAAATGTAATAGGCGGGATCGCGACAATTGCTTTTAAAGACAAGAAAATCGGCATCAAAAAACTTGCGATTTCAGTTGCGCCGATAAAGAAAATCAGGGATGGTTCTCGCAGAGAACCGTCCCCTTAATTAATAAGACAATCTCCATAATACAGTAAACTTGACAAAAGATTTCTCCTCTTGTATAATTACAATATGATAGATAAACTAAAAACTGGAGAAGTCACAAAAGAAGAAGCGAAAGAAGAAATAAAATGCTGTGTAGAAAGGGTATTCCCTTTAATGCAAGAGACAGAAAAATATTTCGATTTTAGAGGTGTTGAAATTCCGGGAAGGGATGCTCTATCTAAATCAATGAAATCTACTACATTTTATGATAAGAACGATGAGAAATGGGGATTGCTAATCCATAATATCTCAGCAAAGCCGAGCGATCTGCGTAAAGGATGTGGGGACATGGGCGTGTCAGGTGCTCAAATTCAACATCAACAGTATATTATGTTAGGTCAGCCACCGTCATCAATCAATGATGTAAAATATTCTTTAAATGAAAAAATACCAGCATATTTTAGTATAAGTCGAGAGGTGTCCTCAGATGGAAAAATAAAGTATAATTTAACGAGTATTACGGATGGTAAATTAGATACCCAATTTACGGAGACAGATGACCCAGAAAAAGATGTCTATCATACACTAGATAATCTGCAAGAGAGGTTGTTAAAATTTGAAAGTCAGCTTAACGATATTATCCAAAGCAAAAAAAAGCTATTAGGAGACTTTGCCCCAGAAAAAGGCGGGGGTTGATATAGGGTTTTAGGATTAAGATAGGGAAAAATTATATTTTAAGAGTTGTTGAAAGGAGAATTTGAAGGCGCGCTTAAGCGTATTTAGGAAAAGACCGCGTTCTTCACATGGAAGCGCGGTCTTTTAAATACGGTATTGATTGGCATTTGTGTTCGCGCGTGGCGATGTCAAAACCATTCATTTCCGCTGCCACGCCGTAAGGGTGGCAAAAATTTTGCTTTTTAGAGCAGACAGCGAAGCTGTCTTTATTTAACGGCGCCAGTCTGTTTGAGACAGCACCGCTTCGTTTTTGAAAAAAAGGGCAGTTTTGGATCGCGCGCTACGCATGATGCGGAGCAAAGCGATCAATTACATTTTTGAAGATAAGTTATTCCCGATAAATACTGGGCTTCGCAGTATCCGCCGCTATAGACTTCGGCTTGAATCTCGTCGAGCGCGATATTGTACTGGCTCGGATTGAAATTAACGATAATTTCTTTCTGGCCGGTGTAGTAGGTATCGCAGCCGAATCCGGGCGCGTGCGCAAGAACTTTGTTGAGCGTTTTGTCCATCAAAAACCATTCGATTGGATTGGAAGTGAAAAGTTTCCCTTCAACTTTTGTGATTTTCGCGGTCGCGCTAAAAGCGCTTGCGCTTGTGATTGTAATGCATATTACGTTGCCGCAGTGTGTTTTTGTGTCGAAGCCATAAACGCCTGATGAACAATTGCTCCATTCTCCCCATGTGCAATTAACGCAAGTACGGGTATGGGTGCCGGCTTTGCAATAACCGTTTCCTCCGCATGGTTCAGTTTGAGTCTGTCCTGAAGCGCATTCTCCGCCTGATGCGTCGCATGGTCCCCATTGACAATTGGAGTCGCAGATTTTTTGTCCTGATCCGCATGCGCCTGAACAAGATTGCGTTTGGCCCGGCGTACAAATGCCTTCAGCAGTGCATTTGACTGAATTGCTGCCATTGCATTCATAGTGTCCGCATTTTCCGCATGAATCTCCGGGGTTGTACGGAAGAGTTGATGTGCCGCCGCAGGCATTTACGAATTGTTCTTTGCATTCAATGGCGTCGGTTCCTTTACATGCATAGGTTCCATTTGTTCCGCATTTTTCACCTGGCTGATGTGGGAGAGTTGATGATCCGCCGCAAGCATTTTTTGGCGGTTCACTGCATTTAACATTATCTTTGCCTTCGCAGACGTAAGTGCCGTTTGAACCGCATGGCGTACCCGGCTGATACGCAAGCGACGTGCACCCTCCGCATACATTTGGCTGGAGCGCATCGCACGCTGACCATTTTCCTGAATTGCATTTTTGTTTGCCGATTCCGCAATCGCTTACGCAGGTTTGTGTTAAATTTTCGTCAATCTGGCCATCGCAGTTATTGTCTTTGTTGTCGCAAATTTCGTTTACGGGTTTTGCGGCATCGCATTCTGTCCATTTACCATTCATGCATTTTGAAGTTCCGCTTCCGCACTGCGTTGAACATGTTTGTGTTAAATTTTCGTCAATCTGGCCATCGCAGTTATTGTCTTTGTTGTCGCAGATTTCGTTTACGGGAAGCTGTGCTGTACATTTTGTCCACATTCCGCCTTCGCATTCTGCGGTTCCTGTCCCGCATGCTGTTGAACAGCTGTTAACGAGATTTTCGTCTGTCTGGCCGTCGCAGTCATTATCCATGTTGTCGCAAATTTCCTGGCTCGATGTTACAGCGCATTCGCTCCATTCGCTCCATTTGCAATTTTGGTCGCATTGTCTTTTTGTTGTTCCAGCGCAGGTGTATTTTGTGCAGGATTTTTCTTCTGATTTTCCGGCGTCGCATTGGCCTTTATTTTCGCATCCATATGGCGCTTTCCACATGTAATTTGTGCAAATCAATTTCTGCAAGCCGCAATTCTCACATTTCACTGCTGTAATCTCGCCTGGACAATCACACGGTGCGTTTAATTGCGGAATATCCAGTTTTCCGTCAACATCGCAGTTTGTATTCTGCCAGACTATCAATCCATTGCCGAGAATTGACATTCCTTTTTCGAAATCCTGCCGAATTATGCCCAGTGCCACGTCTTTGTATTCATCAGAAATCGGCGCGCCGAAATACGAAGGCCCTTTCCCAATGCTGTGATAAGTAGACCAGATTTTGCCTTTCATCAGATGCGCATCGAATTTGTTGCTGCCGTGATCGTGAAGCATAATTGCGCATTCGCCGTAGATTCCGTTATCAAAGTCTTGCACAAAATATTCTTCCCATATATGAACAGCTGCTGTCTTTGCCAATGAGAAGAATTTTTTGTGAGGCTCTCCAACTTTTTCTCTTGCCCCATTTTTTTCGTAGCATTCTGATATTGCGTAGGATTTTCCCGCAAGCCATCCGCTGTCAAACATTCCTGGGCCGAATTTTTCTTTGTAATAGGACTTTGCTATTGCGCCTGACGCGGTATTGTGCGTGAAATATCCGCCCTGAAAATCAATTTCTACTCCGCTGCTGATTGGATATGGATCAGTTATTGGTTTGCCAAAAACAGAATCCGACATAGCAATATTCATCCATTCTTCTGCGATTGGAGATGGAATTTTGAAAGCCTTGGGAGCATTGTTCGCTAAATCAAACACAAAAATCATGCTTGAATAGAGAGTTCCAGCCTGATAAATCCTAATCAAAAAATCTTTCGGATTAAACCCATTGGAACTCGCGATCCAGTAAGTGTTTTTCGCGATTTGGCCAAGTTCTTCCGGCGAATACAGAATAGCGGCTTTGTTGATTGTGTCATCCGCGTATTCTTTCAATGTGTAAGGATTCACGAGGTAATAGGCTGTTTGATTGTTTGAACTGTACGGACATTTTCCGAGATCGATTATTGGCTTAACTATCCATCCAACGCTGGTTCCGAGAGGATCAACGGATTTCCCGTTTATCCTCACTTCAAAATGAATGTGTTCGCCTGTGGATTGACCAGTGTTGTTTCCGATAAAAAGCGGCGCGTATCTATCAACCCATTGATCCTGCTTTACGAGAAATGTTCCGAGTTTCGCGTGGAAATAGTGAGTAGTGACTCCTGAACCGTGATTGATAACAATGTAATTTCCCGCTTTATTGTTGCATTCTTTGTCGCCGTCATAGCAGCCGTCTTTGACTGTTTCGACTATGCCGGAAGCTGCCGCGAAAACAACATAACTTCCGCCATCATTTGGTATATCTCTGTCCCATCCATGATGATTGTCGTACGCTCTGCCCATGTACCATGAACCGTTGAGCGAACCGCAGATGTCTTTGGTTGAACCTGCCGCGGAATCCAGATCGAAAAGCGCTGTTGTACCCCAGCCGCTTTTGTAATTGTCATAGAGCATGTCTGTGAAAATGACTTTTGCCTGCGTTTGGCCTATGGCCAAAAATATCGCGGCGAAAATCATTCCTGCGAAAATTTTCTTATTCATAATTCCTCCTTTAGACTGTTCGCCTCGAGGACTCGAAGCGAATACAGGTCTTAAATGTTTGTGAAACTCGCGATGATCTTTGCAAAAATGATTTTTGCGTCCGGGATTTTTTCGAATTCCGGATAAAGATAGCGCATACTTACTCCAACAACAGCATTTTTCAGTGGAATAACCGTGTAAATCCCAAGGTGCTCGCCTGTGCCGAAAATGTCGACTTTTACTGCTTTTTCATCCAGCGCAACCGTATCAACAAATCTTTCCATCAATTCCATAATCCATTCACTGTCTGGACCGCCTGTATTGTTTTGCATAACTTCAATGGAAACATATATGCGGTCTGTCTCGTCCTCGCCTGCGTTTGGTTTGCTGTCGAGATCAACGCGGACGCCATCGTCATACACAATCATCCAGTTTTCCGGATATGCAAAAGCAAATCCGACTGTTGTATTTGTGTAAATAGTGCATTCGCAGAGATTTGGGATCTCTTCCTGGCCGGTTTCCTGTACATCTTGGGTTGATTCTGATGTGTCTTGGACTATCTCTTCCGGTGCTGATTCAATTTCGTCCTGCGCGAATAAAATGTCTTCGACCGCAGTTTCAGCTGTTTCTGGTGTTGTGTCTGCGTTGTATTCATCCGGCATGATGTTAATATCTGGCTGTGAAATTTGATCATCCGGCATAGCGCTACTATCTGATTGTAGCGCTGCATCAGAACAATATTCATCCGGCTGTGAATCTTGCATCTCGCATTCACCATCTGTTTGCGCTTCTGCGTCTGTGTAATATTCATCCGGCTGTGAAATTTGATTGTCTGGAATGGTGTTGATATCTGGCTGTGGCGCTGCATCCAAATAGTATTCATCCTGTTGTGAGATCTGATCATCTGGAATGATACTGGTATCTGGCTGCGGCGTTGCATCTAAATAGTATTCATCGCTGGTTTGCGATTTTGCTTCAGACACATCCGGCTCGATCGCCTTATACGCATCAGATTGATGCTTTTCGGCATCGGGGTGGTAAAAATAATCACCTACTTGTCTTCCTTCGCAGGAAAACATCAAAAAACCAAGTAACATAATAAAAATTCCTTTCATAAAAACCTCCTTTGTTTTTTTGTTGGTCCGCCTAAAGCGGACTTGTTGTTGCCCTTGTTTTCAAAGAACTCTAAAAAGCAGCCGCGATGATAACGGAACCAGTTAAAATTTTTCTAAATAGAAGATTAAATTTTTATGACAGGCGGCCCGCTTTGGAGGTCATATAAAAAACCCCGGGCTTACGCCCGCGGTTTTTTGCTACTCTCTTCAAATTCCGCTAACGCGGAATTTGTCCGCCTACGGCGGACTGGCTTCATCTCCGTGCTTACGCACGGAGTTTTAAGCCAGAGAGTAATAAAATAAAATCTGCCCCGAGCGCTCGGGGCAGAACCCATGGCTATGGTTCGATTCTGGCTTTATACATGGCCATAATCAAATTCCGCATTTTTCTATCAATGATATTGTTTATTTTTTCTTCAAAAGGATCGTTTTCTTTTGAAAACTGCTTGATTTTTGTTTGCGCCATTTCTAACTGATGGATATTTTCGACGTAAGATTTTGTTTTTTGATCCGGCGGCTGATCGATTTCTATTATTGACATTTTATCTTATAATTAGACTATGAAAATTTTATTTCTCGCTGACATTATTAGCAAACCCGGCCGCGAAGCTGTAAAAAAAGCTTTGCCAGGCCTCAAGAAAAAATTCTCGCCCCATATTGTAATTGCGAACGGTGAAAATTTGGCTGGCGGCACTGGTTTTACCGCGGAAACCATTGAGGAAATGCGCAAGGCTGGGATTGATTTTTTCACAACAGGCAATCACACATGGAAACATAAAAACGATATTGACCGCTTGAATGACAAAAACTTTCCGGTTATACGTCCTGCGAATTATCCGGAAGGCGTTGGCGTTCCTGGCCGTGGATTTCAAGTTGTCGAAACCAATATGATGCAGAAGATTCTTGTGATAAATTTGCTTGGCCGTATTTTTATGGGGAATCATGTGGATTGTCCTTTCCGCGCTTTTGATAGAATTTTAAAAGAAACTAGCCACGAACGCATTGACGCGGTTTTTGTTGATTTTCACGCGGAAGCGACATCTGAAAAAGTCGCATTCGGCCATTACATTGACGGTCGCGCGGCTGTTTTTGTCGGCACGCACACGCATGTTCCGACACGCGATGAAAAGATTTTGCCTAACGGCACTGCTTTTATCAGCGATGTTGGAATGTGCGGTCCAATAGATTCTGTTATTGGCGTCAAAAAAGAATTGATAATCAACCATTTCATAACTCAACTTCCTTATAAAATTGATATTGCTGACGGCGACAGCCAGATAAATGCTGTTTTTATTGAAACAAATGACTCTACAAAGAAAGCAAAATCCATCGAATTTGTTTGTGATATAATCAAGCTATGAACCGCAAAACCCTCTATTATTTTTTGCCGCTTGTAATTATTTTCAGCCTTCTTATTGGATGGGAATCTTCGAATTTGTATTATAAAGATAAATTGGCGGAGCCGGCTATTCCTCCAACGTGCCCTTCTGCGAAAAGAAATATTGATTTGAGTTTATTTTGGGAAACGTGGGATTTGATTACGCAAAAATATATTGATGAAAAAGCGATCGTTGTAAAAAATATGATTTACGGCGCGATAAAAGGGCTCGCTGATTCTCTACGAGATCCTTATACGGTTTTTCTTGATCCGAATGAAACAAAAGATTTTGAATTAAGCCTTAACGGCGACCTTGAAGGCATTGGCGCGGAACTCACAATTGATAATCAATCTCTCACGGTTGTGAGTGTTTTTCGCGATACGCCTGCGGAAAAAGCTGGTCTTCGCACGAACGACATTATTTTCAAAATTAACGACGAAATAACTTCAGACATGTCTTTGCCTGAAGCAATTAAGAAAATTCGCGGGCCTGCTGGCTCAACTGTCAAATTAACAGTTTTGCGGAAGAATATTGAAAATCCGATTGAGCTTTCGATTAAAAGAGCGAATATAGAACTTGAGAGTTTATCATATACTGACAAAGGCAGCGGCATATATTATATTTCGATAAATCATTTTTCCGATCGGACGAAAAATGAATTAAATGAAATCACCCAGAAAATCATTTTGAAAGAGCCAAAAGGTATAATTTTGGACGTGCGTTCGAATGGCGGCGGATATCTTGATATCGCGGTTGATATTTTGTCAGAATTTATAAAAGGAAAGAAAACAGTTGTCTACATAAAAAAGCGCGGCAATGAAAATGAACCGATTCAAACTGACGGAAGCGGGCGGTTAGGCGACATGCCGCTTGTGATTTTGGCTGACACTGGAAGCGCTTCTGCTTCGGAAATTCTTGCGGGCGCTGTGCAGGATTTGGAACGTGGAATTATTATCGGCGAACAAACTTTCGGCAAAGGCAGTGTGCAGGAATATGAACAATTCACCGACGGAAGCAGTTTGCGCATTACAATTGCGAAATGGCTTACTCCGAATGGAAAAAATATTGATGAAATCGGCATTAAGCCGGATATTGAAGTGAAAATGACTGACGACGATTATAAAAACAATAAGGATAGGCAGCTGGATGAGGCGGTGAAATATTTGAAAGGAATAATTAAATAATGGGACCGGTTCTCTATTGACATATGAATTATTTTGATTCAATTATTTTCGGGGTTGTTGAGGGTTTAACTGAATTTTTGCCGATTTCTTCAACTGGACATTTGATTTTGACTGCGAAAGCGCTTGGCGCTGATCAGACGAATTTTTTGAAAAGTTTTGAAATTGCGATACAGCTTGGCGCGATTTTAAGCGTTGTGGTTTTGTATTGGCGCAGGCTTTTTATGGACGCCGCGACATTGAAACGCGTTATCTGCGCTTTTGTTCCGACTGCGATTCTTGGGCTGATTTTTTATAAATTGATTAAAAATTATTTGATGGCGGATTCTGTTGTTTTGCTCGCACTCGCAATTGGCGGCGCTGTGATAATTTTGTTTGAAATTTGGCGCAGCCGGAAAATGGGGACGGGGGCAATTTCGGGCGGGGACGGGGGCAATATTTCTTACAAAAACGCTTTTTTAATCGGATTGTTTCAGGCAATTGCTATGATTCCAGGAGTTTCGCGCGCTGCAGCCACTATTATTGGCGGTCTCGCGCTAGGAATCAACCGACGCACGATCGTCGAGTTTTCTTTTTTGCTTGCTGTGCCGACAATGCTGGCCGCGACCGGCTATGATTTGTATAAAAGCGCCGGCGAATTTTCGGGTGCAGAATTCGGCGTGCTCGCGATTGGATTTATTGTTTCGTTTCTAGTTGCAATTCTTGCGATAAAATTCTTTCTGAAGTTTATTCAAAAGCATACGTTTACGGCGTTCGGGGTTTATAGGATTTTGGCAGCAGCGGTGTTTTGGATTTTGACTTTAAGATAATGCCGAATTCCTTCATTATTTTTTCCTGAGTGCAAATATTGCCTTTTTTGACTTGTATTCTTGCTTGTTTGATTTTTAAATGCATGTTTTAAAATTGAAAAAGTCAATGGAATTTTACTTTTAATTTTTCCTGCTCTTCGATAATTTCTTTTGGCAAACGATCGTTGAATTGTTTAAAAAATTCTTCGCGGTTTTTGATTTCTTCGCGCCACTGTGTGGGATCGATTTTCAAAAGTTCCTGCAAAGTTTCGTGCGATATATTCAAGCCGTTTGTGTTTATCGCGTCGAGGGTTGGCACAAAACCAATCGGCGTTTCTAGCGCGTTAGTTTTTTCTGGATTATTACAGCGGGAAATTATCCAATTTAGCAC
>JACRIA010000019.1 GCA_016215735.1 Candidatus Peregrinibacteria bacterium
CGCAAAATCTCCTCTCGCACTTCCCGAGAAATGGGTTTGTATCTGCTCATACGATTTGGGTTATGTTTTAGAGCATAATCCATTAAGGACTATATGTCTAAAATACAGGGTACCTGCCACACTCCTTGTAGTGTGCATTGCGAAAAGGCGCTAAAAACACTCAAAATTTGGCAGGAAACTATGCAAAAAGCGGATCCGGAAGCCGCAAAAGAATTACAAATTTTCAATTGGGCAAATAGTCCAGGAAAAAGAATTTATTACAAAGAATTACAACGAATTGAGTGCGAAAAAGATATAAAAGGAATGATAGATTCGATAAGAAAAAATATGAAAAATTTGGTTGGGTAGCATCAAGGTTTGCGTAAAAAGTTTTTTTATTATAGAATAGCGCAGCGAAGGTTCTTTGAATGGTCGGTCGCCTCAGGCGACAGGAAAGTCCGAGCACTATCGAAACAATGTAACAGGTAACACCTGTCGGCTGTGTTCCAAAACTGCTGCGCAAGCAGCAAACAAAACCACAGCTAGAGAAAGTGTCACAGAGACTATACTAGTCCGCCTTAGGCGGATGAAAGGTGAAAAGTCCCGCTTAGCGGGAAATCGTAGGGTAACCTAGGAATATGGCAAACCTTACATAGTGCAAGGCGGGGTGGAAAGAAAGGGCACAGCGGCGCAAGCCGCTCAAAAGTTCGGTTTCGAAACTCCAATCTTCCCGCCGCAAGATATTTCCGCTTCGGCGGAAAGCTAGATAGATGATCATTGCCCTGCTCCATCAAAAGCGCAGGGAACAGAACTCGGCTTACAGAAGAACTTTCGCCCAAAACAATTTTGGCGGTTTTTTTATATCAAAGCAAAAATAAAAACTTTAACAAGATTCCGTCCTAGGACGGTGTCGCTTGCAAAAAACGGTTTATATAAGCCAAATTTTTAATCCATTTCCGTCACGTGACGGAATCTTGACATTTTTTTCCGATACATACTATGTTGTTTTGGACCGGTCCGAAACAGATATCAGAAAAATCGTGCAAAAACACCTCCGTCTCTAATCCCCATGCTATAATATCCCCATGAAACGAAGTGAAATAATTTTCGGCTTGCTAAAAATCCCAGTGGATATTATTGCTATACTCGGCGCCGCGATTACAGCTTATGAATTGCGCAAAATTGTCGAGCCGATTCCAGGCCTGCGTTTTCCTGTTGATATTCAAATTTTTCAGCCTTTTAACGAATATATGAGATTCAGCGCAATTGCTGCAGTCGGTCTTCTTGTGATTTTCGTATTCAGCAAAATGTATTCAATGAAAATCACAATAACAATCTGGCGTGAAATTTTGAGAATTTTTGTCGCGACAAGCGTCTGGTTAATGGCAATAATTGCTTACTTTTTTGTGATAAGAGAATTCCCCTTCTCCCGCCTTGAACTCGGCTACACGTGGCTATTTACAATTGTATTCGTGTCATTCGGCCGCATTTTTATAAAAATAATTCAGCGCGTACTTTTGCGATTTGGCATTGGAAAAATAAATGTCATGGTGCTAGGCGAAACGAAAACAGCAATGCTCGTATGCGCTGCTTTGGCAAAACAAAAAGAATACAATGTTTTACGGATCGATAACGGAATAAGAACAATCGCTGATTTGGAAACCGCAGTCAAATCGCTTCGCATTGATGAAATTATTCAAAGCAAATCCAGTATAGAGAAATCCGACATCCTGCAATTCTGCAGGGAAAATCAAATTATTTACAGATTCATTCCTGACCTTGTGGAAGCCCAGCAAACTAATATAGACGTGCACGAAATCAACAACATTCCGATAATAGCATTGAAGCCGACTCCGCTAGACGGCTGGGGCAGAGTTTCAAAAAGGATATTTGATATTGCAGGCGCTGGGCTCGGACTCATCATCACATCGCCAATAATGCTCGCAAGTGCAATTTTAATAAAAACAACTTCAGAAGGACCGGTTCTATTTTCACAGCGCGACAATGGCTCGCCTGTTATGAGAATCGGACAAAACAGCAAGCCATTCAGATTTTTCAAATTCAGAACAATGCGGCCAGGCACGGATGATATGCGCTACACATTGCTCGCAAGCCAAAATCTGCGCCAAAACTCCCCTCTTGTAAAAATAAAAAATGATCCGCGCGTAACCCGCCTTGGCAGATTTCTGCGCAAAACAAGCATTGATGAACTGCCGCAGCTATTAAGCGTTTTGCGCGGCCACATGAGCTTGGTTGGTCCTCGTCCGCATCTGCCGGAAGAAGTTGAAAAATACAAAAATTCAGACCGCTTTGTCTTTACAATAAAACCCGGCGTCACAGGAATGGCGCAAATAAAAGGCCGAAGTGACCTTGATTTTGAAACCGAAATGAAACTCGACGCCTATTACATCCGAAACTGGTCAATCTGGCTGGATATAAAAATACTCCTGAAAACGCTCGCAGCGCTTTTTAAAGGATACAAGGAATAATTGGGGACGGAGGCAGATTTTTGCTATAATACAAAAGTATGATTCACAAAATCATCAACTTCATTTTAGGCGACCGCAATGCCAAAGAAATCAAAAAGCTCTGGCCGATCGTTCATAAAATAAACCGCATCGAGGAGGATTATCAGAAAAATCTCAAGCCGGAGGATATTCCGCGCAAGACCGAAGAATTCAAAAACCGCCTCGCAGAGGGGAAAGAAAATCTTGATGATTTGCTGCCCGAAGCTTTTGCGCTCGTGAAATACGCGTGCCGCACAAGTTTAGGCAAAAAATGGGTTGTGCGCGGGAACGAAATAACCTGGGATATGGTGCCTTTTGATGTCCAGCTCATCGGCGGAATTGTCCTGCACCAAGGCAAAATCTCTGAAATGAAAACTGGTGAAGGCAAAACTCTTGTTTGTGTGATGCCAGCGTATTTAAACGCGCTCACAGGCCGCCATGTTTTTATCGTAACTGTTAATGAATACTTGGCTAGCCGCGATTCTGAATGGATGGGTGGAATTTACAATACTCTCGGCCTTAATGTCGGTGTTACAAAACACGGCCAAAACGAAGAAGAAAAAAAACACGCTTACTCCTGCGACATTGTCTACGGCACGAATAATGAATTCGGCTTTGATTATCTGCGCGACAATATGGCAGTATCGCTCGACCGCGTCACACAGGCTGATTTATATTACGCGATTGTTGATGAAGTTGACTCGATTTTGATTGATGAAGCGCGTACTCCTCTTATTATTTCCGCGCCAGCTGAAGAATCAACTGAAAAATATATTAAATATTCCCGCTTGATTAGCCAGCTTCATGAAAAAGAAGACTATGCGATTGATGAAAAAATGAAAACAGCGGTTTTGACTGAACAAGGAATCGCTAAAATGGAAAATTTTCTCGGCGTTGAAAATATTTATACTGATATGGGTTTTTCTGAAGTGCATCATATTGAACAGGCTTTAAAGGCTAACGCGTGCTATAAACGCGATATTGATTATGTTGTTAAAGACGGTGAAATCATCATTGTTGATGAATTCACGGGGAGAATGATGCAGGGCCGGCGCTATTCTGAAGGTCTTCATCAGGCAATCGAAGCAAAAGAAAATGTGGAAGTTAAGCGCGAAAGCAGAACTCTCGCTACGATTTCATTTCAAAATTATTTTAGACTTTTCAAAAAGTTGGCGGGTATGACAGGCACTGCCGCGACAGAAGCTGATGAATTTTTGCAAATATACGGCTTGGACACGCTCATTATTCCGACAAATCAACCAATGATAAGGCGCGATCATCCTGATTCAATTTACAAAAATCAAATCGGAAAATTTAAGGCAGTTGTGGCCTCTGTAAAAGAATTGCATAAAAAAGGACAGCCTGTTCTTATCGGCACAATTTCAATTGAAAAATCAGAAGTTTTAAGCAAAATGCTAACTATTGAAGGAGTTCCGCATAAAGTTTTAAACGCGAAATTTCACGAGAAGGAAGCTGAAATTATCAAGGACGCTGGCCAAAAGGCCGCTGTAACGATCGCGACAAACATGGCTGGACGCGGCACGGATATTAAGCTCGAGCTCGGCGTCACGGATCTCGGCGGGCTTTTTATTCTCGGCACTGAACGCCATGAATCAAGGCGCATCGACAATCAACTCCGCGGTAGAAGCGGCCGCCAAGGCGATCCTGGCGAAAGCCAATTTTATGTTTCGATGGAAGACGATTTAATGCGATTGTTCGGATCAGATCGCGTAAAAAGAATGATGGATATTTTGAAAATTCCGGATGACATGCCGATTGAAAATCGGATGATAAGCGGAGCGATTGAAAGCGCGCAGAAAAAAGTTGAAGGCCACCATTTTGATATCAGAAAACATCTTGTTCAATACGACGATATTATAAATATTCACCGCGAAATTATTTACTCGCGCAGACGCAAAATTCTTGAAAGCGCGAATATTCGCACCGACATAATGAATTGTATTTCAGAATTTGCTGAAAATCTTGTGCGGAATCATACAGAGGCGCGCGATGTTTATGAATGGGATTATGAAAAAATCCACGCTGAAATTTGCGCGCTTGTCTCTGAACCGGCGCAAGAATTGAAACTTGCGGATTTAAAACCGATTTCAAAACAGGAAAAATTTATAGAAACCGCGGCAAAATATCTCAAAGAAGAATATGAAAACCGCGAAAAAATTTTAGCAGATATCGGAACCGCTTCCCTGCGGGAATCGGTTCCGGTGATGCGCGACATTGAACGAAATGTTCACCTTCGCACAATCGATATATTGTGGATGGAACATATAGATAATATGTCAGCTCTGCGCGAAAGCGTTTCTTTAAGCGGCTACGGCCAGAAAGATCCGCTGACCGAATACAAAAACGCTGCTTTTGAAATGTTCAACAAAATGATGGCTGACACAATTTCAAATACAGTAATAACTTTATTCAAGATACCTCTTCGACAAATCGCTCCGCAAAGAATTGCAATACAAGAACGGCCGGCGGCAAATATAATGACAAATGAAGATCAGATTGAATCAACGCTTACAGGCGGTGCGAGTGCGCTTACCACTGAGCCGCGTGTAATCAAAGTCGGCAGCAGCGCACAAACGCGAGGCGGCGGGGGCGCGATAAAATCCGCGCCAGAAATCGGCAGAAACGATCCGTGCCCGTGCGGAAGCGGAAAAAAGTACAAAAAATGCTGCGGAGCGTGAAATCAATTCATAACAATAAAACTATGAAAGGATTTAATTCCAACATTGAAAAAAGCACTTTGGAAAATAACAATTTCCGCAAAGTGCTTTATACCAGCAAGCACAGCCAATTAGTGCTGATGGGTTTGAAGCCAAAAGAAGAAATCGGCATAGAAGTGCATCCTGATAATGACCAGTTTTTCCGCTTTGAAAAAGGACAAGGCAAATGTGTGATTGACGGAAATGAATACACGATTCAAGACGGCTCCGCGATTATTGTACCGGCTGGAACGCAGCATAACGTTATCAATATTTCTGATACAGAAGACCTAAAACTCTACACCATTTATTCGCCGGCTCATCATAAAGACGGAATTGTACGGATGACAAAAAAAGAAGCCGAGGAGAATGAAGCTAGTTTTGACGGAAAGACAACAGAGTGATTAAGGCATAACAATTCAAGTGTTTAAGTAATTGCATGCTCCGCAATAAATTTTTCTAGAATCGCCCTCAATTTTCCATAGACAGTTAGCTTTAAACCCAATTCTTTTGCTTTCGCAAGATCTTCCGCAACTTCTTTTGTTATCGCAATTATTTTATTATCAACTTTTTCTTTTTTAAAATCACTGATTTTCTTTATAAATTCTGTTAAATTTCGGCCTTCTAAACGTGAAAAAAAATCCTCTGACTTCCATAGTTCACTTTGTAATCTTTTCTCATCCTCTGACTCGATAGCAGATATTAAATTCCGTAATTTAATTTCAGTCACGACATTCAAATTAAAATTTCTTGCAGCTTCTATGCGTTTTTTAACGTTACTAATAAAATTTACAATGTCAGTACTATCACGCAATTTTATTTCTGCAAATTTTTCTAGCGCTTTTTCTAAAAAATCCAGTTCTTCTTCTATGTCTTTTGGTGAAGAGATGAGAAATGTTGACTTTGCCTGTTCTTCCAACGCACTTACAAGACTTGATAATTTATTCGCGGATATGTTGACGTCCCGTTCCCAAATTTCTTTTTCGCTTGGAAGCTTAATGCCTTGTTTATGCGCTAATTCTAAAATTTCTGTTTTATTGCGATTGTCGGTTTCAGTGGTTTCAAAAAATGATCTTTCTATTTTCCAATATATTATGTCTGCGATAAATTTTTTGGCTTCTTCTGGATATTTTTGCAAGTTTTCTACTTTGACAACCGGATCTATTTTTTTTAATAACTCCAAATATCCTTCAAGATGATTAGCATACCACAGAGGCTCATCATGGTCTTTATTTATAAAATATTTAAACGGCCTTTCGGCCTCATCGGCAATTGATTTAAGAAAACTTAAATAAACAGATTTATCAGTTAATTCGCCAAAATAATCAGCGTATGCCTGAATTAAATTATAAGTTTTTTGTAAAAATTCTAAAGAACAATATCCGGGTGTTTTTCTTCCTGGTTCATTACGTTCCTGCCCTATATTAGTCTCATCTAAATACATTCTTAACAGTTCCTGAATGACTTTTTGCTTTACTGCTTTGTCTGTATTCTTGTAAACTAGCATGTCTCTGATTGTAAGCAGAGACTTATTCTTTAAAACATTATTAAACTCATAAGCTGAAATGACATCTTCAAAAGTTCTTAATTTTGCGTGATCTTCAACCTGCGCAACTTTGTCGCGTGTTTCAGTGATATTGCTTTCAACTTTTTTAGATTGTACTGTTTCAATATTTGTCGAATCATCAGGTACAATTTCACTTCCTGGCAGGATATTATTCTTATTACCATTCATATATAAATTATAACATAGACAGCAAATTTTGTCTAATAAAAGATGGGTGCTATTTTGAAGTTTCAAATCTCCATGCCGTCTCAACCATTTGCTCGATTTTTGAAAATTTTTGTTTCCAGTCGAGAATGCGCGCGGCCTTGCTGGAATCCGCGATTAAAACCGGCGGGTCGCCTTCGCGCCGGGGTTTTTCAATCACGCTGAAGTTTTTGTTGGTAACGCGCTTCACCGCATCAATAACTTCGCGGTTTGAATATCCCGCGCCATTTCCAAGATTAAAAATTTCGGCGACAGCGCCGGAGGCGCCTGTTTCTTTGCCGAAACTGCCTCCGTCCCCCAGATATTTCAGCGCGAGCAAATGCGCGTCAGCCAAATCGCAGACATGAATATAATCGCGCACGCAAGTTCCATCTTTTGTCGGATAATCCGTGCCAAATAAATGAAATTCACTACTTTCTTTCGCGGCTTTCAAAATATTCGGAATCAAATGCGTTTCAGGATTATGCGCCTCCCCTATCCCGCCTTCAGGATCCGCGCCAGCTGCATTAAAATACCGCAAAGCAACATACGAAAATCCGTAGCTTTTTCTATACATCTCAAGCATCTGCTCGAAAATCAGCTTGGTCGTACCATAATTATTGATTGGTTTCAATTCGGCATTTTCTTTGATTGGAATTTCTTTTGGCTCTCCATAAACCGCCGCGCTCGATGAAAAAATAATTTTTTTAACCCCATGCCGCCGCATCGCTTCTAACAAATTAAACCCGCCAACGCAATTCACGTAAAAAAATTCTTCTGGCTTTTCCATTGATAATTCCGCTTCGAGCCGCCCCGCAAAATGCATTACAGCGTCAAACTGCTTTTCTGAAAAAACCGCATCCACATCAACAGGATTACAAATATCAACCTTAAACAATTTCACTCCTTTCGGTACAAATTCTTCATGGCCATTCGACAAATCATCCAAAATCGAAACATCATATTCGGCTTTCACAAGCGCTCGAACACAATGCGAACCAATATAACCTGCTCCGCCTGTAACGAGAACTCGCGGCATAATTAAATTTTTATCTTATCAAAATGAATATCTCTCGGCTTCGCACCCTGCACAGGCCCAATGTATCCGTCTTTTTCCAATAAATCCAAAATTCTCGCGGCGCGCGCGTAGCCAAGTTTCAAACGTCTCTGAAGCAAAGACGCGGACGCTTTTTTGTGTTCATAAATCACGCGCAAAGCTTCTTTATACAAAATTTCATCGCTCACATCTTCACCTTCCGCAAAAACGCTTTCAGGTATGCCGTGAACTTCTGCCTCTGCTGTTTCTCTGGCTGTAATCGCTTCATTGTAATCCGGAGCCGCCTCATTATTTATCTTTATAAAGCTCGTGACAGCATCAATTTCCTGCGGAGAAACGTAAATACCTTGAATCCTGACCGGTTTGTTCATTCCCGGCTGAAGATAAAGCATATCGCCTTTGCCAAGCAAATCTTCTGCGCCCATTCCGTCAAGAATTGTGCGCGAATCAATCTGTGAACTAACCGCATACGCGATTCTCGCCGGAATATTCGCTTTAATCAAACCTGTGATAACATCAACGCTCGGCCTCTGCGTCGCGACAACAAGATGAATCCCGACAGCACGGCCCATTTGCGCGATTCTGCATATTGAAAATTCAACCTCATTTTTTGTCGCCATCATCAACTCTGCTAATTCATCTATCACAACTAAAATTCTCGGAATTTTATCAATCATTTTTGGATCTTTATTGTAATCGCCGATATTTCTGTGTTTTGTTTCTGTAAAAAGCTGGTATCTTCTGTGCATTTCCGCAACAGCCCATCGCAAGGCAATGGTAGCTTTCTCAATATCCGTAACAATCGGCGTAAGCAGATATGGAAGATTATTATAAGTGCTCAATTCAACCCGTTTCGGATCAATCATGATTAACTTAAGCTCCACCGGCGAATTTTGATAAAGCAGGCCAAGCAGTAAACTATTTATTCCAACTGATTTTCCGCTTCCTGTGGCGCCGGCAATTAATAGATGCGGCATCGAAGCCAAATCATCAACAACAGCTTTGCCGGAAACATCACGACCAAGCGGAATTCGGAGCGGCGAATCAATATCCTGAAATTCTTTGCTTTCTAAAATTTCGCGCAAATGAACGATTGAACGATGTTCATTCGGAACTTCCACGCCAACAAGCGATTTTCCCGGAATCGGCGCTTCTATTCTCACTGATTTCGCGGCTAATGCAAGCGCCAAATCATTTTTGAGAGCAGTAATTCTTGATAATTTTACATCTTCAAAAGGCCGCAAAGTATATTGGATAACTGTCGGCCCCACGTGAATTTCATGCATCGTAACTTCAATTCCAAACTGTTCAAGTTTGTTGCGGATTTTATCAGCATTATCTTTTAAAAAATTCTCATCGGACGCGATTGTTTTCGCAGCCGGACTCAAAATATCAAAAGCTGGGAATTTCCATTCCACCGGCGCGCCAGCGCCGACTTCCTCTTTTTCATCTCGCAGATCAATGGCTTTATCTTTCGCGCTCCGAGTCGCGCTCGAAGCTTTTTTTTCTTCAACTCTCATTTCAATTTCACGCTCCGCTTCCTCGATAGAATCTTCGATTGCTTCATCAAGCGGCTTTCTGCTCACGAAAATCTCTGGTTCCCTGTCATTACTTTCTCTATCCTCCTCACTTTGGTCATGCACTCTTTTTAATTTAACTCCGGGCCTAAAGAAATTTATAAACTGGCTGAATGAGATTGAAAACGCGAATAAAACGCCTATGACAAAAATCGCCAAAAATACTATGCTCGAGCCAAAATGACCGATGCGCAAAATTTGTCTGAACACAAAATTCGTCACAAAACCAATGAGTCCGCCGTATGCGCCTTCTCTTCCGATTTGATATAGATCCTCCATTCCAACTGATAAATGAAAAATGCTAAGAACCGAAAGCATCATCAGGCCAAGTCCCAGCATTCGCGACAAACCAAGCTGAATTTTTTTAGCGAAGAACATCATAATAGAAGCCGCAACAAGCAAAACCGGCACCGCGTATATTCCCCATCCAAAAATCGGCTTGAATATGCCAATTATCATGTCTCCGACAACGCCAAAATTTCCGCGCAAACTCAAAACAAAAATAACAGCCAGCACAAAATAAATTATCGCTTTCACGTCGCGCGCCACAACAGATTCTACTTCAAATTTAATACCGCTGGTTTTTCTGCGGC
>JACRIA010000018.1 GCA_016215735.1 Candidatus Peregrinibacteria bacterium
GAGCGAAAACGAAAAAATGCCCAACGAACGAAATGGAAGAAAAAAAACTGACCGTTCAAATTTGGGGGTTTGGGTGCCGTTAGTTATTAAGAATGTATTTTAATTAATATCGTAAAAATGTCAAGTCCTGATTTGCTGATTTTCTGATATTATTATCCGCGATGAAAAATATTTTGTTTTATACTGATACCCCGATTTATGGCGGCGCTGAACGCCAGATGGTTTTGCTTGCGAAGTTTTTGGACGCGGCGCGCTACAATATTTCTCTCGCCTGCTCAGCCCAAAAATCGATTGACGCGCTTGCTGAAAATTTCGAACGGCTTGGCAAAAAAGTTTTCCGCATCAGCGCCCTGCACAAACACGATCCGCGGCATTATTTTCAATTGCGGCGCGCAATTAAAGAATCTAACGCGCATTTGATCCATGCACACGTCTGGAATCCAGCAAGCTGCCGATACGCGTATTTGGCCGCGCGTTCAGCAAAAATTCCGCTTGTGATTACCGAACACGACCCAGGTAAAATTTCAACGCTCAAAAATATCATCAAAAAATATTTGTTAAAAAATGTTTCAGCCATAATCGCAATTTCTGAAGAAAATAAAAAGTTCTTAAGTGCGGCTTATTCGCATATGGCAGACAAAATCACGGTTGTGCACAATGGAATTGATATTGATGAATTTGAAAATCGTCTCGCAAATTTTGTTGATCGCGAAAAATATAGAAAAGAGGTTTTTGGCGCCAGCCAGCACAATAAAATAATTCTCTGTGTTGCGGAGCTTCATCCGCGCAAAGGCATTAAATATTTGATTCAGGCTTTTGCAAAAATCAGCGACGTGAAAACGGGGACGGTTCTCGATAGAGAACCGTCCCCTATTCTAGTTGTTGTCGGAAACGGGAAACAGACACGCCAGCTCGAAGAACTGGCAAAAAATTTGGGTATAAAGAGTTATGTTAAATTTCTTGGCCAACGCAATAATGTTCCTGAATTAATGGCATCTGCTGATTTGTTCGTGCTGCCTTCTTTGCATGAGGCCTTCGGCCTCGTGTTGCTTGAAGCAGGGGCAGCAAAGCTGCCTGTGATAAGCACAAATTCGGGCGGCGTTCCAGAGATAATCGAAAATAATCATAATGGTTTGCTCGTGCCGCCTGCTAATGCTGATGCGCTGGCCAAAGCAATAAAAAATTTACTCGCGCATCCAGACCTGAACAAAAAATTTACTCAAGCAGGATATGGAATTGTTAAGGAAAAATTTGACGCGAAAATTATGGCAGAAAAAACAAGTGCGGTGTATGATAAACTCCTAAAATCGTAGGCTATGAAAATCAAAACAATATTCCTCTGCGGTTCGTGCGGATACCAAACAAACAAATGGATTGGAAAATGCCCTTCGTGCGAGCAGTGGAATACTTTCAAAGAAGAAACAATCACAACTGGTTTGCCAAAAAGAACAGCCGGGCTCAAGGCAATTTCTCCGCGCAAACTCACACAAATAGGACGAGAATTTTCACGAATAAAAACCAATATTGAGGAACTTGATCGCGTACTCGGCGGCGGAATTGTTTCAGGAAGCGTAATTTTGCTTAGCGGCGAGCCAGGAATTGGCAAATCAACAATCACGCTTCAACTATGCGAAACAATCGCACGCCAGGATAAATCCGTTCTTTATATTTCCGGCGAAGAATCTCTTGATCAAATTTCGCTCCGCGCGAATCGGCTAAATATCACATCTGAAAATATTCAAATGATTTCAACAAACAGCCTCGAAGAAGTACTCGGAACCCTTGAAGCTGAAAAACCTGATTTCGCAATTCTTGATTCAATTCAGACAATTTCAAGCGAACAAATTCCTTCAGTCGCAGGCACAGCGAATCAAGTAAAGGTCTGCGCTGAGGCTGTTATTAATTTCGCGAAAACCCGGAAAATTCCGATTGTTCTTATCGGCCATGTTGTAAAAGATGGTTCATTGGCCGGGCCAAAAACCCTCGAACACATTGTTGATATTGTTCTTTATATAGAAGGCGAACGCTACCAAAATCTACGTATTCTGCGCGGTATAAAAAACAGATTCGGCTCAACAAATGAAGTCGGCGTTTTTGAAATGAATGAAAAAGGGCTAACTGAAGTCAAAAATCCATCATCAATATTTTTGGGAAATCGCAGTGAACACGCGACCGGGACAGCAGTCACGGTCGCAATAGAAGGCACTAGGCCGTTTCTAATCGAAATCCAAGCGCTTACAAATTACACAAACTTTGGTTACGCAAAACGCACTGCGAACGGATTTGATTTTAATAAACTGCAAATGTTGATTGCTGTTCTTGAAAAACACGCGGGATTGCGCATGCAAAATCAGGATGTTTTTATAAATGTCGCGGGCGGAATGAGATTGACTGACCCTGCGGCTGATCTTGCTGTTTTACTCGCGATCGCATCGTCAGTGAAAAAAACTCCCCTAGCGCATGATCTCGCAGCAATTGGCGAAGTCGGACTCACTGGCGAAATTCGACCAGTAACGCAACTCCAGCGCCGCATTAACGAGGCTGAAAAACTCGGATTTAAACAAATCATTATTCCGCAGACAAAAGAAAAAATCTCATCAAAAGCGGAAATTGTTCATGTAAAAACAATAAATGAAGCATTGAAAACTTTAACCGGTTAAAGTTCAAATTTTTTGCTATTCTTTTCTAGCTTTTAAAAATCCGGGCAGAACTTCTAACAAATAAACACCGTGTATTAAATTACTACCCACTTTTTCTTTTTTGAATGCACCTGTTTGTGGATTATAACTTGTAAAATAATAAAAATTATTGCCGCGTTCTGAGGTTTCGATCTCATTCAAAACACCTATACAATCATCTTCTTGGCTAATAGCAAATGTAAAAAACACATCGCCAATTTTAAGTTTGTCTTGAGTTACATGCTCGGTAACCTTTACTTCTTCGGGAAAATTGTAACCTTCAATCGATCTGGTTTCTGCTGAATCTAATGACATATTTTAATGGTTATTATGATAGGAAAGGTATTATACATAAATCGGAAAACAATGCAAGCTTTTTAAATCCCAAAAAACTCCTCTGCGTTTTTTTGAAGCGCTGATTCAGTTTTTTCCAATGGTAAATTTTTCACACGGCTGATTTCTTTCACAACTTCAACAACATACGCCGGCTCATTGCGCTTTCCTCTATATTTCTGCGGCGCGAGATAAGGACAATCTGTTTCCGACATAATTCTATCGAGCGGAACGTATTTTGCTGTATCGCGAATATTTTCCGCTTTTGGATAAGTGATGACACCTGTAAACGAAATCATGCCGCCAGCATCTAAAATTTTGCCGGCGTTTTCTATATTGCCGCCGTAACAATGAAAAACAAACCGCACATCAGAAAATTCTTTCAAAATCTCAAGTACATCCGCTTCGGAATTTCGTGAATGGATAATAACTGGCAAGCCTGCACGCTGAGCAAGCTCAAGTTGAAGCTGAAAAGCGCGGATTTGTTCTTCGTACGGAATTTTAGCTTTGAAATAATCCAAACCGCATTCGCCGATCGCGACAATTTTTCTGCCACTGGCCGCTTCACCGTCTTTCGCCGCGCCGCCTTTCGCATCTGCTTCTACCTGTTCAAAAAAATTATTCATCAATTCAGGCGTAACAAAGCGCGATTCATACGGATGCAATCCCAAAGTCGAATAAATAAAATCGTATTTTCTGCTAAGGCCGCTCGCAGTTTCGCAAGTTTTTAAATCGCACGCGACATTGATTATTTTACCAACGCCGGCATTTTGAGCACGCTTAATCACCTGCTCAATATCAGCTTTAAATTCCGGAAAATCCAAATGGCTGTGCGTATCAATAAACATATGAATATTATAACAAAAAACGATAATCAATCCATTTTCCGTACTGGTACGGAAAATTCACAAACCCGTTTGGTATGCTATAATTCAAACGCATGAAAACTGATTTTATAATTGTTGGCTCCGGAATCGCGGGTCTCAACGCGGCGCTGAATATCGCTGAATTCGGTAAGGTTTTGCTTATCACAAAAAAACGCCTCATTGAATCCAGCACGAACTTTGCACAAGGCGGAATCGCGGCTGTTCTCGCGAAAACCGATGATTTCAAAAAACACGTGAAAGACACAATGATTGCCGGATGTTTTCATAACAACCGCGAAGCGGTTAAATTTATGGTAAAACACGGTCCTGAAGCCATAAAAAAGCTGATGAATCTTGGTGTAAAATTCGAAATTATTGAAAAAAAACTTGCATTAACGCGTGAAGGAGGCCATTCAAAAAACAGAATCGCATACGCAGGAGATCGCACTGGCGAAGAAATTGAAAAAACTCTCGTCGCATTAGTTGAAAAAAATCCGAATATTACAATTTGGGAAAATACGTTTGCGCTGGATTTAATAGCCAAAAATCGCATGTGCTACGGAGTTCGCGTGATAAAAAATAATCGCGTGATTGATGTTTTTTCTCGCGCAGTAATTCTTGCAACCGGCGGCATCGGCCAAATCTACAAATACACAACAAATCCAGAAATCGCGACTGCTGACGGAATTGCTATGGCATTTAAAGCAGGCGCACTCACGCAGGATATGGAATTCATACAATTTCATCCAACAGCGCTTGCGATTGAAAGAAAACCTTTATTTTTGCTGTCAGAATCTTTGCGCGGTGAAGGTGCGATTTTAATAAATTCAAAAGGCGAAAGATTTATGTGTCATGCGCATAAGCTAGCCGAACTCGCACCGCGCGACATTGTTGCGCGTGAAATATATTCCCAGCAAAAACTCGGCCCTGTTTATCTTGATATTTCGCACAAAAACGCGGCATTTATCCGCAAACGTTTTCCAAAAATTTATTCAACTCTTAAGAAAAAATACAGCCTTGATCTAACCCGCGACAAAATTCCAGTTACTCCTGCTGCGCATTATCTTTGCGGCGGAGTAAAAACAAATTTGAACGGCGAAACCAATATAAAAAATCTCTGCTGCCTCGGTGAAATGGCTTGCACTGGCGTTCACGGCGCGAATCGGCTTGCTTCAAATTCTCTGCTTGAAGCAATGGTATTCAGTGAACACGCAGCAGAAAAAATTAAAATCAAACGCGATGAAATCAAAACAGTCAACAAACCTGCGCTGCATCTTACAAAAATCAGTTCTTCACAAACGTGCGCTTCGCGCGTGATCAAAGAAGAAATCAAAACTCTAATGTGGAATAATGTCGGCATCCTTCGCTCAAAATCGCGCCTGCGCGAAACGCTGGTTGAATTACGGCGCCTCGAAAAACTTTTGCCAGCCAGCACTACCAACATTGAAATCGCTGAAGTAAAAAATATGCTAACGGTCGCGCGCCTAATAATAGAAGCCGCAATCAAACGCAAAAAAAGCCTCGGCTGCCATTTTGTTGTTTAGACGCCGCGGGATTTATTTCCCCGCTTTCAGTTTCGCTGCCTGATCGCTCAAAATCATTGTTTCAATAATCGGATCAATATCGCCGTCCATAATTGAAGGCAAATTGCTCCAGCTCATTTTTACGCGATGATCCGTCACTCTGTCCTGCGGATAATTATATGTGCGGATTTTTTCAGATCTATCGCCAGTGCCGATTTGAATCGAACGCGCTTCGCCAATTTCTTTCATGCGTTTTTCTTCTTCAAATGTATACAATCTCGCGCGCAAAATCGCCATTGCTTTAGATTTATTTTTCAATTGGCTTCGTTCATCTTGGCATGCTACAACAACGCCGCTAGGAATATGCGTAATTCGCACAGCAGAATCAGCGGTATTAACGCTTTGGCCGCCAGCTCCTGACGATCTATAAACATCAATTCTCAAATCTTTTTCACTAATTTTAAAATCAATCTCTTCAACTTCCGGCAAAACCGCTACAGTCGCTGTTGAAGTATGAATTCTCCCCTGCGCTTCTGTGGTAGGAATTCTTTGAACGCGATGAACACCGCTTTCATACTTCATTTTTCCGTACGCACCTTCTCCTGAAATTTTGAAAATTAATTCTTTTGCGCCGCCTGCTTCAGCCTCGCTTCCGCTCAAAATCTCGGTTTTAAATCTGTGTTTTTCCGCCCATCTCATATACATTCTCGCCAAATCAGAAGCAAAAAGCGCTGCCTCTTCTCCGCCAACTCCAGCGCGCAATTCCACAATACAACTTCTCTCATCATTAATATCTTTTGGCAAAAGTTCAATTTTAAGTTTTTCATTCAATTTTTCAATATCGGTTTTGGCGGTTTCAAGCTGTTCTTTCGCGAGTTTTTCAAGATCACGCTCTGGATTTGCAGAAAGAATCGTTTCAGCATCAACTAAATTCTTTTCAGCTTTGGCCAATTTTTGAATCAATTCCATGGCTGGACCAAGCTGTTTTAACCGCAATCCGATTTCTTTAAGCCGGCTAGGATTTGAAGAAACTTCTGGTTTCGAAAGGTCAGCCTGCAAAGCTTCATATTCTTTTTCTAATTTTTGAATGTTTGCTTTGATATTCATGACAGATTGATTATAAAGATTCTTTCAATTCCAGCATAGTCTTTTTTGATTTCGTATTTTGCGCCAGGTTTTGTACTCCGCGCCGATCGCGCTTGCGCCAGTCCCGCTCCTTGAACAAAATATTTATTCAACATCAGTCGAAGCTCCTTCCCCTGACCATATCCAAATTCTCCAAGAATAAATTTTGGCGGATGATTAAGCGCAGCAACCTGTTTGAAAAACTTTTCATACAACCTTAGTCCGTTTTTGCCTGCGTAAAGCGCTTCGTGTGGCTCGTATTTCCGCACATTCCTTTCAACGAAATTATATTTTTTTGTGCCGATATAAGGCAGGTTCGCAACAATAATATCTATTTTTTGATCAAATAATTTATTCAGCAAGGAACTTTGAATAAATTTTACGCGACGGCTAACGCCAAGTTTTCGCGCATTTTTTCTAGCGATTTTCAAGGCTGAAACAGGAATATCAACGCCAATCACAAAAACATTCGTACAATTCTTCGCAATGCTAATTCCAACACAGCCGCTGCCGGAACCAACATCCGCGATTGAGACGCGTTTTCCGAAGAAATTTTTCTTAATAATTTTGATTGTTTCATCAACCAAAAGTTCTGTTTCCGGCCTTGGAATCAAAACATTTTTATCAACAAAAAACTTCTCGCCATAAAATTCTTTCTCGCCCGTAATGTACGAAATTGGATAGCCGGCTGTCAGCATACGTAAGAATTTTTTGAAACGCGCTTCATCGCGTTTATTCAATTCTTTTTCCGGTTCCATGAATAATTTTTCACGGCTAAGTTTCAACAAATGCATAAGTAAAATCTGCGTTTCCAATAAAGCGCATTGCCTGCCGGACAATGTTTTTTTGCCTAACACTAAAGCTTCTTTTATACGCATAAAAAATAAGCGATTAATAAAATCGCGCCAGAAATATAACAATCATTAATAATATTTTGTATTTTCTTTTTTCTTTCTGTACATTTCACGCATTATCGCGGCTTTCCGCACAACACGCCTTGATTTTGGCTTAGACCAATATCTTTTTTCCTTTAGATCAATTAAAAGCCTGCTTTTATGCACTTTTTTAGTAAAGCGCGCAATGAGCCTTTCCGTGGATTCTTTCTGATTTTTAGTAACTCTGATTTCCATATTGCTACCCCCTTTCGATTTTAACGGAGCGATTATAGCATCACTAAAAAAGAAATCAACAGGACTTGGAGAGGAAAAAGCCTTAAATATCAAGATTCCGTACTTTCTTTGCGTGCGCCTGGATGAATTTTTTTCTCGGCATAACTTCACTGCCCATGAGAGTATCAAAAACCATGTCAGCGCGTTCAGCATCCGCGATTGTCACTTGATGCATGGTGCGTCTGGCAGGATCCATTGTTGTTTCCCACAATTGTTCCGGATTCATTTCGCCAAGACCTTTATAGCGCTGCATTGAAACTTTTTGCGCTCCGAAACCAGTCAAAACCTGTTCTTTTTCCACATCAGAGTAAACGTATTGAACACTTTTTCCTGAAGCGATTTTATAAAGCGGCGGCTGAGCTATGTATAAATGTCCTGTTTCAATAATCGGCTTGAAATAGCGGTAAAACATTGTAAGCAAAAGCGTGCGGATATGCGCGCCGTCAACATCAGCATCTGTCATAATCACAACGCGGTCGTAACGAAGCTTTGAAACATCAAACGATTCAGCAATACCAACGCCAAGCGCAATAACAAGCGCCTTTATTTCCGCATTCTGCAGCATTTTATCCATTCGCGCCTGTTCAACATTCAAAATTTTTCCACGGAGAGGCAAGATTGCCTGAAATTCGCGGTTTCTGCCCTGCTTCGCGCTATTATGAACAAAAATACCGGATGAAAGAGCAAAATTATGCGTTTCAGAAACCTCCAAATCATAAACATCGATTTTTCTTTTCAATAAAATTATGTCTTTTACGTGGTGGTTATAATCGAGAATCGCTTCTTTGAATTCCGCCTCATTTCCATTAAAAAATCGATCACGAATAGTTTCATATCTAATCAGATTTTTATCTTTTGTAAGTTTTCTTATTTTGTTGTAGACGGCCTTATCTATCTTATGGCTTTTTTTATAAATATCATGCAATACCGCCAAAGCCTTTTTTAAATAGGTTTGATTATAAGCAGTTCTTCTTATTTTCCTGAAAGCCGCCGTCCATTGTTCTTTTGTCTTTTCGCTTCTCCAATTTAACAAATCAAGATTCTGCCATTGTTTTTTTGCAAGGTCGGAAAGCCATTTTCTCTGATCCGGATTATTTCTGAAATATTCTCTCACTTTTTCAGCCTGCTTCTTTTTATTTTTTCCATCAGACCAATATTTTTGCTGGACTTCTAGCAACAGCTTTTTATTTTTTTCTCTATAACCAGCATTATTATTATAAAATTCCAAAAATTTCTTAACCATATATCGCTTATATTCATCATTGCTCCATTGTTTTTTAGCGCGTTCGCTCAACATTTTCCTCATCTCCGGCCTTATCATTATTTCTTTTATTTTCGCTCGAAATTCTTTGGTCTGGTGATTTTTTCTACACTTTTCTTTCACATCTTCACGATGAAGGGTTTTTTCCAGTATTCTCGCATGCAGCAGCAAATGATCTTTTTTTGACATTTTTATTAAATTGTCGGGGTTATTATTGAGTTTGTTAAAGTCTATGTGATGCACAATATCGCTGTTTTCTTTTGAGTAAATGTCATTTTCTATATTGTATTTGTCAGAAAACAAATGAGTAAAAATCCACTTATGTATCTTCGGGCTAAGGACCATCTCATAACCCTCGATAGTTATCCTGCCGCCAATTTCAGAATATTTTCTATATAATGGCATTAAAGAATCGTTGGATGTAAGATTTTTGGCCTCTTTATAACTGCCATCTCTCAACATAAATTTATGATCAGAAGTACAAACAATTTTCTCATTATTGTCCAAAATAATTTTTACAACTTCGGCGTTTTTCTTTGTTTTTCTCGGATTTTCAATTAAAGCAATGTTGATTTCGCCATTTTTACCAATGGTATAGCAATAATTCTTTTTGCCTTCTTGGTATTCTCTAATCAATTCTTTAAATGCAATATTTCTGCCGTCAGCAAGGGCTATTTTTGTATCGCCGGCCAAACAACCTCCAGCGGAGTCGCCCTCCACTATAAACAACTCTGAATTTTTTGAATCTTTAGATGTGCAGTCAGCCAATTTTCCCGGCAGCATCATTCCTTCGAGCAAGCCTTTGCGCAGAACCGAATCGCGCGCCGCGCGCGCCGCAAGCCGAGCCCGAACAGCCAAAATACATTTTCCTAAAATCGCACGGCCTTCGCTTGGATGCTCATCAAGATAAATTTCAAACGCATCACCAAATACAGTTTCAACAGCTGTACGGATTTCCGCGTTGCCGAGCTTGCTTTTTGTCTGGCCTTCAAATTGCGGAGACGGAATTTTCACAGAAACAATCGCGGTTAAACCTTCTCGCACATCATCAGAAGTGAGATTTTCGTCTTTTTCTTTTAAGAGATCATTCTTACGCGCGTAGTTATTCAAAGTCCTTGTTAAAGCGGATCTAAAACCTGTTAAGTGCATGCCGCCTTCTGAAGTAAAAATCGTATTCGCAAAAGTGGAAACGTGTTCATTGAAAGTCTGCGTGTATTGAAGCGCGACATCAATCAAACCTTCCGGCGCCTCCTTTTCAATATGAATAATTTCGCTAAGAGTTTCTTTATTTTGATTTAAATGCCTCACGTACGAACCGATTCCTCCTTCAAAATAAAATCTGTATTTTTTATCAGCACGTTCATCAACAATATTGATCGTGACGCCTTTTGTGAGATAAGCCTGCTGTCTCATTCTATTCAGAATCGTAAGGTAATCGAATTCGCGGATTTTGAAAATTTCTTCATCCGGATAAAATAGGACTTTTGTGCCTGTTTTATCCGATTTGCCGATTTTTTCGACTTCTGTTTGAGGCACACCTCTTTTGTATTCTTGGCGATAAACATGGTCATCGCGACAGACATCAACAACAAGTTTTATAGAAAGCGCGTTGACAACTGAAATGCCAACGCCGTGCAAGCCGCCTGAAACTTTGTACCCGCCTTCGCCAAATTTGGCTCCCGCGTGCAGCATTGTCATGACAGTTTCAAGAGCGGATTTTTTGGTTTTCTTGTGCGTTTCAACTGGTATTCCACGGCCGTCATCAATAACTGTAAGGCCGCCGTCTTTTTGAATAAGGACATCAATATTTTTGCAGTGTCCAGCCATTGCTTCATCAATAGCATTATCAACAGCCTCCCACACAAGATGATGCAAGCCGGCGACATCTGTCGTCCCAATGTACATGCCAGGCCGCCTTCGGACAGCAGACAACCCTTCCAAAACCTGTATTTGATCGGCTCCGTAAGCTGTTGTTTTTGATTTTTGATCAACCATAAATAATCGCGCGTTAAATTAACACTGGCTAGAAATATAGCATAAAAAGTTAAAACTCAAAAGTCAAAACTCAAAACTTTTGGACTCTGTATCATGGCTTTGAACTTTGAGCTATGGCTTTGAACTTTGAGCTTTGAACTTTGAGCTTTCTATCTCCTTATCCAGCTGTTCATAATAGATTTTTTCAGCGAATTCAATCATCTTTGGATTAAGATCCTGGAGAGAAATTGTTTTATCCGCGCCGTAAGCAGTGATGCCGTTTTGTGTCTTTAATTCGACATTCGCAACTTCTGTGAACGGATCTTTGAAATCAAAATTAATCAATATTTTTTCTTTTTTATTTTCGATTTCAGCGCCTTGAATCTTGAATTCTTTCGTCATCAAATTGACAATGAAAACTTGCGCGGGAAAAACCTTCACGTCAAATTTATCCAATTTTTCAATAACAAGATTTTTCGCGGAAATTTCAGCCGGAGACTCTTCCGCAATCTGTTCTTCTTCAAGCGCAAAAGGCGCAGCAGCATGCTCTTCTCCGGAAAGAATTGTACTCAAAGCAGCGCTCACTTTTGGCAATTTAACGCCAAGCGAAAATTCATAACCATCCTCTGTTTTTATGTCTGAAACAACTTCTGCTTCACGGTTATATGTCGCTGAAAAAACAACGTCGTCTTTTACAGCTTTATTAATTGAAATATATGTAGCGTTATCATCCTGCGGCTCTCCGAATTCTTCAATTTTAATTCCGTTCTCTTCGAATTTCGCGGAAATAGCTTTTTTGATATCTTCAATATCAAGTTTATTTTCAGGACCAACAGTTTGTTCTTTTTCCGCGAGTGACTTCTTAAGTTCTTCAATTTGATATTCCTGCCGTTTGTAATTCAGATAAGCCAAAAATCTATCGCTCACTGTAACGCCGTAAGCTGTTGAATTCGCGTAAGATTTATCCGCCAAAAACGCGAAGAAATCCGACAATCTTTCAAGATCTGATTCAAAAGATTTTTTATCAGCATCATTAACAGCAGCTATGCAATCTTTGATTTTACTGTTAAGAAAATCCGAAATAGCAAGGCTGTCAGAAACTGATATCTCTTCATTTAACGCGTATTCTTTGAGGTATTTCAAAAATATTATTTTGTCCGCGATGAAGCTTTTTTTGTCTTGATCTTCAAGCAATTTTTCCAAATCAGACTTAAAAGCGAAATTTTCTTTTTTGTAGAAAATCGGATTATTGATAATGATCTCGGACGCGATGCCATTATCTTCAGCTATGTATTTTGCGAAATTCTTTTTATCAGTTCTCGCTGCCCTAAGCAAATTTCTGAAATATGAAGCCAGCAAATTATTGGCTTCTATATAATCATATTCAGCGACAGCGTCATATAAATAAGTTCTTATAAAATAAATCTTCTGTTCCGGCGTAAGCGCGCCGTATACTGGAGATCCAAAAATCAAATCTCTCATTTTTTCTCTGGCAGTATAAATATTTCCATGGCTGCGGCCAAAAACTTTTAATTTCTTGAATTTATCGACAAACAAATCTTTTAAGCCATTCAAATTTTCCTTATCAACGTCTCTTGCGTAATTTAGAACAAACATAAATGTGTTTTGGCCGTTTTGCTTATCATCAACAGAAAAATAATATGTACCGTCGTCAATCAAATCAGAGATAAAAGACAAATACAGCTCGCGTAATTTTTTATCGGAAAAAGTAATCGCCGCCTTGAAGTTCATTAAAAATTTCTTTATGGAAAAATTTGTGGAATCAACGGAACTGTAATAAGTGCCTGATTTTTGTATTTCATCTCTTAAATCCTTGGCCATAAGATTTTTTTCCTGATCATCCTTTGATATGTTCGCGGAATACCAATTGCTTTGCATCCAGTCAGAATCAATTTTTGACTCGCTGGCATCAGGGGCAAAATCAACTTGATTCCCAGCATTAACAAACAAATCTTTATTGCCGATTATTCTAATCCCGCCGGAAATATTCCGTACAACAGCGTTTTTGTCCTGCGCAAAAACATCGAAAATCGCGTCAATCGCTGAAATTTTCTGGCTGACAGTTTCTAGGTTAAATTCGGCTAAAGCCGCTGAAGTATTGACCCAGACTTCTCCATTGATCAATTTTATAGATGAGCCGGAAACCGCGATTTCTGTATTTGAAGCCATTTGGATAATGGTTTTTGTATTTTGGAAATCTATTACAGCTTCGGATGCGTCCTCGGTTTTTACAGAATCACCGTCCATTAAAGGTTGTTTTGGAGCCGCGGGAATCCATTCTTCGCTGTCTGCTTTTTTGATCTCAACAACACTTTCGCCATAAGCTGAAACAAGAGGCTGATTCTCGTAAACAGCGCCGGCAGCCTGTTCTCCGCTATACATAAAAAACACTGTTGAACTAGCTATTAGACAGCTTATTAGGGTGAAAACCACACTGCGTAAGATTGGCTTCATGTTTTTGTTTTTATTGGGCGCGGACAGACTTTTTATAGATAGGACGTCCGCCTGCGGCTCCCGTTCTGTGTCCGCGCATGTTATTTTTATATTTGTATCTATAAATTATACCTCAAAATTAGAGATTAGTCAATAATAGACATGAAACGCCGTCTAGGGTAAAATTCGAATACCACTTAAACTAACTTTACTATGAATAAGCTTCATCGCTTTCTGTCCCTCTTCACGGTTTCTTTCTTTGCTTTAAACGTGCTTTTTTCAGGGCTTGCCTACGCTGATTATAAAGGCGTTCTGGACAGTTCTATTTATAAAGCGCTTGAAAAAAGAGGCGCGATTTCGAATAGCGCGAATTTTGACTCAGAAGCGCCCTGCAACCGAGCTGAATTTTATAAAATGGCTTTAGCTTCAGCTGGAATAAAAGTGGAAATCAACGATGCCGCAACTCCATTCACGGATATATTGCCATCAGCATGGTTCGCTCCTTATATAAAGAAAGCAATCGAAGCAAGCATCATTTCCCCCTCAGAAATCGGGCCTCTTTTTAAACCTTTTGAGCAAATTTCAAAAATTGAAGCGCTGAAAATTCTCTTGATAGCAAATAAAGTGCCCCTGCCAGCAACTGTCAAAAAAGAGGATATTAAATTTAATGATATTAAAAGTTATTTATCCTTAGCAAAATACGCTGTTGCAGCAACAAAATACGGACTTTTCAAAAATGAAATCCTGCTCAAGCCAAACAAACTTCTGCTCAAAAAAGACGCCGCGTATTTAATATATGAATTTATAAATAAGGGAGACATTTTGCCTGTCACGCAGGAAATAACAATAAATATTCTTCCATCGTCAAGCGGATCAATCGCTGACACTGAAATCGGAAAACAATTCACGGAAAGCACAAAATTCCAAATACTTCTCGACGTGCTGGACAAAATTGATACGAAATACGTGCACAAAGACAAAATCAATCTTGATGAAATGACTTACGGCGCAATAAAAGGATTGGTTGATAAACTCGATGATAAATACACGGTTTTTCAGGAACCGGCAAAAGCAACGACTTTCACTAAATCCCTCACAGGTGAATTTGACGGCATAGGGATTTCCATTGAAATGGTTGATGAAAAAATAGTTATTGTGACTCCTATAAAAGGAACTCCTGCCTCAGCAGCAGGAATTAAGCCCGGAGATATTATAGACAAAGTAGACGACCAGTCAGTCGCAGGAAAAACGCTTGATGATGTTGTAAATATGATTCAAGGTTCGATTGATACAACAGTCAAATTAACAATTCTGCGTGATGGCAAAGCAATCAATTTTTCAATCAAAAGAGCACACATAAAAATTGACTCTGTTACTTACGAAACAAAAGCTAACAGCATTATATATATAGAAATAGCAAACTTTACGAATAACACTCCGCAGGAATTTCAAGACATACTCACAAAAGTTCTCAAAGAAAATCCAAAAGGATTTATCATTGATTTAAGAAATAATCCGGGTGGATTTCTTAATGCTGCGATCATGCTTCTAAACCATTTTGTTCCAAAAGATAAACTGCTGATGACAATGGAATCCGCAAACGGCAATAAAATTCCTTATATATCAAAAGGGCCGGCAGAACTTAGTTCATATCCAGTTTATGTTCTTATAAATAAAGGCTCGGCTTCTGCCTCTGAAATAATGGCTGCGGCAATACGCGAATATGGAATCGGCAAATTAGTCGGCAAGCCGACATTCGGAAAAGGAACAGTGCAGGAATTGATAAATTACACAGACGGATCAATGCTGCGGCTTTCTGTCGCGAAATGGCTTACGCCGAACGGAAATGTAATAACGCCGGAAAATCCGCTGAAACCGGATTACGATGTTGAGAATCAGACAAATTTCGACGCACAGCTAATAAAAGCGATGGATTTGTTAAATGCTAAATGATAAAATTTAAAATTCAAATCAATTTAAAATTTTAAAAGCTTCAAACAGTAGGTTTTTTATTTCTACTATGCAAATATATAGAACTGAAAATAAGGGTTAATTCTTTAGCTTCTTGCAATAATTTTTCTATTTCATTATTTAACGGCATAAGCGATTTTACAACTCGCAACCAATAAATCGTTTCTTTCGCTTCTTTCCGGCAAATACCAATTTTATATGTAAAATCTCGTCTAGATCCAGCATGATTGGCCTCGCAATAATTCGCCCCAATGCTTGTTCCAGAGCGTGTAAGTTGATCAGCTAATGACCTACGAATTGGATTAACGTAGATTTGTTCAGCAAATTTAACAATAGATACGGAAAAATTGGTTGTTCTCTCTTCTAAATCATACTTTTTCATGCCAAAATCTTAATATATCCACATTAAAAATCTCTAAAATATTTCTGACATTTAGAAATTTAAAATTGATTTAAAATTTGAATTTTAAATTTTAAAATTTCTAAACTGCGGCTTTCTTCGCTTTCAAAATTTGCTCCGGATTCGTGGTGACAATCTTATCTTCTCCGTATGAAGCAATCACCTGTATCGCGGCGTGCTTGTTGCCGGCAAAGAAAAGTCCCTGGCCAACGCCACTATTTAGCAAAATATATTTCTCCCCTTCTGTTAAATTGAACGTTGCTCCGAGGATATCTACAGCTGCGGGCGCTTGTTTCAAAAGCAACTGCAAAGATGAGTTTGTGATAATCGGTTTTCCGTACGCGCTTTTCATGAAATCTTCAACATCCTGCGTAATCGTCGTGATGCCGAGCCAATATTTTCTCGCGCGCTTCACAAGACCAAGCAGAAATTTCGCGGAATCTTCGTGCTGCATCATTGACCACGCTTCATCAATAACAAGGGCTCTCTTTTTGAGCTCGCGTCTGATTTTGCTCCAGATGTAATTCAAAATTATGTACATTGCAATCGGGCGCAAAGCATCATCCAAATCCCTTATACAGAAAACCATCATGCCTGTTGTTAAATCAACATTCGTCGGCTTGTTAAATATTCCGCCGTATGTACCGGTCGTGTATTTTTGCAGTCTCTGTGTGATACCTTGCGCTCCTTCTGTCGAACTAAGCGTTGAATACAAATCTTCCATTGTCGGAGGCTCTGTTTTTGAAGGATCAATTAATTCCATAGTAATTCCTTTTAGGCTATAGACATCGATTAATGCCTTATCTAAAATTCCTTCTTCTTCTGGCGTAAGATTTCCAAGCATAATTTTCAATAAACCCAAAAGGCTTATAATATTTTGCCTTAAAATATCTCCGGGCTGGACATCTTCGTCAGGCATTGGCGGCGGCAGATCAAAAGGATTAATGCGTCTGTCAGAATTGAGCGATAATTTAAGATAACTTCCGCCGACTGTCTGGCTAAGTGCCTCATATTCATTTTCAGGATCAATCACAAGGACATCAACGCCAAGCATCATTAAACGCAAAAGTTCAAGTTTCACTGCATAAGATTTGCCTGCGCCTGATTTTGCAAACACAACAGAATTCGCGTTTTCAAGAGAGAATCTATCAAAAAGAATCAAACTGTCATTATGGCGGTTGATGCCGTATAAAATTCCGTTGTCAGATGTAAGGCTTGTCGAAATAAA
>JACRIA010000021.1 GCA_016215735.1 Candidatus Peregrinibacteria bacterium
CAAAGAAGAATATTTGTATTTCAAGTAAATTCTTAGTTTTTGAAAATCAAGCTTCCAGCCGGCATTTTTAACCGCTAGTTTTAAATTTTGGCTGTCTATAAACGCATAAATTTTCACGCGCAAAATAAAGCACAGCGACATTAAATTTTTCTGAACAAAAGATTAAATCCCGCGCAATATAAAAATAAGTCCACCGAAAATGGAAACCACATACGTCCATAGCGAAACGAAGGATGTCTGTTTGGCATTTGAAATTTTGGATTTTATGCGCTCGTTTTGCCCGCGCGTGCTCATAAAAATTTTAACAAAAATTTAAGTTCAAATTTGATTTATTTTTTCCAATCTGATATAGTAAATATACTTTAAATGCTTTATCTATGAGAAAAATTACCCTTAAGAATATCGTTTGGAAAGAAGGCAAACATTATGTTTCTTGGAATCTTAATACGGGAGTATCCAGTTTTGGCGATTCAAAAAAAGAAGCTCTCTCTTCTTTGCAAGAAGCATTGGAATTATATTTTGAAGATGTGCCTATTTCGAAAATAAACAAAGTGGAAAATCCAGATTTAATCCCTCTTGTTTTTAAATATGCCTAGGCCGATAAAACTTAAAATTATCATAAGAGTCCTTCGAGCCAAGGGCTTCTTTTTTGTTTCGCAAAAAGGGTCTCACGCTAAATTCCGCAAAGAGGGAAAACCGACCCGGACAGTCATCGTTAAAATGGGTAAAAAAGAGGTGCCCTACGGAACATTTCAGTCGATTTTGCTGCTTTCCGGACTTAAAGAAAGCGATTTTAGAGAATAATAAAATAAGTCAACTTCGCAAAGTCTCGGGCGTTTAATCCAATCTCCAAATCACAAAATTCAGTATTCCAGCAAAGCTCACCCATAAGATATATGGGAGCAAAAGTACGCCAGCCCGGGTATTTATTTTTCAGAAATAAATAAACGCGCTTTATTCGCGCAAATATAAATAACGCCCGCCATCAAAGCTGTCCCAAGCTGCAAAATTCCCATTGCCTGCAAAAATACAGAAGGAATTTTGATAAATTGCATCAATATTAAAGTCACGCTGAACAAAAACGCAGCTTTTAATATTGCGCCCGCGCCAAAAGTGAAAATCCAGCGCCAATTTTTCATCAAAAAATATCTTATCGCCATTATAAAAATCGCGTTTGCGATCCAGATGAACGGCGCGAAAATCGCAAGATAAATCGTGAATGGCCCGAACAAAACTCCTTTCGCAAGCGCAGCCAGCGACGGCAAAAAAACCGCAGGTAGAAGCGCATTTCTTCGAAAATTAACCGCGATATAAATCAAAATTAAATTCACAATCGTACCAGTTAATATTTGCGGATGATCCAAAAATATCGGTGCCGCGACAAGCAAAATATTTGCGAAGATATATTTGAGTACCGCGTAATTTGGCCGCTTCGCGGCCGTTTCCAGCGAATAGACTTTCTGCAATGTTTCCAGCATAATAAAAACGTTATATCGACACCATTTTACCATAATGACAAAGGCCGCTGAAGACGTCATAAATTTAATTAAAAATAAAGGCGATAAAATTCTGACTGTTCAAATCGCACCTGCTGTACGCGTCGCGCTTGGCGAATATTTGGGCTATGAACCCGGTACAAATGTTATTGGAAATTTAATCGGCAGCCTCCGCCAGCTCGGTTTTAATTATATTTTTGATACGAATTTCGGCGCTGATATTACAGTTATGGAAGAAGCCGCAGAACTCGTTGAACGGCTTAAAACAAACAAAAAACTCCCTATGTTCACGACCTGCTGTCCAACTTGGTACACGTATGTTGAACGCCTCTACCCCGAACTTATCCCCTATCTTTCAACTCTTAAATCGCCGCAGGCTGTACTCGCGAGTATTATCAAAACTTATTTCGCAGAAAAAATGAAAATTCCGCTGGATCGTCTTGTTCATGTTGTTCTTGCACCGTGCGAAATGAAAAAGGAAGAAGCCCGCAAAAAAGAAATCTGGGTTTATCCGGATCAGCCGAATATTGATTATGTCCTAACAACAAAGGAATTTGCGGAATTAATTCAAGAAATGAAAATTGATTTTAAAAATATGCCGCAGGGTGATTTTGATAATCCGCTCGGGATTTCTTCAGGCGCTGGCGCAATTTTTGCCACAACAGGCGGAGTTATGGAAGCAGTTGTACGCACCGCGTATTTTCTGATCACAGGAAAAGATCTCAAAAAATTCGAAATAACCGGCATAAGAAACGCAGGATTAAAACGCGAAGGCAGTCTCACTATCGCTAATTTCAAAATAGATATTTTAACAGTAAATTCTCTGCACGAAATAACGCCGATTCTTAACGAATTAAAAACAACAGGAAAAAGCAAATACGAATTTATAGAAGTAATGAACTGCCCAATGGGCTGCATCGGCGGCACAGGCCAATGGACAGCTGATAAGGAAATCCTTGCGAAACGCAGAGCCGCAATTTTCGCATATGATAAAGAGCATTCGGCTCGCGCGAGCCATCAAAATGAATACGTAAAACAGATTTATAAAGAATATTTTGAACGTCTCGGCAGCAAAAAAGCGCGGCAAATTCTTCACACGCAATATGTTGACAGAAGTGAAGAAGACGCCGCGAATTTCACATGCGAATTTCCTCCAAAAAACTAAATGCGCCCGATTAGTTTTCAGCGCCAGCTATTTTTTCACATATAAATAAACACCCTCGTCTTTTTTAGCGCACTGCCATTTGCGAAACGGAAAAATACAGCAAATAACTCGGCTGCCGGGCTTTAATTCTTTCTGCAATTTTCTTTCAAGCATTCTCATAATGTGCGATATGCCGTAAATCACGACAATATCAAACTTTGAAAAATTATTTGTCCAAAAATTTTTAGTATGTATAAATGCTTTTTTCTTTAAACCGGCTTTTTTTATATTTTTACGCGACAACCAAACGAGTATCGGGTTAATCTCGTAGCCATGCGCCTCAATCCCTTTGCGCGCGAAAGCAATAACAACTCTTCCGTCACCAGAGCCAAGATCAACAACTTTTTC
>JACRIA010000022.1 GCA_016215735.1 Candidatus Peregrinibacteria bacterium
ATCAAAGCACAATTAACGCCGCAACATTAATGGCGCCGAATATTTGTTCTGATACAGCAAACCCAATGCCGAATGCCGGGCCGAGCTACCATAAAATCGCGGTGATGAAAACTTTAACTCTTGACGCGTCTGCTTCGATTGACCAGAACGGGGAAATCAAATCCTATTTTATGGATATTGATTTGACCAAAGATGATAATGCTGACGCTGATTCAACAAATGACAAAAATATAAATAATGGACCAAATCCGGTTTTTGTTCTTGGGCCTTATGAAGAAGTTGGACAAAAAAATGTGAAGCTTTTTGCTGTTGACCAATCGGGCAATTATGCTGGACAGGAAATTACGATTGATGTTTATGTTCCGGATCTTGAATTGAAAAATGTTTCATTTGAGGCTGGAACAGCTCTTGGAGCCACAAATCCAGTTGAAAGCGAAATGCCTGTTGATTTAATCCGCGAAAGAAAAGGTGCGAAAAAAGTTCTTGGTGAATATAAAACAAATGAGAAAGGTGAATTTTACGTCGAAGGCTTAACAAATGAAGGAAAAATTTACATTAAAAACGCTAAAGCTGAGCCTGTCGCTGAATATGATGAAAAAACCGGAAAAATTATCGTGATTAAGAAGGGATACTATGTCGATACTGAAGCCGGCAAAAATGGGCCGCTGATGATTAATTTGAAAGATGAAAATGGATTTATTTTGATAAGTATTTTCTATATTCCTGATGCGAATACAGACACAAAAATCGATCCGCCTGATACGCAATATACGGCTAAAACTACGCTGAATTTTGTCGGAGTGCACTTGAAAGATACTAATCCAGCTGATGAATTTAAATTCCGCAAAATCGCGGGCGATGATCCTGATTGGTTTGGCGGAACAGAGATTGTGAAACTTGGAACTGGCGACAGTAAGGATGAACGCGTCGCGTTGATTGATACAACTGGTTATATTTATCTGATTGATAAACGGATGAGCGTAAAACTGAAGCCGTTGGCTGAAAACGAACCAACAATATTTGAATTATTGTTCGAAGATAAAGTAATCGGCGAAGTGTTTATCGCGATTAAGACGCCCGCGAAGCTCAATCTTGTGACAAAAGATATTTTGACTGGCGGAAACACCAGTTTTGAAAAAATAAAAGTTCCGAAATACGAAAAAGTTAACGAAGTTAATAAATTTATTGACGTAGCGCAAAATGATCCATACTGGGAAGCGATTAATGATTTGAAAAATAAAGGCATCATAAGCGGTTATACTGAAAATGGACAGGAATTATTCAAGCCTAACCAAAAAATTTCTCGCGCTGAATTTGCAAAGATAATTTTGAAAATGCTTTGTATTTTTCCCCGCGACGAGGCTTACAAACTCCCGCCTGTTTTCAGTGATATTAAACAAATTGCTGACTGGTTTTATCCATTCACAAAAGAAGGGTTTTTGCGCAAATTGATTTATGGTTATGGCGGTGAAAAAGATTTGTCTACAGGTCTGAATCCGTTCAAGCCGATTAACAATATTACGCTTGCGGAAGCCGCGAAAATCGTCATTGAAGCGCTTTATATCCAAGGAATAATTGATTTTGAGAGACCGGAAAAAATAGAAGGGCCGTGGTACAGTCCGTACATTGCGATCGCGCAGGATTTGAAGCCGTATTTGAAAAATTCAGGCGCTATTAAAGAAGCATTTGTCATTACAAAAGAAGAGGCTTTGCGTCCTGATAAATTATTAACGCGCGGAGAATTCGCGGAAATCGCGTACAGAGTTTTACGCGCTTACAATTGTTTTGAAGTTGATGATAACAACAACGGCATTCCAGATCATTGGGAACTGAAATATCATATAACACCGCTTGACGATGATCCGGATAAAGACGGACTTAAAAATATTGATGAATATAAATACCATACTGATCCTCTGAATCCGGATACTGACGCCGATGGATTGAAGGACGGTGAAGAGGTTTATGTTTACAAAACCGATCCGCTTGATCCTGACACTGATAATGACGGCTTAACTGACAGTGAAGAAGTTCATGGGACCGGTTCTCTTCGAGAACCGGTCCCTACGGACCCCCTCGATCCTGATACGGATAATGGCGGAGTTCCTGATGGAATTGAAGTTTTCCGCGGGACTGATCCGCTGAATCCGCTTGATGATTTTGGCCAGAAAAATAATCTAGCGCCTGGAGTTTATGGAATTCTGGCTGACTGCAATTCCTGCCCTTGCCCGGCTGCGATTGAATACACCGCGAACCTGATGCTGGGCGATATTATTTATGCCGTAATCATTAACAAAAACAAAACAAAAGTGTTCAGCAAAAGCAATGAAATAATCATCACACAATGAAAAAATATTTAAATATTTCCGCGCCAGCAGTGGCAAAGCTAAAATTTACTGTTCTTATTTTGGGGCTTGCATTAGCCCTTACTGTTTTATTCGGCGCTACTTCGGCATTCGCGGATGAGGCGGACATTGGCGCGCAGACTGATCAAAAAGCAGAAGAATGCAGCGCTGGAATGCAGAAATATTTTGACGCTGCTCGACCCCTGTATTTCCAATTCATTGAACAGCATTATCAAAATAAATCCGGAAATGCTGGTTTGATCGACACATCAATTGAACTCTACAGGCAGTACAAGAAAAAGGCGTACGACAAATACGAAACTTATTATCCAACAGAAGGAAATTTTCAGATAGAAGAAGTCCAAAAGCAGACAGCATGCTATGAAATTGTGAAAAAAGAGGTTGAGGATGCTCGCTCCGTATTGAAAACGCATGCTGTTTCAACTGCTGCTGTAAAAAAACAGACCGCGCTTATCCAAAAATACCAGTCAATAAATTCGCAGCTCAGAAAATTGAATATCAGCCTTGCTGAATTCAAAGGATTCATCGACAGTTTTGAAAATAAATTACAAAAATTCGTATATAAATGTTTGCCATGACAAAAAAACATTGCATCATTATCGCTGTTCTCGTAATTATCGGGCTCATCGCCGGACTTACTGCGCTGTGGCCGACAACTGGTTATACAAAAGAGCCGACAATCATCAATCCGGATGAAATTTTTACGGCTGATATGAAGCTTGACGAAGTGCGCGAAGCTTATCATAAAGCCATAAATTCTACTTTCAACGAAGCGTTTAAGAGAATTACCGCGGCTAGCGCGAATACGAAAGTTCCTGAAAAAGAAGCGGATTGCTGGTTTGATACAGAACCGCTGAATGTGAGTACTTATTGCGTTGCAATGAGAACAGCCGCGATTTATGAAAAATATCAGGATACTATGATCTTCCGCAGGAGTTTGCTTTTCACAACTGAAAATCCCAACTTGGATTTTGAATTTCAAAAACAATCTGAACTGCTTTATGACATTTACGACCGCGCTGACGCGATTGATAAAGATTTGAAAGCATCAGAGGAGGCGCTTGATACAACTTTGGCAGCGTATAAAGAATTTCAATACGCGTATCCAATACACAAAGCATATGAAGAAACATTCAAACTGCTTGTGAAATACAGAGATTTTTTGGCTGAAATAAGAGCGCAGATTGAAAAATTCCCGTCGAAATTTATC
>JACRIA010000020.1 GCA_016215735.1 Candidatus Peregrinibacteria bacterium
ACAATTCCAGCCTCGATTTTTTCAAGGACTTCAAAGTCAGCGAAAGCCTTTTTGTTTTTTGCGAGAGATTTAATCGCAGCGAGTTTTTATAAAAATTAAAATTCAAGCTAAGATTTAACTTTCTTTAACATAAAAATACCTACAGCTCCAAATATAACCATAAGAATAGTGCCTACGCCTAAAAATAAATACCAAAACCAATCAATATTTTCCTGCAGAGCGCTTTCTGTTGGATCATTCGGATTAACCTTAACGATAATTTGTGCACCCTGTGAATACTTATCTAAAAGTTTATTTGCGTATGAACTAAAATTTGATGAAAGAGAATCGTATGCGCCAAAGTATTTTTTGCCATTAATAACATATTCATATTCTATATTTGCGCCGTAGGTAGTGCCGCTCGTTCCGCTTAAGTGTCTTGAAATTTCGGAATTTATTATTATCGCTGGCACAGCATTCCATTGCGCATTTCGGATATAGTTCCGATATATAGGAAGCGCCCCAACACAAACAAAAATCAGGGATATACTTATGCTGATAATCAGAAAAATAATTACACCCTTTTTAGTTAGCGGTTTTTTGGGCTGGAAGGATTCAGATGGCTTGCCGAGTCGTGTTCCAAATCGAAGAAGCATAAAGAGTTTTGTTAAAACTGTAAAATACCTCTAGTATTATATAATCAAAAAGGTAAAAATAGTAAAAATAGTATAATTGAAGCGTGCCAACCATAAAATGCAAAAACTGTGGGAATGACTTTGCGCCTGCGAGCGAGGATTTGAATTTTTATAAAAAAGTAAATGTGCCGCTGCCTGTTTTATGCCCTGATTGCAGACAACAGCGCAGGTTGTGTTTTCGAAATGAAAGGATTTTATACAAAAGAAAATGCGATTTGTGCGGCGCTGAAATGTTTTCGATGTACGGAGCGCAATCGCCGTACAAAGTTTATTGTCCGACATGCTGGTATGGAGATAAATGGGATCCGATAAGCTATGGTCGGGATTTTGATTTCTCTAAGCCATTTTTTGAGCAATTTGAGAAATTTTCAGCTGAAGTTCCGTTATTAAGCCTTTATAATAAAAAATGCGAAAACTGCGATTACTGCAACATAGAAATCTCCTCTAAAAATTGTTATTTGTGCGCGGCTGGTTTTCAAAGCTGGGATTGTTACTACGGTTTTTGGGGGATAACATCCAAAAATTGCGTTGACTGTTTTATTTATTACGAATGCGAACTTTGCTATGAGTGCATAGACTGCAAACATTGTTACAACAGCGCTTTTTTGCAGGATTGCCGCCAATTACGAGATTCAGCCTTTTGTTATGACTGTGCCGGATGCAGTAATTGTATGTTTTGTTCAAATTTGCGTAATGTTTCGTATCATGTTTTTAATAAGCCTGTTTCGAAAGAAGAATTTGCTTTGCTTCACGCTGAATTAAATTCTTATTCAGGCCTTATAAAAGCCAAAAAAACATTTGCCGAATTTAAGCTGAAAGCTCCTGTAAGGAATATGATTATCGTGAATTCGGAAAATTGCCTTGGAAATTATATTTATAATTGCAAAAACTGCCAATACTGTTTTGATGTAAGCAATGATCTACGGGATTGCAAATATATGTATACAGTCGGTTATGGTCTTAAAGACTGCATGGATGGCTGTTATAGCTGGCAGGGTTCACAGCTTAATTATGACTGCGTTTCATGCGAGAGTGTTTTTAATGGAAAATTTTGTTTGTTTTGCTGGGGCGGAGTAAATGATTTAACATATTGCCAGTTTTGCCAATCTTCAAGAAATCTTTTTAGCTGTATTGGTTTGCGGCATAAACAATACTGCATTTTGAATAAACAATATTCGAAAGAAGAGTATGAAAAATTGGTGCCGCGCATTATTAAACATATGGAGCGCACGGCTGAATGGGGCGAGTTTTTTCCGTCAAACTTGAGCCATTTTGGATATAATGAAACAGTGGCGCAGGATTATTTTCCGATAACAAGGCTGAAAGCGCTTACAAAAGGTTTCAATTGGCAGAATAATTTGCCTTTTACAACAGGAAAAGAAACAATCAGCCTCGAAAATGTGCCTGATAAAATTCAGGATGCGCAGGATTCTATTTGTAATGAGATTTTGGCTTGCGAAAGCTGTAAAAGAAATTTCAAATTTATTCCGCAAGAGATTATGTTTTATAAAAAAATTGGCATGGCTTTGCCGCATTTATGTTATTTGTGCCGGCATCAGGAAAAAATAAAGTTGAGAAATCCGCGCAAATTGTGGGACAGGCCATGTTCAAAATGCGGTGCGAATATGAGAACAGTTTATTCTCCAGAGCGGCTGGAGATCGTGTATTGCGAAAAGTGCTATTTGAGGGAGGTTTATTAGTTTTTAAGATAAAGAGGCCGTCCGCTACGCTTCCGGCATGTTGGTGTCGCTTCGCGACGGTTTGTTTTTAGCGCCTGTGTCCGCCTCAGGCGGACGGCAATGTTGGCGGAGAGGGTGGGATTTGAACCCACGATACCCTTGCGAGTATACCGCTTTTCGAGAGCGGCTCTTTCAACCCCTCAGACACCTCTCCGCGGAAATTTCAAATTACAAGTACCAAATTACAAACAAATTCTAGATCCAAATGGTTAAAATTCAAAACTTTGATTGCGCACAACAAAATTGTCTAATAGAATAAAGGCTGCATAACTTTTTTTTATGGAAAAACAATTTAAGTATCTTGCATTCATCACAGCGTTTTTCGTGACAGTTTTGCTTGTGTCGAATGTGGCGTCCAGCAAAATTCTGGTTCTTGGGCCTTTTACTTTTGATGGCGGCACGATTTTATTTCCGTTGAGCTACATTTTCGGCGATATTTTGACTGAAGTTTATGGATATGCTAGGTCGCGGCGCGTTATATGGACCGGCTTCGCGATGATATTGCTCGCGTCAGTAGTTTTTATGATTGTTGGAAAATTGCCGGCTGCTGCTGACTGGGGTGGACAAGAAGCGTATGATAAGATTTTGGGCTTAACGCCGCGCATTGTTGTGGCCAGTATTACCGCTTATTTCGCGGGTGAATTTTCAAATTCTTATGTTCTTGCAAAAATGAAAGTTTGGATGTCAGGCAGATTTTTATGGATGCGCACGATTGGTTCGACTTTGGTTGGCGAGGGGATTGATACTGTTCTATTTGTGCTGGTCGCGTTTTTGGGAGTTGAAGGTTTTGGCGCGGATTTATTGATAACAATTATTATTTCAAATTATGTTTTCAAAGTGCTTGTTGAAATTTTATTCACGCCGATTACTTACGCGGTTATTGGGTTTTTGAAGAAGAAGGAGATCGAAGATTATTATGACCGACAAACGAATTTCAAT
>JACRIA010000023.1 GCA_016215735.1 Candidatus Peregrinibacteria bacterium
TGTTTGATGAGCAAAAAGTTTTGGGGAAAATGAATGGCGCGACAGGAAATTTTAATAGCCATGTTATTGCTTATCCGGAAATTGATTGGGTAAAACAGTCCGCGAAATTCATCAGCAGCTTTGGTCTTGTACAAAATATTTATACAACACAGATTGAACCGCATGATTATATTGCAGAAATTTGCGATTGTATAAGACGGATAAACACGATTTTGATAGATTTTGATAGAGATATGTGGATGTATATAAGTATGAATTATTTTGAGCAGAAAGCCATAAAAGGGGAGGTGGGTTCGAGCGCCATGCCGCACAAAATCAATCCGATTTATTTTGAAAACAGCGAAGGAAATCTTGGAGTCGCGAATGCTTTATTCACACATTTTTCAGAAAAATTGCCTATTTCAAGACTCCAGCGCGATCTGACAGATTCGACTGTTTTCAGAAATTTTGGCTATGCTTTTGCTTTAACGATTTTGGCTTATAAAAGCACATTAACCGCATTGGAGCGTGTTGAAGTGAATAAAAAAGTTATTCAAGATGATTTGGATAATAATTGGGAAGTTTTAGCAGAAGCTGTGCAGACAGTTCTCCGAAAATACAGAATCAAAGGCGCGTATGAGAAATTAAAAGAATTTACGCGCGGACAGAAAATTACAGAGGAGAGTTATAAAAAGTTTGTGGCAGATTTGGATCTGCCGAAAATAGAGAAAGAAAAGCTGATGAAGTTGAAGCCGGAAAACTACGTTGGGTTGGCGGAAAAATTAGCTCATAGCTTATGACAGACGTTGAACAATTTCTAAAATCCAATCAAATCGAATATGTTCTCCACGAGCATCCTGCTGTTTATACGTGTGAAGAAGCGGAAAAATATTGCGCTGATATTCCGGGACTTGCTTGTAAAAATCTGCTGCTAAGAGACCCGAAAGGCGAGCGGTATTTTTTAGCCATACTTCCGGCGAAAAAACGGCTGGATTTGAAAAAGTTGGGCGATATTGTTGGTATAAAGAAAATTACATTTGCTACTCATGAAGCTCTTCAGGAAAAATTGGGGTTAGAAACAGGAGCAGTGTCGCCGTTCGGATTGATTAATGATAAAAATAATGAAGTCGAATTATACATTGATGAAGAGCTTTATAATGCGGATATTGTGAGTTTTCATCCCAATGTCAATACAGCTTCGCTTGAATTGTCGCGGGATATGTTTCATAAATTTTTGGAGAAGATTAATCATAAGGTGAATGTTATAACATTGTGATTTTTGGCATGTAAGACGTTGATTTTGCTTCAATTTTCTTGTATTTTATTTTTCATAGCAAGCCAGATTGCGATGCTTTTAGGATTTGGGCTTTCATTGTTTTCATTTCCAAATTTCACCATTTTTAATTCATATTTATCCCAAAGAGATATTACATTTTGGTTTTTATCTTTAATTTGCATATCGAGATTTTCCTTCATATATTTATTTAATTCTTTTTCGATTTTTAATTTAAGCAGATAGAAAAAATGTTCCCTAGGTTTCTTTTTGCATGGCCTTATGCCTTTTTTATCTACAGTAAAAGTTTTTGTATCCGCCCAGCCTATTTCGAGTTGTGATAAATCTTCTATTTTTATTTCAATTTCCTTTCCTTCCATCATATATTTGAATAATTCTGTGAAATCCACTTGCTTTAGCTGTGCGACCGTAGATTGAATTATGATATCTGTTAATTGTTTTACCCTCTGTTGCAATTGTAATTTTGGTATTTCGCCTTTGTCACTTTTTTCTTCATTTATCCATATGGCACGGTCTATCTTGACTGCTTTTGGCCCTTTTCCGGTTTTAATGGTAATTAGTGGTTGTTTACCATGTTCGTAGATATCCTCTATATGCATATTTTCCACATTTACCATTGTTAAATGCGGATTTTCTAACAGGAAATAATAGACTTCTTCATTTACAAGAGGATCTTCTTCTCTGTAATGATCGTTTTCTTCAGGAATGGTTAAGCCATTTTCAATATTATAGATTTCTTCTTCTGGCTCTTCGCCCAACTCTTTTTCAATATTATTCATAGTATATTTTTAATTTTCTTTATTTTTTTATATCAAAGGATTTTATTTTATATCAACCGCATTTTATATGTCAAGCGTTGCATTTAGCCTTATTTTCTTGTATTTTATCCTAGTATGTTCAATCCTGTAAATCAAAAACAGAATTTTCCTGAACTTGAGGCTGAAATGCTGAAATTTTGGAATAACAGCAAGATTTTTGAGAAATCCGTGAATCAGCGCGAAGCAAAGAAAAAATACGTGTTTTTTGATGGACCGCCTTTCGCAAATGGTTTGCCTCACTACGGCCATATTCTCGCGAATGTTTTGAAAGACGCGGTTGTGCGGTATTTTGTGATGAAAGGCTATTATGTGCCGCGCGTGAACGGCTGGGACTGCCATGGGCTTCCTGTTGAATATGAAATTGAAAAAGATTTGAAAATTTCCGGACGCAAGCAGATTGAAAAATACGGAGTTTAAAAATTTAATGATAAATGCCGGCAGAGTGTTTTTAAATATACTGATGAATGGGAAAAGACCTTGAAAAGAATCGGCCGCTGGGTTGATTTTAAGAACAGCTACGCGACGCTCAATACATCGTACATGGAATCAATTTGGTGGGTTTTTAAGAGAATTTGGGATAAAGGAATGGTTTATCAGGGTTTTAAAAGTATGCATATTTGTCCGCGATGCGAGACGCCTTTAAGTAATTTTGAGGTGACGCAGGGATATAAAGAAGTTGTTGATTTGTCTGTGACAATTAAGTTTTTTCTTGAAGAAGAGGGACGGAGGCAGCTCGTGAAAAAATTTGGGCTTACGGAAAATGCCAAAATTGCGGTCTTGGCTTGGACAACGACTCCGTGGACTTTGCCTGGAAATACTGGTTTGGCTGTTGGGCCGAAGATTTCATACGCGCTAGTCGAGGGGGACGGAGGCGAATTTTATATTGTCGCGAAGAATTTGGTTGACACAATTTTTGCGCAGCAAAAATTCTCTGTTATTGCTGAATTGAAGGCACACGATTTAGAAGAAATGCACTACGAACCTTTATTTGATTTTTATAAAAAAACAGCGGGTACGAATGGTTATCGGATTGTTCTCGCTGATTTTGTCGCCTTAGAAGAGGGGACGGGCGTTGTCCACATCGCTCCTGCTTTTGGCGAGGATGATTACGCAATATCGCAAAAGAAAGATCTGCCAGCGATTCAGCATGTTAAAATCGACGGAAATTTTGAAAAAGAAACAGGCGAGTTTGCCGGCAAATTTGCGAGAGCGCTTGATATTCCGATAACTGATGATTTGGAAAAACGCGGTTTATTGTTTAAAAAGGAAAATATCAGGCATAGTTATCCGCATTGCTGGAGATGCGATACGCCGCTATTAAACTATTCAACAAAATCCTGGTTTATCCGCGTGACTGACATCAAAAAAAATCTTATTAAAAATAATAAAAAAATCCTTTGGCAGCCAACTCATATCGGGCCGGGAAGATTTGGAAAATGGCTTGAGGAAGCCCGCGACTGGGCTATTTCCAGAAATAGATACTGGGGTTGTCCGATGCCGATTTGGGAGTGTTCATGCGGAAGTAAAGTGTGCATTGGCTCGATTGAAGAATTGAAAAAATTGTCAGGCGGTACTTTGCCGATACGCGACGGCGAAATAAATCTACACATTCCTTATATTGATAAAATAACATTTAAGTGCGCGAAATGCGGCGGCGCGATGACGCGCGTAAGCGAAGTTCTTGACTGCTGGTTTGAAAGCGGCGCGATGCCATATGCCCAGCTCCATTATCCTTTTGAAAATAAGCGCGAATTTGAAGATAATTTTCCTGCTGATTTTATTGCCGAGGGCTTGGATCAGACGCGCGGTTGGTTTTATACACTTCATATTTTATCAACGATTTTGTTTGATTCTCCGGCGTTTAAAAATGTGATTGTGAACGGGATTCTGCTTGCCGAGGACGGCGAAAAATTATCCAAGCGCAAGAAAAATTATCCTGATCCGCATGAGATTTTTGAAAACAAAGGAGTTGATGCTTTGCGGTTTTTCCTGCTTTCTTCACCGGCTGTTTTGGCCGAAGATGTGCGGTTTTCCGAGCGCCATGTTGATGAAATCTTGAAGCAATTTTTACTGATAATCTGGAACGCGTATTCGTTTTTTACAATGTATGCGAATATTGATAAATACAGGCCATTGGCCGGAGCAAAGGTTAGGCCGACTAAAAATCTTCTGGACAAGTGGATTTTATCAGAACTAAATTCTCTTATCGCGGAAATTACAGAGGCTTTTGAGGATTATAATTTGATGAAAGCGTCGCGGCCTTTATTGAATTTCGTGGATAATTTATCAAACTGGTATGTGCGCCGCAGTAGAAGGAGATTTTGGAAATCAGAAAATGACAGCGATAAATCTGAAGCTTATGCCACGCTTTATACTGTTCTTTTGACTTTGTCGAAATTGATCGCGCCGATTACGCCGTATCTTGCTGATGAAATTTATAGAAATCTGGCGAGCGGCGCGGGGACAGAGGCAAAATCCGGCGCGAAAGAATCCGTGCATTTAGCAGATTGGCCGAAATCCGACAAAAAACTCATTGACACCGCGCTCAATAAAGAAATGCGCATGGTGCGCTTGATTGTGAATCTCGGACTCGCGGCTCGTTCAAAGAAAAATATAAAAGTGCGCCAGCCACTCGCGAAAATTGGAGTCGCGCTTCCGCATTCTATAAAATCAATCGCGATCCAAACTTACAAAGACATAATTTTGGACGAATTGAATGTAAAGCAAATTGAATTTATAAAAGAAGTGAGCGGAAATATTAAGCAGATAATTACAGTGAATCCGCGTAGAATTGGCCCAAAATACGGATCTGACACCCAAAAAATCATTAACGCATGCAAGGCTGGAAAATTTAAAATTGATGCTGGAAAATTGCGCGTTGAAAATTTTGTTCTTGAAGCTGAAGAATTTACAGTTGGCTATGAAAGCGCAGGCGAAACCAATGTTGAAAGCGCGGACGGCATTACTGTTATTTTGGACGCGCACATTACATCCGATTTACTTGCTGAAGGTTATGCCCGCGAAATTGTCCGAGCAATTCAAGAAATGCGCAAAAAAGCTGAATATAATGTAAGCGACAGAATTTATATTTTTGTTGAAAGTGCTGATAAAGAAATTTCCAGCGCGATTACATCATTTGCTGACTACATTAAGCGCGAAACCCTCGCGATTGAACTACAAGATAAGGGGAATTTTGAGTGGGATGCGGAAGAAATTGTTGATTTAGATGGTAAAACCGTTAAAATAGGTGTTAGAAAATAAATATGTTTAGAAAAGCCATTATCACAATCCTGCTTAACGGCCTCGCGCTCTACGCGACAACTTTGATTGTAAAAGATGTCGTGTACACGGGCGGCTGGAAATTTTTCCTGATTGCGGGCCTGATTTTCGGCATACTCAATACAATCGTAAAACCATTCCTGAAATTGCTGTCTTTGCCGCTGATTTTCCTTACAGCCGGAATTTTTATGATTGTGCTGAACGCATTCATACTTTGGCTTGTAAAATATGTAATCGGAGTCGCTCATTTCCAGGATGTGACGCTGACAATTGTCCAGCGCGATTCATACATATGGGCGTCGTTGGTATTCGGCATTATTAACTGGATAGGGCACTTTTTATTTAAACATAACGAGTAACACGCCTCCGCCTGAGGCGGAACAAGGCGTATATAAATAAAACGTCCGCCTGAGGCGGACACCACTAACAGGCCGTCCCGCCGCAGGCGGACACAGGCATATATAAAAAATAACAACATGAAAACCTTCTTGTCAGTAAGCCACATTGTAGTTTCAATTCTGCTCGTACTTTCGATTTTGTCACAGCAGAGGGGAGCGGCGCTTGGAATCACATTCGGCGGAACAGGCGCGACTTATCACACAAAAAGAGGCGCTGAAAAAGTCCTTTTCATAGCAACAATAGTATTCGCGGTTCTGTTTGTCTCTTTATCCGTATTAATTTTATTCGTATAACACGCCTCTGCCGCACACGCCGTTCGCCGCAGGCGAACACAGGCGCATATAAATAAAACGTCCGCCGAAGGCGGACACCAATATCTAAAATGAAATCAGCTAAAATTTCCGGGTTTATTAAAACCTTGAAATCGTATTCGTTCACGGAAATTATTTTGACAGTGGTTTTCGCTGTTGTTTTTGTTTATGCGTTTTTGCAGATTGTTTTTCCGCCGTACAGTCCGTTTTCCAGCGATGTTTATATTGAAGGCGCTGTAGGCAGGGTTGTTTCTCTTAATCCGCTTTTTGCTGATTTGAATGATACTGAACGCGACATCACGCGCCTGGTTTTTTCCGGACTCACAAAATACTATCCTGACACGCAGGATTTTAGGCCGGAATTGGCCGAGTACACCATTTCAGACGACGGCATGCTTTATACGTTTAATATAAAGCCGGACATATTCTGGCATGATGGCGAGAAATTGACTTCGCAGGACATCTATTACACTTTTCATGATGTTATTCAGTCTGATGATTTCCAAAATTCGATTTTGAAGGCGAATTTCAGCAAAGTCCAAATTGAAAAAAAAGACAACCTCACAATTACTTTCAAGCTTTCTGAACTTAATACATATTTTCTTTCGGATTTGACAGTAGGGATTCTTCCTTATCATATTTTGAAAAATGTTCCGGTGAAAAATATTATTAATTCTGATTTTAATAAAAATCCAGTCGGCACCGGGCCTTATGAATTTAAATCTTATAAAGAAGTAGGGGATGGCGCTACAGTCACGCTTAAACGTTTTGATGATTTCTACGGCAAAAAGTCTGATATAAAGATTGTGAAATTTTTAGTTTTTCCGAACAGCAATTCAATTAGCGCGAATCTCGCGGAGTTTAATGCTGTAGCAAAAGTTACATCCGAATTTATTGATGATCTGCGCTCGAACCAGTCAATAAAAATGGTTTCTTATGTTTTGCCGCAGTACACAGGACTTTTCTTTAATACTGAAGATGAGATTTTAGAGAAAAAAGAAATTAGGCTTGCGCTCGCAAAAGCCATTGATATAAATGAACTAGCGAAAGCGATTCCTGACCGCGCAGCAGTAAATGTTGGTTTTTTTGAAATTAAAACAAAAAGTCAATTTGTGCGTTATGATATTGCTAAAGCAAAGCAGCTGCTTGATGAACAGGATTTTAAAATAAGAGATAAAGAGGATAAATATCGCAAAAATAAGGAGGGTAAGGAATTGAGCGTTAGCCTAGTTCTTGTGAAATATCCGCCAAAATCATACATGGAAACAGAGATGCAAAAAGTCGCGGATTATATTTTCAAAAAATGGGAAGAGATAGGCGTTAAAGTCGAGGTTGATTTTCTGGCGCAGGATGAATTCAATGAAGCTATAAAAAACAGCGATTACAGCGCAACAGTTGTCGGCGAAAGTTTCGGCTACAACATGGATCCGTTTTCTTTCTGGTATTCAACGCAGGCTGCGAGCAACAAAAATACTTCCGGCGGTCTCAATTTCTCGAATTATACAAATTACAGCGTGGATAAGCTGGTTGAGGATATGCGCAATATTTTCAGCAAAGAAAAAAGAGCCAGCCGCACAACTCAAATTATCGATTATTTCCGCGAGGATATTCCGGTTTTGTTTTTGTACAGGCCGATTTATTACTACGCGACTGATTCCAAGTTTTTCACAGGAAGTATGATGAATTTTGTGTACAGTGCGGATAGGTTTTGGAATATTTCATGGTGGAAAGCTCGATAGGGACAGGTTCTGAAAAATTTAATCTTTTATTTAACAAAAATTTATCCATCTGCTCTTTACAACCGCAATTTTTTGCTGTATTTATTTATGGCATACTACGCCGTCCGCCTCAGGCGGACACATTATTCAATAAAAAACCATTATATGCAGGTAATTTTACTAAAAGACGTTCCAAAAGTCGGCAGAAAAGGCGAGCTGAAGCGCGTGAAAGACGGCTATTTCCGCAATTTCCTTTATCCACGCAGCTTGGCTGCTCTGGCAACGCCTGGCCGCATTAAAATTTCAGAAGAGCTTGCGAAAAAGAGAATGATCGAACACGAAGAAATGAAAAAGAAAGCCATGGAAGTGAAAGAACGGCTTGAAAAACTCGTTCTTGCATTCGAGAAAAAAGCTTCAGCAAAAGGAAAACTTTACGGCTCTATTTCGCAGAAAGACATTGTAAAAGCAGTTAAAGATGAGGCCAAAGTCGAACTAACAGAATCGCAAATTATTCTCAAAGATCATATCAAGGCAGTCGGTGATTTTGTTGTTCCGATCAATTTGGCTGAAGGCGTGACTGCTGAAATTAAAGTTGAAGTTAAAGCACAGTCATGATGCAAAAAGGCCGGATACTCGGATTGGATTTTGGATTGAAGCGCATTGGTTTTGCTGTGAGCGATTTTGAGCATAAACTGGCCTTACCGATTGGTTTTGTAGAGAATAAGGGCCGCGAAAAGGTTGTTTTGGAGCTGCGCAAAATTTGCGATAAATATGAAATTAACAAGATTATTATTGGGAAGCCGATTTCATTGAACGCGAAGCAGACAGAAATTCTGGCAATGGTTGAAGATTTTGCGGATTTTTTGCGCCAGCGTCTGCAAATAAATGTCCTTTTTGAAGATGAACGTTTGACCAGTGTTCAGGCTGGAAAATATCTAGCCGCAGCTGGAATGAAGGAAAAACAGCAGCGGTTTGTGCGCGATTCTGTTTCAGCAAGTATTTTTTTACAAACTTATTTAGATAAATTAAATGCGAAGCGCAATTGAAATTTTGGCGTGGATTTTTACTTTTTACATAATCTACGCCAGCGCAATTATCGCATTAAATTTTTTTAACAAAAAGATTAAATTTTGGCTGCGAGAGCAACGGCTGGGGGGCCGGCGATGGCTAGCCGACAGGTGCGACGAAATGTGCGTTTTGCGCATAAATGTGCCTCAAAATAATGAAGTCGGCCCGATTTCAGCTGAACAGATTTTCGCCACGCTCCATTCTTTGCCAAGCGATGAAAAAGCTGATTTTGAAATTGCGAATGTTGGAGGCGAGATTGTATTTTTTGTCAGAATTTCCGTCAAATACCAGCATTTTATTGAGTCGCAGATTTACGCGCAGTATCCTGATTGTGAGATCGGGGACGGGGGTCAGACTGGGGACGGGGGCAATTTTTCGAGCTGCGCGCATGGGGACGGGGGCAATTTCAGCGCGTCTCTCACTCTTAATTTCACTGACATTTTTCCTATAAAACGCTATCCGCAGTTCGAAGACCGCCTTAAGCGGGTGTATATTGATCCAATCGCAGGAATCAGCGCTTCTTTGCTTAAATCCGGTGAAAGTCGTGCTGTGATTTCTGTTCGGCCGATAAAAGACAAATGGCGCACGCTGTATATAAAGTGTCTGCGTATCTATGCATATAACAGTTTTATGAATTTTGACGCTGTCGCGAAAATTTTTATAAATGCTTTTTGTACGCGGCGTACGATTTATAGATTTTTGTTTTTTCCACTTTATTTTATTTTTTGGATAATTGGAAACCGGGCGCATTTGCGCTCACGCGAGAGTGATTCGATTGAAGAAAAAACTTCGCGCGTGCACGAACGCGAGAATAAAGCTGATGCAGCGATTGATAAAGTGAGTAGGCCGTTATTTGAAGCGAATATTCGAATTTTTTGCGAGCCGAAAAAAGTTAATCAAATAATATCTTCGTTTTATCAATTCAGTTTGCCGTATTTGAATAGTTTTAAGCTGCTGCGGAGGAAAATAGCGTGGAGGAAGCCGGCGCGGGATGGGGCATGGCAGACTCGCGATTCTTTTGTTTTGAACACAGAAGAATTGGCTACAATCTGGCATTTACCTTATAGCAGTCAAAGCGGTATTAGCGTGGCAGCCTCGCGCAAACTTGAGCCGCCTGCGCAGATTTCAGCGGGGCCGGAAGCGGCAATTCTTGGTAAAACCGATTTTCGCGGAGAACAGGCTGAATTCGGGATTTTGCCTTCAGATAGGCGCAGGCATATTTATATTCTCGGAAAAACCGGAATGGGAAAGTCCACGCTTCTGATGAATATGATTTTTAATGATATTTCTGCTGGCCGCGGAATCGCTCTTATTGATCCGCACGGAGATTTGGCTGACAGAATTTGCGGTCTTGTGCCAGCGCATAGAATCAATGATGTGATTTTATTTGATCCATCTGATAGAGAATTTCCGATCGGATTGAATTTGTTTGAAAATAGTAATCGCTTCGCGATTGTGGCTTCTGGTATAATTTCCATTTTTAAAAAAATATACAGCGAAAGCTGGGGTCCGCGGCTTGAATATATTTTAAGAAATGTTGTTTTAACGCTTCTGGAAGCGCCAAATTCCACCATGCTTTGGATTATGCGGATTTTAATTGATGATGAATTCCGGCGCAGTATTATTTATCAAGTTGCTGATCCTTTGCTTAGAAATTTTTGGCTGCAGGAATTTGAGAAAATGCCGCAGTCGCGCAGGAGTGAAGCTATTTCGCCGATTCTGAATAAAGTCGGACAATTTTTGTCGAATCCTCTTATGCGCAATATTCTTGGCCAGCCAAAAACAAATATCGATTTTCTTTTTTCGATTGATAACCAAAAAATCCTCATAATAAATCTTTCAAAAGGCAAAATAGGGGATGATAATTCGAATTTGCTCGGAAGCATGCTGATTACAAAATTTTATCTTGATGCAATGAGCCGCGCGGATATAGAGGAATCGGCGCGGAGCGATTTCCACTTGTATATTGATGAATTTCAAAATTTCGCGACTGATTCTTTTGCTGATATTTTATCTGAAGCGCGCAAATACAAACTGAATTTGGTGATTGCGAATCAGTATATCGGGCAAATGGCGGATTCGGTTCGCGACGCTGTTTTTGGAAATGTCGGCACATGCGTTTCTTTTCAAATCGGATACGATGATAGCGAAGCTATTTCTTTGCAATTTGGCGAAGCAGTGAATCCTGCTGATTTAATGGGTTTAGCTAAATATAAGGCTTATATAAGGCTTTTGATTGATGGAATGCCAAGCAAGGTTTTTTCAATGGCAACATTTCCAGCGCCGCAGCTGCATGCAGATTCGCGCGAGAAAATTATAAGAGTCTGCCGCGAAAAATTTACATGCAGGCGCGAATTTGTTGAAGAAAAAATTCGTGAATTCGCCTCGCGCTGAATTGGCTGCTAAAAAATCGGCGTCTAAAGTTCGGTTGCATCGGCCTTAAAAACTCTATTTTCCAACCAAAACCTTAATCCCAGGCAGTTCTTTCCCTTCCAAAAATTCCAGCGACGCGCCGCCGCCAGTTGAAATATGCGTAAAGTGTTTTTCGCTGAATTTAAAGCGCTTTAACGCGTCAACAGAATCGCCGCCGCCTATAACTGTTGTGCCTTTGTTTTTTGCGATTGCAGTTGCGATTGCCTGTGTTCCTTTGCCGAACGGCTTGTATTCGTAAAGCCCGACAGGGCCGTTCCAGAATATTGTTTTGGATTTTTCAATTATTTTGCAGTATTTTTCAGTTGTTTTTTTGCCAATGTCAAAAATTTTCATGTCGCCTTCCACGTCTTCGACTGGAATATCCATTGCAATGGTTTTATTACTTGGTGTTGTCGCGACAACAACATCGGTCGGCAGTAAAAATTGAACTTTAGATTTTTCCGCCACAAGCATTATGTCCTGCGCGATTTTAATTTTGTCAGGTTCATAAAGCGATTGTCCTACATCGTGGCCAGCTGCAGCCAAAAATGTATTTGCAAGTCCGCCGCCAACTAAAATGTAATCTGCTTTAGAAAGAAATTTTTTAATAAGTCCGATTTTGTCTTTTATCTTCGCGCCGCCAAAAATAATTGTATATGGCCTAGAAGGTTCCGCGAGCAAATGCGACAAAATATTGAGTTCATTTTCAACCAACAGCCCGCTGTAGGAAGGCAGATATTTCGCAACTCCTGCTGTTGAAGCATGCGCTCTGTGCAGAACCCCAAATCCATCATTCACGAAAATTTCTCCAAGAGATGCCAAGCTTTTCGCAAAAGACTTTTCATTTTCTTCTTCGCCCGGATAAAATCTCGTATTTTCAAGCAAAATAATATCGCCGTTTTTCATATTTTTGACAGCTTTCACAACAGATGGACCGATGCAATCATCAAGTTTGCGCACTTTTCTATCCATAAATTTTGAAATAACCGGCACAATCGGATCAAGTCTGAATTCATCAACAACTTTGCCTTCAGGTCTTCCGTAATGGCTCATCAAAATCAATTTTGCGCCTTTTTCATGCAGATGTTTCAGCGTCGGCAAGGCCTTTCTGATGCGTGAATCTTCGGTTACGCGGCCTTTGCTGTCCACTGGCGCATTGAAGTCAACTCGAACAAGAATTCGTTTTCCTTTGATATTTCCAAGGTCTTTGATTGTTTTGAGTTTCATCAAAGATATTTTGATGAACACGCGTTTATAAGTCAAGAGGTATCGGGTGTTGATATAGTAGTTGACACACCGTCTTGTTTTCTAGGGATATTTTTTTCAATCCACCACGTGCCAATATTTTGTCCACCACCTCCTGTTTGATATTTTATAATAAATTCTTTGTCTATTTTTTTTGCCTGCGGCATTAGATAATTCCATACCTGGTTTTTTGCGATTCCTGTCATTTCTCCGATTTCTCCGGACGCAAATCTCGTTCCCAGCGGTTTTTCTATCATCTTTAGCAGTATTTTTCTTGTATTTCCTTCGCGTGTTACCTCAATTGCCCATTTTTTTAACTCTTTTTGTGACGTTTTCTTGTTTACTGCGTTAGCAGCAAACTTGTTTACAGTTTCTATTTCTACTTCGTCGACGTCAATTTTTTCATTTTTTCCAAACCAAAAACATACAAACCCTTCTTTGTTTTTGCCTGTTTTCAAGGCGAATTCCCCGTCTAGCCTACTCAATACAAACTTCAGGTAAGAATATAAGTTTTTTTCTTCAATTTCTGCCATCTCCGCGACTTCCTTTCTTGTGAATTCAGTCCCTAATGGTTTTTCTGCCATTTTTATCAATAAACTTCTTGTTTTACCTCGTTTTGTAATACTGTATATCCAATTCTTTAGAGGATCTGTTTCTTCCCGCGTCAATAATTCATTAACTTTATCAATTATTTCCTTCGCAGTTTCTGACAATTTTTCATCGAATTTAGATAAAATGCGGCTTGTCATTATTTCACCAGTAGCAAATGTTTCTTTTCTGGTGGTATCCATGATTTCTTGCGCCTTTGTACCCAGCGAAACATCTATTTTTTTATCTATTGTTTTTTGCAGTTCCCTGATTTTTTTGTCAGCAATGTTTTCGGCTGTCGCAATTTTTCCTAAAATCGACTCCTTGAGTTCCGCGATTTTTTCATCCAAAAAGCCCGAAATCACACTATTCCTGTCAAATACTATTTCCATTGTTTTAACAAGGCGGATAGTATCGACTTTTTCCTCCCTAAACCTTTCTTTCAGGGATTCGTAAGTTTCTTTTAAATTTGGACGGAGATCTATTTCGTCAAATTCTTTAGCGCTGGCTATTTCCTTCAACATCAATGCTATTAGGTTTATTTTATTTTTGGCGTTGTTCACTACAACGTTAAACCTTTCTGTTTCCTGCGCATTATTGTCTTTAGACAGCTGTTCTAAAAATTTGTTCAGCTCCAGTCCAAAATTTCTGACATTCATCTTGTCCTTGCCGCTTAAAAGTTTGTTTTTTATGTTTAAGATTTTATCTCCGTGTTGTTTGAGAAAAGGAATAAAGAAATTTTTATCGAAGCCATCTTTTGTTTTATCTCCATCCATAAGCAATTCATTCGCATTCTCAAGAAATCCATCAATGCACACTGCTATTTCTCTCCTAAGCATTCTGGAGATTGTAAGCTGGTTTATTGTTGTAGAAACCGGCAGAGTTTCAGTGCTTTCCCGTTTTTCCATAAAATTTATTTAAGGGCTAATTTTATGGAATCCTTTTTGTTTTGTCAATGTCTGCCTATAGGTGTTCTGCGTGCGTAATTTTATTTTTTTGAAGCTGCATTTCTTCTTTTATAATTGTTGTAAAATTTTTAATATCATCGCGGCTTAGAGGTTGTTTTGCTAATCTTAAAAAGCGTCTTAATTCTTTCATAAACTTTTTACTTAGTTTTTCTCTTATTTCTATTAAATCTGACACAACGCCCCGTATTCTTTCTTCGTCTCGAGACACTTTCAACTCAAAAAATAACGTAATGTTTAATAAGACCATGTATTCTTTATCGCTCATGGGTTTCTGCGGATTTATTGAATCTCCTGTTTCTAGCAGTGAAAATGTTTTACTTTCTGCTGTTGTCTTTTTTTCCTTTGCTGGTTTTTCGGCTGCGGCTGTTGCGATTTCTGGCTTAGGAATCCTGGTTTCTGTTTTTGATACTTTCACCAAAGCATTTGCTAATCTTTGCGCCGCGCGCTGCGGCTCGTTATCAAGCGCAGCCAGAGTTTCTCCTTTTCGCTCTTCTGACAAAGCGTAATCAAGCAGACCCATCGCATTCCTAAATATTTTTATTTGTTGTTTTCTGATTTCCTCTATTCCCATAAGACCTGCCTGCGTTTCTTCTTTAACCAGTTCGTTTAAGAAATTTTCCGATATTTTTTCAAACTCAATTGTTGATTTGCATTCTTCAAATCTATCCAAAAAGCGCATTACACACCAATACCTATATTTCCTAAATGCCTCGCGCACAATTTTTTTAAGCGTTAAAAGTTTTATTTCTTCGACATTATCTTTTATTTGCGGCATTTTAATAATCGTTGGCCTTTCCAATTTTTTCTCCCCTCCGTATAACGCTAAGATATCGTCTATATCTTTTTTGGTTTTTTCGTCTGTTTCGTAAAGCTCCGCGATTTTATTGCATGCGTGGATAATTGTGGTGTGGTCTTTTTTGCCTGTTAAATATGCTATAGTCGGATAGCTAAGATCCGGCTCCAGATTTTTCAACAAATACATATATATCTGTCTTATCTTTGCAATTGGCTGTTCCCTTGTTTCTTTGAATAAGCTTTTTTCATCAATCTGGAAATATTCGCATATGGCATTTTTCAGCAGTTTGGTTTCGCGGATAAGCTCTTCTGGCAGGATTACAGAAGGTCGTCTTTTAGTTATGGCTTGCGTTTCCGCAATTGCTGTCAGCGCGTTAATTTTGATTTCTCCAATCCTGTCTTTTGAAGCAGGAATTTCGAGATGCAGATAGGGATTTGAGATCTCTTCCAATTCATTGAAATCATAGGCGCTGTTTTCTAATGCCATTTTTAATAGATTAATATTCCGTGCAAAATTCAACCATTTTTAAGGCATTTCTGGCGAAATCTTTGCCTTTGGATATTCTTTCTATTGCTTGTTTCCTGTTTTTTGCGGTTAATACACCGAAAATAACTGGTATGTCTGTTTCAAGATTGACATCCATTAGGCCGCGGTAAGTTTCTCTGCAAACATGAGTATAATGGTCTGTTTCGCCTTTTATGATTGCGCCGAGAGCGATTATTGCGTCGCAGGATTTTTTGCGAGCTAGTCGAGATGCAGCGAATGGAATTTCAAGACTTCCTGGCACGCGCACGAGAGTTATGTTTTGTTTTTTAACTCCGCAGCAAAGCAATTCCGCGCGCGTTTTTTCATAAATTTTCAGCCCGACGTCTTCGTTGAAATAGGGGAGTATTATCGCAATTTTTGTTTTGCTGAAGCGATTTTTGAGCGGAATTTTTAAATCAAATTTAGCCATGAGAAATTTTTTCAAGATAACGCGCCACCATGTCGATTTCGAGATTAACTTTAGCACCGGGCTGGAGCGCGCCGAGATTTGTATGGCGCAAAGTATATGGAATAAGCGAAACTTTAAACACTTTGCCGCGCGCGCTGGAAACAGTAAGGCTTACACCGTTAACAGCGATGCAACCCTTAAATGCGATAAATTTGCGCAATTCAGCTGGTGCCGTAATCCAAAGTTCATTGTTTTTGATTGATTTCACTAAGCCGATTCCATCAATATGGCCTAAAACAAAATGGCCGCCAAGCTCATCATTAAGCCGCAAAGATGGTTCAAGGTTAATTTTGTCGCCGACTTTGAGCATTGCTAAATTAGTCCGTTTGAGAGTTTCTGGCATAAGATCTACATCAAA
>JACRIA010000025.1 GCA_016215735.1 Candidatus Peregrinibacteria bacterium
GATTTTGGCGATGGTTTGCGCTCGATTTTAAGGCAAGATCCTGATGTTGTGATGATTGGTGAAATACGCGACCTTGATACTGCTTCGACTGCGGCGCAGGCGGCTTTAACTGGCCATGTTTTGCTTAGCACATTGCATACTAATAGCGCGATTGAAGCAGTGCCGCGTTTAGTGAATATGGGTTTGCCGGAATTTATTATTGCGCCGAGTTTACACACGATTATTGCGCAGCGTCTTGCGCGCAGAGTTTGTAAAGATTGCGCTGTAAAAAAACCTCTAACAGACGCGAATAAAGAAATTATTTCAAAAACTTTGGCTGATATAGTTTCTGTGCGGCCGGATTTGAAACAAGAAATGCCGACGGAATTAATCACAGCTGTTGGATGCGAAAAATGCAGTAAAACAGGTTACAGCGGACGTGTTGTTATCGCGGAATTTATATCTATTGATGATGAAATTAAAGGCGCGGTTTTGAATAAAATGCCGGCTTTCAAAATTCTGGAATTGTGCCGCAAAAAAGGATTCATCACAATGCAGGAAGACGGGGTTTTGAAAGTGCTGGATGGCATTACAACTCTTGATGAAGTTTATCGCGTTACGAACGTATAACTCAAAGCTCAAAGTTCAAAAGTCAAAACCACAACTTAAAGCTTAAAACTGGCGGCGGCCTTTCATTGTTAATAAACTCGCTGCTAGTATTTTGGATAATTCTTCGGCTTCTTGCAGTAATGGGGTAATTTCAACTTGGCTGATTTTTAACGCATCTTTTAAAAGTCCGAGCCAGTATTTAGTTTCGTTTGCTGATTTTAAAGCGATTTCATAAAACTTAATAAAATCTTTTCTAGAGCTTGCGGATTTTGCTTCTGCTATGTTCGCACCGATACTTGTCGCGCTTTTTAATAATTGATCGGAAACAACCCAATAATTTCTTTCATTCGGTAAATTGTTTAAAAATTTTATAACACTTATTGAATATTGATAGCTTCTTAATGATAAATTCATTTTAATTCTGTTAAGTTTTAAGTTTTGAGTTGTGGCTTTGAGCTTTGAGTTTTGACTTTTGAGTTATTTTCTAATAATTCCCGCGCCGATTTTTTCAATAAGTCCCTGAATTTCCAGAATTGAAATTGCGTGAGAAATTTCCGGCGCAGTCAAATATGTTTCATTTGCGAGGTCATCAATTGTTTTCGGAGATTTTTTGGAGAGCGCGCTGTAAACCGCGAGCGCGTTTTTTGGCATGCCTGTCGGACAAATGTCAGGTGCTTCCATGAATGGAATTTTTATCTGCAGATTCATTTGCTCAAAAATTTCTTCCGGAGAAATTATGGGATACGCGCCGCATGATTGAATCGCGCGAATTGCTCCGATGCCGATTTTTCTATCAATATCACACGGCACAGCAAAAATATCTTTATTGTATTCGAGAGCGAGTTTTGCTGTTATGAGCGAGCCGGATTTTTCTGGAGCTTCGACAACAACGACAGCTTCGGAAATGCCTGCGATAATTCTGTTGCGCTGCGGAAAATGAAATTTAAGAGGCTCTTCTGTTGGTTCGTATTCTGTAATAATCGCGCCGCCTGTTTTGATAATGTCATCAATATATTTTTTATGCGATGCTGGATAAATATTTTCTAATCCGCTGCCAAGAACAGCAATTGTCGGCGTGGAGTTTTTGAGCGCTGTTTCGTGGCTGATTATATCAATTCCGTGCGCGAATCCGCTAACTATCGTAACGTTGTTTTTGGCTAAGAAATCAGTGATTAGCCGCGTCTGCATTTTGCCGTATGGAGACGGCCTGCGCGTTCCAACAACTGCGATGCAGAAATTATTCAGCGCTGCTGCGTTGCCTTCTATGTAGAGTTGTGTTGGCGGATGCGAAATGTGGCGCAGGCTCGCTGGATAAAATTCGCTCGATTGCGTGATTTTTTGCATGCGGAGAATTTAGCGCAGGCACATTAAAAATTCTTAAACAAAAGATGAAAAAAATAGGGACCGGTTCTCTATTGACTAAAACTTAATTTTTTTTCTTTTTTAAAATATCCTTTGCTGATAAGTTCGATTTTTGGCGCGCGAATCACGCGGCCGATAATTTGGCTGCGAACATCTTTTTGCGCGAGGAGTTTTATTGCGTGGTCGGCGTCTTTTTTTGAAACGCACAAAATCATCCCAGTACCCATATTCCAAACTTTGTACGCTTCTTCGTCGGAAACTTTGCCGAGGCGCTGGAGTTCTGTCATCATTTTTGGCGGTTCGAATAAATTATCAAGGATTGCGCCGGTGTGCGATTTTTTTAAAATTCTACATAAATTGCTGGGGATTCCTCCGCCTGTGATGTGGCTGATGCCTTTTACATTTATGCGGCGCGGCTCTTTATATCGGCCAGTTAAAGCCAAAATTGCGCTATGATAAATTTGAGTTGGTTCAAGAACTGTTTCTGCCCAAGTTTTGGCAGAAGAAAATTTGCGGCTGTGCCACTTCATGCCAAAAGCTTTTTTTAAAATATATCTCACAAGTGAAAATCCATTTGATCGAAAACCTTTGCTGTAAAGACCGATCAGCGCGTCGCCGGGCCGGACGCCAGCCGTTGTAATGAGTTTCTTTTTTTCAACAATGCCGATTGCTGTTGAATTCCAAATTGTGCCATTAACCATGCTTGGTAATTCTGCAATTTCTCCGCCCGGAATTATTATTTTTTGTTCGCGGCACGCTTTCGACAAGCTTTTCATCATTTTTTCAATTTTTTTCGGATCAACTTTTTCCGTATCAATTGTGTTTGAAATTGTTAAACATTCCGCGCCAACGCAAACAGCGTCATCCGCAACCATTGCGGCCAAATCATATCCGCTCGTGTCGTATTTCTCAATTTCATCCGCTATTTGAAATTTCGAACCAATGCCATCGTCATTTTGCACAAGATAATAATTATCCATATCAATCGCGCCGGTGAATCCGCCTTCCATCAAAAGTGGTGCGCCAATTTTGCCTTTGCGTCCCGCGAAAGTTTTCTTTGCTTCGCTATACGCGATTTCTGAAGATTTATCGCCGAGAGAAATATCAACGCCGGATTCTTTATATGTTGCCATAATTTGGACTTTAGTTTTGAGCTGCAGTTTTGACTTTTGAGCTTTGAGTTTTGCGCTAATCACTGTATCCTGCTGATTCTTTGTCGCTCACGATTTTTCCTTCATGAATTGTCACGACTCTTTTGCGGATTTTATCAACGACATTTTTATTGTGCGTTGCCAGAATTACAGTTGTTCCGCTTTTATTTATTTTCAGCAGTAAATCAATTAATTCATTCGTCGCGTCAGGATCAAGATCAGCTGTTGGCTCATCAGCAATTATCAATTTTGGCATATGCGCGAGAGCGCGGGCAAGGGCTGTTCTCTGCGCTTCGCCTCCGGAAAGTTCGCGCGGGAATTTGTCCGCGTGATCAAGCATGTTAACTAATTTCAAAACTTCCGGTACGCGGCGTTTGATGTATTCATCTGGAATTCCGCAAACTTCAAGAACAAAAGCAACATTTTCATAAACTGTTTTGTGCGGAAGAAGTTTGTAATCCTGAAAAACCATGCCGACTTTTCGCCTAAAATCACTCAAGGCTGACTCTTTCATTTTATTGACGATATATTCATCAACAATTATCCGACCTTCTGTCGGGTGTTCCGCGCCGAGCAAAATATGGAGAAGCACTGATTTGCCGGCGCCTGAAGGCCCGACAAGGCATATAAATTCCTGCGGATTGATCTCGAGATTTATATCAGACAAGATTTGCGTTTTTCCGATTTTTTTGGAAATGTTGTGAAATTTGATCATATTTTTTAGGCTATTGATTGGTTGTTTCGCGGATGAGTTTGATAGAACCGCGATCCGCTTAGATATTAGCTGAATTTTTATTTGAAATCTAGCATTGACAAACAAAATTTATCCTGTAAGATGTTTCTCTAGTATTATTTAAAATAATAAATATGCGTGAAAAAATCGATAATGGATCTGATAGAACCGATGATAAGCCTATTGTTACAATAAAAGATACCGGGGTACGTGTCTTAAGTGAAAAATTAGGCCTTGAGGTTCAAATGCCGGATTTTGCTTTTGCTGAAGCGGTGATTAAGCCAGAAAAGCAGTCTGAAGCTGAACAAAACCCTGATGAAGCAGAAATCGAAGATATTATATCGCGAGGTGGAGAAGTATTTCTTGCTGGACCGAATATCTCTATGCGCGTTAAGGCTTTTAGAAGACAATATCTCCGGGCGGTAAAGCCATTGTTGGAAAAAGATGGAACAGAGGCGGAAAATGATGAAAATGTTATTGAACATGATTTTGCAGGCAAGCCTGATATCAAAAAAGCTCTGCGGAAGCAAGAGATAGATGTATGTCCGACTTGTACGCTATATGCGCAAAGCCCTGAAGAAATGTTGATAAATGCGGAAGAACGGGCTGGAGACAATTTTTAAAAATGGAAGATTAGGAATGATATTTCTTGTGTATTTCTTTCAACCTCTGATTTGTTATGTGCGTGTAAACCTGCGTTGTTGTGATTGAAGAATGGCCGAGCATTTCCTGAACGCTGCGGATGTCAGCGCCTTTTTGGAGCATGTGTGTGGCGTGAGAATGCCGAAAAGTATGAGGCGTGACTTTCTTTACGATACCTGCGAGGCGGCTGTATTTTCGCACGATATTTTCAATGCTAACTGTCGTGAGGCGGCGTTTTTCAGCGAGCGTAATATCTGATTTAGTTTTTGCGCCTTTGAAATTGATAAATAGCGGAGCGAAATTATCATTGCGGACAGCGAGGTAGCTGCGGATTTTATTAGCGGCGCGGTCGGAGAGAAATACGAGTCGCGGTTTTCTGCCTTTCCCGCGCACCATAAATTCATTTGTTTTGAAATCAATCTGGTCGCGGTTGAGCTTTGCGAGCTCACTCACGCGCAAACCTGTTGAATAAAGCGTTTCAAGAATTGCAGCATCGCGGAGGCCCGCGGGAACGGAAACATCTACAGCCGAAAAGATTCTTTCGATTTCATCGCGTTCAAGAAATTCAACTGTACGGCTTGGAATTTTTGGCAGTTCTATTTTTTCCGGCGAAAGAGTTTTGATGTCATTTTTTATCAAATATTTCAAAAATGCGCGGAGTGCGATTATGTGATATGTCTGCGTTTTGATGCTGAGAGATTCGCCGGTTTCATCTTTTATGCGGTTCAGATGCAAACGGTATTCATGCACGCGGTTAAGCGTAATTGCTGACGGCTCAATGTCTCCGCTGAAATTCAAAAATCGATCAAGATAATGAGTATAATTTAAAATAGTCCGCGGCGATTGGTTCCGCTCAATTTCGCAGTATTCAAGAAAACGCTGCATGCAGGAAGAAAGCTTCATGCTTTAATTTTAGCACAAAAGCCTATTTGCGGAGGCGTCCAAAGATGTATAATTAACGCGTGATTTTAAAGCGCCAACAATTAGAAAAAAACGAGGAGAAAATTCTTGCGCCGTACGCGTGTAAAAGCGCAAAATCTTTAGGCAGGAATTATAAGGAAAAGGAAGACGAAAATCGCATAGCGTTTCAGCGCGACCGCGACAGAATAATCCACTCAAAATCTTTTAGGCGTCTGCAGGAAAAAACGCAGGTTTTTGTGGCGTATGAGGGCGACCATTATAGAAACCGGCTAACGCATACTATGGAAGTCAGCCAGATTTCTAGGGATGTTGCGCGCGAATTGGGCTTGAATGAAGATTTAGCTGAAGCTATCGCGCTAGCGCATGATTTGGGGCATACGCCTTTCGGACATTTCGGCGAACAGGCTTTAAATAAAATAATGGTGAAATTCGGCGCGCCTTTTGAACACAATAATCAAAGCCGTAGGATTGTTGAATTGATTGAAAAACTTTATCCGGATTTTCCTGGATTGAATTTAACAAAAGAAGTGATTGACGGTTTGATAAAACATCAGACAGCGTATGATCAGCCGAAAACAAAGTTCGAAACTTTTCCTCATCTTGAGGCGCAGATTGTGAATTTGGCGGATTCGATTGCTTATATAAATCATGATATTGACGATGGTTTGCGCGGGAAAATTTTTGAATTCAGCGATTTGAATAAATTTCCTTTGTGGAAAAAAGCCGCCGCGGCGGCCAAAAAATCGCACAAGAAGGAACTTGAAGGCGGTGTTCTGCGTTCACGCGTGATTTCAAAATTAATCAGTCTGATGATTGATGATCTTGTGAAACAAACCGAGAAAAATATTAAAAAATATAAAATTCGCAAAGTTGAAGACGTAAAGAAATGTAAAGCGGCTGTCGCGTCTTTTAGCAAAAGTTTTGAAGAAGAAATTGTGAAAATAAGAGATTTTTTGATGAAAAAATTCTATATGTCGCCGCGCATAAAAGAAAGAATGGAAATGGGAATGCAAACTATTGAAAAACTTTTTGAAGCGTATTTCGGCGACACAAAACTTCTGCCGCCAAAACTTCAGCATTGGATCGAAACCGGCGAACGGAGAGCAATCGTGATAAAGGATTATATCGCAGGAATGACAGACAGCTATGCGGAAAGGGAGCATCGGAAAATTTATGGTAATAAGGGGACGGGGGTCCCGCTGTAACACGTAGACGGCTCTCCCGCTATTTATTTTTCGTTTGGATTCTTTTGCCGCTTTGATTTATAATCAAATGGCTTTTTGTAAAACAAGTTTGCCGCTAACGCGGTAAATAGAGAACCGGTCCCATATGAAATGTCCCAAATGCAAATTTAAGGATACGAGTGTTATTGATTCGCGCGAAACTTCCGAAGGAAAATCAATCCGCAGAAGGCGCGAGTGCGAGAAATGCAAACACAGATTTACGACTTTTGAAAAAATCGAAACAACGAATTTTATTGTGATTAAAAAAGATAATTCGCGCGAGCCTTATAATCGCGAGAAACTTGAGCGCGGTGTTTGGCGTGCGTGCGAAAAACGGCCCGTGACGCAGGAACAGATTGAGAATATGCTGAACGAACTTGAAGAAGAATGGGCAGGAATGGGCAAAGAGGTTTCAAGTAAAGTTATCGGCGAAGGCGTTATGGAAAAACTCAAAAAAATCGACGAAGTCGCTTACATAAGATTTGCTTCTGTATATAGGCATTTTAAAGATTTGGAAACTTTTCAGCGCGAAGTACGGAAATTAATGGATTAACACGCCGGGAGGTTGCCGAAGGCGACCGGACGATCTCTTCTGTTTGGATTTTCACCCCCGTCCCCATTCTTATTGACAAATGGGTAGTTTTGTTTTATAATTAAATAAACATAAAACAAAAATAAAAGTGCGGAACACCTTTTTGCTCAAACTGGCTTTTGGAATAATTATCTTTTTTATAATAGGTTTGGCGTTTGGACTGATGAGCCGTTCGATAAGATTTGACGATACCGGAACGCACATGAGAGCTGATGTTTTGGACGCGGATATTCCTCTCGCGCCTGTTCCAATGGGTGAAAACAAAATCACAGAGCCTTTTCAAAATCTTGAGCAGGAAATGGTTTTTCCGGCAGCGGACGTGCCAGCTCAAACTGAACAAACTTTGGAACCCGCACAAACTTTGGAACCCGCGCCGCAAATAACTGTCGAACAACCAATAACCCCTGTTGATATTTTAAATTGCGATTTCAAAATTCCTGTGAAACCTGTTTTTAGCGCCAGGCCGATTAAGGATTTTTTGGCGCTTTCTGTTGAGTCCGGCAGCCAAGTAAAATTAGATTTATTTTTTGAAAATACCGGAAATATGCCATGGTTTTCCGCAAACAACCCATGCACCGCTGGCCCGATTGTGAATCTTGGCACAATGCGCGACCGCGACAGAGCAAGCGCTGTTTACACTCATGAATCAAACGAAGGACAAGGTTGGCTCGCAAATAATAGAATCCTGATGCAGACTCCAAAAGTTGAGCCGGGGCAGATTGGCGTTTTTGAATTTACCAGCATTATGCCATCGAACGCCGATGTTTATAGAGAATATTTTCAACTTGTCGCTGAAGGGAAAACTTGGATTCAAGATTCTGAAATAAATATTGATTTTTACGTTGGCGAAACTTTTGAGCCGCAGGAAGATTTGGATTTAAAATCTTTGTATATTCCGAGCTCCATGCCTTTTTCCGAATTGGATTTGAATGGCGAGAAAAAAATAGAAATAGATTTATCAGAGCAAAAAATGCATGTGTATTTTGATAATATTTTAATCAGAGTTTTTAAAGTTTCTACCGGCGCTTATAAAACTCCGACTCCAACTGGCGATTTTAATATTAGCTTCAAGCAAAAGGTGAGAATAGCTGGCGGCGATATTCCTTATATAATGCCTCTTTGGCAGACTGTTTACAGAGGCGTTGGCTTGCACGCGCTTCCAAGCCTCGGCAATGCGCGGTTGAGATCAAAGATAAAAAAATTGGCTCCTGACGAAGAAGCGCCGACAGAGTGGTTTAAGGAAGATTCGCTTTGGACAGAAGCTACTAACCATATCGGCAGGCCTGTAAGCCATGGATGTATAAGACTTTTGCCGGAAGACGCAAGATTCATGTATGAATTCACGGAAGAAGGAACGTCTGTTTCTATACGGCCATAGTTTGCTCTATAATAGAGCCTGCTATGAACAGCGTTCTTGATAAATTGAATGATTGCCA
>JACRIA010000026.1 GCA_016215735.1 Candidatus Peregrinibacteria bacterium
AAATTCAGAATTCACGCGTTTATTTCCGTAAACCGGATCGCCAACAATCGGAAAGCCGATTGACTGCAAATGCACTCTTATTTGATGCGTGCGGCCTGTTTCAATCCGCGCGTCAATCAATGTATAAGGCCCAAGGTATTTTTTTACTTCATAATGCGTCACAGCAGAGCGAAGCTTCGGAGAAAAAATCGACATTTTTTTTCGATCAGTCGCTGAACGGCCAATACCAGCCTCAATTCTGCCTTGAAGGGGAGTCAAATGTCCGCAAACAAGCGCAATATAATGTTTATCAGTTTCGCGCTCCATAAACTGCTTTGATAAATATTTTTGCGCGATTAGATTTTTCGCGGTGATTAAAACACCGGAAGTATCTTTATCAAGCCTATGAACAATAAACTTTGTTGGATCAAAATCAACTTTCACATTATTTTCGTCGCGAGATACGACAATACCTGAAGGTTTATCAAAAACCGCCAAATTTTTATCTTCATATAAAATCGGCACTTGCGCGGACTTTTTATCTTGCGCGCCACGCGAGATCGAACACTGCTTTTTGAGTTTGCGTATTTTCATCAGCCTCGATTATAACACCAAACATCGAACCTGTTGTGAAAGAAATCATCGCAATTTTATTGGTGTAAATATAAATCTCATTTGCGAATTTTTGGCCAGCGGATTTTATCCATTTAATCTTCGCAAACTTCCGATTTTTAGCATCTGAAAAATATGCTCTTGCGTCAGGCGTGTCCTGCACAACAGCTTTCATTTCAATTTTTCGGCTGATGCGTTTTGCGTCAAAATCCTTCATAATTTCATAAGCCTGGCCAGTGATCCAGCAATCAACATTTTTATAGGCAAAAATTTCTGTGCGGGATTTCAGAATATCTTCAATCACGTTTTTTATCCCGACAGAACCTTCAAAACAATTTACCTTTGATTTTGAAATATAAGGATTAAATTTGCTTTGCAGCTCCGGCAAAATAAGCTTGAGCTCCTGTTCGTAGCGGCTGTATTCATCCTTTTTTCTTTTTATAATCCCGATAATATCGCTGGGAGAAGCCGGCGTGAAATATTGGACATTAAGTTTGCTGAATTTGCTGATAAATCCCATTTTCGCCAATTCATTCAACAACACATATACGGTTGTTCTGTTTAAATTGGTTTTTCTGGCAATTGTGCTCACAGGCTGACTTCCGAGTTCCATAGAAGCCATCAGCACTTGAATCTGCTTTGAATTGAGGCCGAAGTTTTTAAAAATATCTTCGATTCCCATACTAAAATGTATAAAGGATTTAGTATAAACTGAATACTTACATTTTGTCAAGTAAAAATGTACAATTCTTTCCTATTAAACTTTTGTGAAAAACAGGGTAATATAGATTAAAAGTCAATCTTATGTAAACAAGTTTGCTGCTGGTGCAGTAAATAAAAATTTTATGAATAATCGCTTATTGTCAGAAGTCTTGAACAGGGGAGTCGCGGAAATATTTGTACGCGCAGATCTTGAGCGCATGCTTAAAGCTAATAAAAAATTAAACATCAAACTCGGCATAGATCCGTCCGGCGCTGACCTCCACATAGGCCACATGGTTGTGATCAAAAAACTCAAACAATTTCAGGAACTTGGCCACAAGATATTTTTGGTATTTGGAAATTTTACAGGACAGATCGGCGATCCTTCAGACAAGCTTGAAGCCCGAAAAATCAAGACAAAAGCCGAGCTCGAGAAAAACGCAAAGCATTATATTGATCAAGTAAGTAAAATTATCGATACACGCAAAATTGAACTAGTTTGGAATGCAGACTGGCTTGAAAAGCTCACTCTTAAGGATGTTGTGCGGCTGGCGCAGGTTTTTACAGTCCATCAAATGCTCGAGCGCGACATGTATCAAGAAAGGATTAAACACAATTTACCTATTTATATGCACGAATTCCTGTATCCGCTCATGCAAGGTTATGATTCAGTTGCTCTTAAAGCTGACGTGGAGCTTGGCGGAACTGACCAGACATTCAATTTGCTCGCTGGCCGCGAAATCCAGCGCGCAATGGGTCAGACTCCGCAATGCGTTCTGACAGTTCCGCTTCTCGAAGGCACTGACGGCAAAATGAAAATGGGCAAAACAACAGGTAATTATATAGGAATAAATGAATCTCCGCGCGAAATGTACGGCAAAACAATGTCTATTCCGGATAATTTAATAATCAAATATTTTGAGTTAGCGACAAATGTAGAGAGCGCGGAAATCAAGCGCGTGCGCGAAGCGCTTGCGCAAGGCGAAAATCCAATGAAGCTTAAGATGCGCCTAGCTAGCGAACTTGTCGCTCTATACCACGGAGCTAAACTTGCAAAAAAAGCCGAGCAGGAATTTATAAACATATTTAGATCAAACTCAACGCCCGACGAAATTCCTTTTAAAAAATTCAAAAAAAGCGCGTACCGCCTAGTTGATTTAATGCAGATGTCCGGCCTTGTTCCGTCAAAAAACGAAGCCAGAAGGCTTATAAAAGCAGGCGCTGTGCGGCTTGACGGAAATAAAGTTTCTGACGAAACACTTGAAATTAATCTAAATAAGGTATATCTTATACAATCCGGAAAACGTAATTTTGTAAAAATAATCAATGGGTAAACGCGATATACATCATATCATTTCCCGCCAGCTAATCAGCAAAATCCAAGAAAACTTCTGCAGCAGCTTAGACATTAGTCTTACAATCTACAGCGCTAACGGCGAGAATATTACGAGAGAATCGCGCACAACTGAATTTTGGAAAAATTTTGTGTTTGGCAATCCGGCTGTCTATCCGAAATGCAAAGCAGCTGAAATCAACGCTATAAACACATGCATCGCGCAAAAATCCATTTATATTTATAGAATATATTGCGATATTGTGGCATTTGCCGTGCCAATTGTCATAAACAACGAAATTATTGCTGTTTGCGTTGGCGGCAAGGTGAGAAGCGACAATCCGAATCTCAAGCTTTGTAAAGCAGAAGCTGAAAATATAAAAGCTGATTTCGATACATTTTTGGAAGAATACCTCGCAATACCAATGGTAGAAAATGAAAAGCTTTTGTCCATGGCAAATCTGCTCAAGCATATTCTAGAAACAATACTGGAACTGAATATCAGCAAAAAAACATCCAAGGAAAAAATTGATGAGATGGAAATAATGAAAGATATGCTTCAGAAAGAAGTTTATTCAAAAACAAAAAACATGTACGAAGTGCATCAAAAATACCAATCGATTGTGGAAAATGCCGTAGATGTTATTTTAACACTCAACAAAGATGGAATAATCACAGAAATGAACAGGGCTATTGAAAATAATCTTTGGACAACAAGAGATGAGGTTATCGGAAGCCATTTTTCTAAATTCTTGCCGTCAGAAAACATACCTGAAATTAAAAAATTTATAAATGATTTTGCTGATAAAAAAATGGCTAGTGTGAGCGGAATGCTTGTGCCGATTTATGATTTAAACGAAAATCTGCATTATTTTTCTGTTAGCGCGAAGCCGGTTTATAACTCTGCTGGAAATTTGACCGAAATACAATGCATTATGCACGAAATAACAGAACAGAAAAAACTGGAAAAAGAGCTTAGTGAAGCGAAAGATGATTACAGCCATCTTTTTGAATCAATCGAATATGGAATATATATAGCTGATTTGAATGGAAATATAATGCGCGCGAATAAATCCATGTATAGCTTATTTGGATATACAAAAGAAGAACTCAACAACATAAAAATTTGGAATTTATATTCAAAAGAAACAGAAATCAAAAAATGCATTTCGCGCGTTATTGAAGAAAAAGGAACAACGATTTTAAACGCGGTTGCTGAGGATAAAAAAGGGAAAGAATTTTATGTTGAATTAAGCGTAACAGCGATCAAAGGCGAAACAGGAAAAATAATCGGCCACAGCGGCGTTGTAAGAGATATTTCAAACAGAATCGAATATATGGTAAAAGCAAAAAGCGAAGAGGCAAAATACAAATCGCTTTTCGAAAACGTGCACGAGGGAATAATCATCACAAACGAAAAAGGAGAAATCGCTAATGCAAACCCAAGAGCGTCTTTAATGTTTAAAGGTAAAATGAAAACAGGAGCGAACATCAAAGATTTGATTCCAGAAATCACAGACGACAGGCTGAAAAAAATAAGTAAAAAAGGAGAAACAGCAATAAAATTTCCTGATAAAAAAGTTTTTGCAGTTGGTATAAAAATCAAATTTGACGGACAAACTCAATATCAATGGATTTTCACCGAACCCTGCAATATAGACTATTTGCGGATGCAAAAATCCATTGAACAAGGCCGTCCGCCGAAGGCGGACACAGGCGTTAGAACAGGCCGCCCGCCTGAAGCAGAAGCAAAAAATGAATCTCGATAGCCCAATAAAAAAAGTTATAAGAACCACGGGCCGCCACCTGCGGCTCCTTGAAAAGCTCAACATCAAAACTGCCGGTGATTTAATAAATTATTTTCCGCGGTCTTATTCAGATTCATCAGAAGTAATCGAACTCGCGTACGCGAAAATCAATCAACTCAGCACTTTCAAAGGCCGCATTTCCAGCATCACAAATATCAGAACAAAAACCGGCAAAATCCTTACAAAAGCAGTATTTTCAGACAAAAGCGGAATGATAGAAGTTGTATGGTTCAATCAGCCGTTCATCACAAGAATTTTGAAAGAGGGGAGTGTTATTTTTCTCTCAGGAAAGCCAAAAATCATTAATCATCGCCTCACGCTTTCGAATCCGTCGTATGAACAGGTTAAGCCGGAACAGCTTCATACAGCGCGCATCATACCTATATATCATGAAACCGAAGGCTTAAGTTCAAAATGGCTGCGCGAGAAAATCGCGGCTGTACTCGAGCCGGCGATTCAAGAAATCGAAGAATATCTTCCGGAAACTATCATTCGAAAATATAATCTGATGCCGATTAAACAAGCGTACAAAGAAATCCATTTCCCGCAAAATGAATTCACAATTGATTCAGCGCGAAAACGGCTGGGTTTCGATGAATTGCTTTTTATACATATTAAATCTCTGCTTTCGAAGCAAAAAACAATCTCGCGCACAATCAACACATCAAGAGCAATCAATGTTAATTATGATGAAATTAAGCGGTTTATAGCTGGTTTAGCGTTTATGCTTACTAAAGCGCAGAAAATTTCAACAGCGCAAATTTTGCGCGATATGCAAAAAGATTTTCCTATGTCGAGGCTTATGCAGGGCGACGTTGGCTGCGGCAAAACAGTTGTGGCTGCAATCGCGGCTTTCGCAGCAATAAAAGATAAATGGCAGGCTGTATTTATGGCGCCGACAGAAATTCTCGCGAATCAGCATAATAAAACACTGCGAAAATTATTAGAGCCGCACAGAATAGTTTGCGAATTATTGACAGGAAGTACGTCTGCAAAAGAAAGAAGAAAGATTTCGCAAGGCCTTACTAACGGGGATATTCATCTTATAATAGGAACTCACGCGCTGATTCAACCTAATATAAAGTTTCGGCATCTAGGCCTTGCGGTGATAGATGAACAGCATAAATTCGGCGTACGACAGCGCGAAATCCTTAATTCGCATGGTTATCCGCACGTGCTTAATCTTTCCGCAACGCCAATTCCACGGACTCTCGCTCTTACTATTTATGGGGATCAGGATTTAAGCATTATTGATGAAATGCCGCCGGGCAGAAAACAAATCATCACAAGAATTGTTCCTGAATCAAAACGTGCTGACGCATATAATTGGATCCGCAAACAAATTCAGCAGCGTAATGAACAAGCTTTTGTTATTTGTCCGTTGATAGATGAATCAGACAAACTTGAGCTAAAAGCTGTTGAAAAAGAATACGAACGCCTTACAAATGTTGTTTTTCCGGATCTGAGCGTGAGTTTTGTGCATGGCAGGCTTTCGCAGGAAAACAAAGATAAAATTATGGATGATTTTAAAGCAAACCGGATTAATATTTTGGTCTCAACATCAGTGATTGAAGTTGGGATTGATATTCCGAATGCGACAATAATGATTATTGAAGGCGCTGAACGTTTCGGGCTCGCGCAATTGCACCAATTTAGAGGCAGAATAGGCAGAGGGGAGAGTCAATCGTATTGTTTTTTGTTCACAAATACATGGTCAGAGCAGGGAATTCGACGTTTGCATAGTCTCACGCGCTTTCACAGCGGGTTTAAGTTAGCAGAAATAGACCTCTCTATGCGCGGGCCAGGTGAATTCTTCGGCGTGAAGCAATCAGGAATCCCTGACCTTAAGCTAGCTAGCTTGACAGATAGTCATTTAATTGCACAAGTGCATGAGGCTGCAAAAGAACTTATGGCAGCTAATCCGGATTTGAATAATTTTCCAAAATTAAAAAATAGAATCGGACAATTTTCAGATATCACCAGAAATTGAGCGAAGCGAAATTTCTGAATTTCTAGCAAAAAATAAAAGCATCCACAATTTTTTGTAAAACGCAAAATTTTCAAAAAATTACTATCTAAATTTTTCGGGAAAGGGTATTTATACTAGCTTTTTCACGAAAACGCGTTAAAACGCAAATTTTGGGCTTGGGGCTAAATATGGCTTATTTAACACGCGGCCGTCAGGCCGCATCTTCAAAAAAGCCCTAATTTTATCAAAAACAGCAAAATTCCAACAAAATAGGGTGGGTACAAAAACATTAAATGTTTCTACAACAAATTTTACATGAAAAACATATTTTATTTTGATTGTGGAGAAATATATAAAAATATTTTTTATTAATAAATATACATAAATAGGTAAACTGGGCCGGACTGAAACCCGAACTAAATCCAGCCTATTTCACTTTGTACAAGATACATTGTACAAAATAAGATGTAGGAGGAAATTATAGCGCCCTACCCTGAAATGCTTACCTTAAAAGCCTAAAACCAGCTTTTTGATCATATATGTACTTTTTAGCTGGTAGCCAAACTTTTTATAATAATCGCGCGCGCCAACCCCGCTTATAACTGCTATATGCGAAAAACCCGCATCGCGGCTAAGAGATTCCGCTTCTGTAAGCAATTTTCGGCCTAGACCAAGATGCTGAACAGCTAATTCTCCCCTTTCAGAAACCGGAATTTGCAAACCATATGTGTGAAGTTCGCGGATAATCGCGCAATTATTAAGTTCCGGCAGAAAATGTTTTGCGCACCCAGCTTTCTTGAAAAAATTTGATGGAAAACGCAAACGAAGCAGCGAACAAATTTTATTCTGCTTAATATCATCAAAACTTAAAAAGTATTCAAGTCCGTCCGATGCTTCATATCTCTGTATGTGAAGTTCGAGATTTTTTGGATCAACAATAAAATCCTTGATCTCGCGGCACCGAATACATCTGCATTTTAAGCCATTTTTATGCATTTCACGCTGAACATATTCACGCAGATTTGAAATTTTTGGACCAGCTAAAATACTATTTGAGGGAATATCGCGGTAAAGACGCGTCACGCGCACATATTCAGGAATTATCGGTTTTATTTTTGCCAAAAGGCTAATCATTTGCTTATCCGTGTAAGGTTTGAATTTTTTATTGCGCCAAATATTTTCGAGAGCGCTTCCCGGCACAACAACGCACGGATAAATTTTCAGCCAATCAGGTTGAAAATTCGGATTAGAAAAAAGTTCCTTAAACATTTTTATATCCCGAGCGGCCGAAGAACCAGGCAAACCAGGCATAATATGGCAATTTACCTTAAATCCTGCGTCTTTTAGCATCTGAATGGCCTTTACAGACGTTGCGAC
>JACRIA010000027.1 GCA_016215735.1 Candidatus Peregrinibacteria bacterium
TGCGCCGAAATTTTCTGCGCCGTGTTTTAATTCCAAAAATTGAAAAATTAAATCCCAATTTCACTCGCGCAACAGCGCGAAAAGGTCAATATTTTAGGGAAGCACATGGATTTTTATCGAATCTCGCGGAAAATTGGATTAAAAATAACTGCCGGCAGTCTAAATCAGGGCCGGCGCAGCCTCCGCGCCTAATCTGCAACGCAAAAAAACTTCGCAGCGAACCTGATTTTCTAAAAAAACTCATCATTGAAAAAATTTACGCCATATTCAATAAAAGCACCCGCGACCTTGAATCAATTCATGTCGAAGAAATTTTAAGTATCATCAACAAAAACATCGGCAACAAACAAAAACAAATCAGCAGCCGCATCGCAATAAAACTTCTCCGCGGAAAAACTATTTTTTGCAAACCTTGAGCCAGATTTTCTTGAAAAACGGCAATGTTAGCGTCGAAAGCATAAAAGCAATTGACGGCACAATCGCGTTTAACCAAGGATTCTGAATCTTAACTGCCCAAAGATAAATTCCAATCGCCAAGTAAGTGAAAAGTACAAGGAGAGCGCGGCGAGTGAAGCTGATTTCCCATCTTTTATCAGATTCTACGCGCGCGTTTCTTTCTTTTATGGCATGAATTTCGGCCTCGAGGTTTTTAATTCTGTTTTCCATCGCCAAAATTATACCTCAAAAAACCTTGTCTAAAAACCCAAACAGCTATAAACTTATTAGGCGATAAAATTTACCTATGCCTGATATTAAAATTCCCGAGCGCAAGCCGCGAAGCAGTATTCTTTACCTTATTATAATCGCACTTATTATAGCCGCAGTATTTTTTGTGATAAATCCAACAAGCGGAAATGGATCAACAAAAATTCCTCTGAATGTTTTTGTACAGCAAGTCCAAAGCGGCACAGTAGAATCAGTAAAAATAATTAAAAACAAACTCGATATAACGTTAGTGGACAGCACAAAAGAAACAGTATACAAAGACCAGAATGAAGATGTGTACGGAATGCTTGAAAAAGCAGGCGTAAGCAAAGAAAAAATCGCGGCGCTTAATATTGAAGTCGTACCAACCGAAAGCAGCGATTTTTGGCTTAATCTTCTCATAAGCGCCATACCGTTTTTGCTGATAATCGGGTTTTTTGTGTTCATGATGCGTTCGGCGCAGAGCGCAAATAATCAGGCGCTTTCATTTGGAAAATCCAAAGCGCGGCTTGTGGAAGGCGAAAAACAAAAAACAACTTTTGAAGATGTTGCCGGCGCAAGAGAAGCAAAAGAAGAACTCATGGAAATAGTGGATTTTCTGAAAATGCCGGGGAAATATACATCTCTTGGCGCGAAAATTCCAAAAGGAGTGCTGCTGATTGGACCTCCTGGATGCGGAAAATGTGTGACAGGAGACACTATGATATTAACGAATAAAGGACCTCTAAAAATCAAGGATGTCCCTAAATACTTTTCTGTGGATTCTAAAAATAAAGTCTTCGGAGCGCGCGTAGGTTCGATTTCGCCGAATCCCTTTTCAGCCGTACAGTCAAAAGCAACCCACTGGTATGACCTAAAAGAGGCAAAAATTCTGAATATAAAAACGCGGCTCGGCTATTCAATATCAGGAACTTATGAACACCCTATCTTGGCTGTATCAAACGATGGAGATTTGGTTTTTAAACGGCTGGATCAGTTAAAGCTTGGCGATTTTGCCTGTACCAAATACAACAATCAATTATTCGGCAACCAAGATTCCATTTCCAAAGATACGGCTTATATCCTTGGTTTATTTACAGGTGATGGGTGCGCAACCATAAAAGACAGAATAGCTTTCAGCACAAAAGACAGGGAATTTTTAAATTTTGTTAAAAAATATTTTAAAAAGCAGTATAACTATAAATTGAGAAAAGCGTCGGGCAAGTATGATTATGAAATATGCCGGCGGGATATAGTGAGGTACTTGCGTGAACAAGGACTGTTGGCACTTTACGCAAAAGATAAGGAAATTCCAGATTCGATTCTGTTATCCTCAAAACCGATAGTCGTATCTTTTTTACAAGGTCTATTTGATACAGATGGATATGTAGAAGTGAAAAGAGGATGTGTTTTGTTCTCAAGCAGCAGCGAGAAAATGGTTAAACAAATTGGAACGATATTGCTGAATCTAGGCATTGTTAACCATTATTACACTAGGCCGATTATAAAATATAATCATCTGCAGTATTATATTGAGATTTCTGGCGATTTTCTGCTGAATTTTGAAAAAGAGGCGGGATTTAGATTGAAAAGAAAAAAGGAAGCGCTAAAAAAATGTTTATCAAAAACAAGAAACACGAATGTCAACATCGTTCCGAATCAACATTTCAATATCAAACGTATTTGGCAGTTCTTAGTTCAAAGCGGCTCAAAACCGTCTTTGAAAATCACATCTACTTTTCACAAAAATATATTGAGATATATAAACCAAAATCGCAGGCCAAGTGTTTTTGCTTTGAAAAAATTTGTTGATATATGCCACAGAATAAATCCGCGGGTAAATGAATTGGAAGAATACAAACATCTCAAGCTCCTGGCAAACAGTCAGATATTCTTTTCGCCGGTTGTTGCGATCAACAAAGGAAGGGATCGAGTATATGATTTCACTGTAAAAAATATTCACAATTTCCTGGCTAATGGTTTCGTCAGCCACAATACTTTGCTCGCTAGGGCTGTCGCGGGTGAAGCTAATGTGCCATTTTTCAATATTTCCGGCTCGGAATTCGTGGAAATGTTTGTCGGAGTCGGCGCGAGCAGAGTCCGCGATTTATTTAAAAGAGCAAAACGAAACGCGCCGTGCATCGTATTCATCGATGAAATAGACGCTGTTGGCAGACACAGAGGAGCCGGAATGGGCGGCGGACACGATGAACGCGAACAAACTCTCAATCAAATTCTTACGGAAATGGACGGATTTGAACAAGGAACAAATGTGATTGTAATGAGCGCCACAAACAGGCCTGATATTTTGGATCCAGCGCTTCTCCGGCCGGGCCGTTTTGACAGACGCATAACAGTAGATGCGCCGGATATAAAAGAGCGCGAGGAAATTTTACAGATTTATGCGAGAAATAAGCCATTAGACAGTAATGTTGAATTAGGCAAAATAGCAAAAACAACGCCTGGTTTTACAGGAGCTGACCTTGAAAATCTTATGAATGAAGCCGCGATTTTAGCAGCGCGCAAAAACAGCAAAATCGTCACAATGCATGAAATTGAAATGGCAACTGAAAAAGTGATAATGGGCCCGGAAAGAAAATCCCGCATATTAAGCAAACATGAAAAAAGTATCACGGCTCATCACGAAGTCGGCCACGCGGTTACAGCACACGCTCTGCCAAATTGCGATCCAGTGCACAAAATTTCAATTGTATCGCGCGGAATGGCGCTTGGCGTTACGTGGTTTATGCCTGAAGAAGACAAGCATTTATATTCAAAGAGGAAATTTGAATCAGAACTCACGTCGCTAATGGGCGGATACGCAACTGAACAAATGATTTTCGGCGATATCACAACCGGAGCGTCGAATGATCTTGAAAGAGCAACAAATGTCGCACGCAGAATGGTAACGGAATACGGAATGAGCGATCTCGGTCCAATAACATTTGGCGAACCCAATAAAGAAATTTTCCTTGGCCGCGACTTTGGCCACATGAGAAATTATTCAGAAGAAATTGCCTCTAAAATAGATGGGGAAGTTAAAAAAATCGTGGAAAAGGCTTATGAAACAGCAAAAACCATTGTTGCGGAAAATAAAGATTTGATTAAAAAAATCGCGAAAAATCTTATTAATAAAGAAACTATCACGCGTGAGGAATTTTTAACGTATTTTGGGGAACACGCGCACGAAGCGCGCAGCAAAGCAGACGCAAAAAAAACGCATGCGCACCATGCTAAAAAATCCGCGCCACACGCGCACACACCAGCCGCGAAAAAATCTCCAGTCAAAATTAAACGCCACGCCGTCCCGCCTTGGCGGACACAGGCGCTATAAACAAAGCGTCGCGAACACGCCGTCCGCCATAGGCGGACACAGGCGCTATAATATAAATAAAGAATTAAAGCAACACCATTAAATAATCATGGCAATTATCAAAAAAACACCTATTTTAAATGCGCCTTCGGCGCTGTCTGATGAAGGACAAATTGCTCTCGACGTCTATCAGACAAAAGATAAAATCATAGTCCTCTGCCCTGTTGCCGGAATCAATCCTGACGATATTTCAATAGGCATTACCGACGATGTTTTAACTATAAAAGGAGAACGCCAATATGAAGAGGAGGTCGCGGAAAAAGATTATTATGCGAAGGAATGTTACTGGGGAAGTTTTTCGCGCTCGATTATTCTACCTTCAAGCGTTGATAAATCCAGAATTTCAGCGTCTTTTAACAAACAAAATATTCTACGTATCGAAATCCCGCGCCTTGAAGAAGTAAGTACAAAATCCATCCGCATAAAGAAAGAGGAATAGGCCGTCCGCCTGAGGCGGGCACAGGCCCATATAAATAAAAACGTCCCGCCCTGGCGGGGCAACCATATGAAGCAATCAATCACAAAAGCAGTTTTTCCAGCAGCCGGATTCGGCACAAGGTTTCTGCCAATCACAAAATCCCAGCCAAAAGAAATGCTGCCGATTGTGGACAAACCTGTAATTCAATATCTTGTTGAAGAAGCTGTCGCAAGCGGAATAAAAGACATTATTATCGTCACAGGCCGCGGAAAACGCGCGATTGAAGATCATTTTGATTATTCACCGGAGCTCGAAAATAATCTGGTTGAAAAAGGAAAACATAGCCTTCTCAAAGAAGTGCGGCAAATCCCGCGCCTCGCAAATTTTATTTATGCGCGCCAACCATATCCGCTTGGAGACGGCCACGCTGTTTTATGCGCAGAAGGATCACTAAATGGTGAACCATTCGCGATAATGTTTGGCGACGATATTATTGATTCTGATATTCCGGCATTAAAACAGCTCATTCAAGCTTATGAAAAAACAAAATCGCCTATTATCGGACTTCAACGCGTTCCAAAATCAGAAGTAAGTTCATATGGAATTATTGAACCGATAAATTCAAATGGCCGGCTTCATCAAATAAAATCTCTTATTGAAAAACCGTCTCCAAATAAAGCGCCTTCAAATCTCGGAATTATCGGAAAATATATTGTGACACCGGATATTATTCCCGCGCTCAAAAAAGCAAAACCATCGCACGGCGGTGAAATCCGGCTTATTGACGGTTTCCGCGAATTAATTAAAACGCGTCCTATTTACGGATATGAAATTGAAGGAACCCGCTATGACACAGGCGATAAAATCGGCCTATTAAAAGCAACAATCGACTTCGCATTAAAACGGCCTGACACAGGCCCAGAAATACGAAAGCATTTTGCTAAAATGTGCAAAATCAAATTTAAATGATTTTCAAAGATCGCTTTGATGCCGCTAACAAATTAGCTCCGCTTCTAGAAAAATATAAAGGCGCGTCCGATACACTGCTCGCGGCAATTCCGCGCGGCGCAGTTGAGATCGGAAGCGTCCTCTCGGCTAAACTGAATCTTCCGCTCACGATTGTGATTACTAAAAAAATTGGCGCGCCCGGAAATCCTGAATACGCGATCGGAGCAGTTGCGCCTGACGGAGAAGTAATTTTAAATCCTGATGCGAAAGGACTAATTTCCAGCGAATATCTCGCATCTGAAGCAAAACGGCTTTTTGAAGAAATCCGCAAAAAATACTTGATTTTTGCAGGCTCAGAAAATCCGCCGGATTTCGCAAATAAAACAGTAATTATTCTCGATGATGGAATCGCAACAGGCTCGACTGTTCTTGCTGCTATCAAATATCTAAAAAGGGCTGGCAGCCGCAAAATTGTCGTTGCAGTACCGGTTGCCGCGGAAGATTCGCTCAAAAAAATTCAAGCCGAAGCTGATGAAGTAATTTGCCTCTACGCGCCTGATTGGTTTAGCGCAGTCGGCCAATTTTATGAAAACTTCAGGCAGGTTGAGGATGAAGAGGTAAAACAGTATCTTTCCACGGTTTAATTCCGCAATAGCGCTTTTTGCGCATAGCGCCGTTATCGCATTTTAGCGGCTCTTTAGTTAAAAGTATGGGTAATGTATAATAGAAATGTTTTTATCCCTTACCCCATTTCAATATGAAAAAAGAGATGATGAAAGTTCTTAATTTGCCGAAAGAACTTCGGATAGAAAGGATTAAGGAGCAGGGGAAGGAGATAACAGTCTTTTGCAAAACCCGCGGTCTCAAAAACATTTGTCCGAAA
>JACRIA010000024.1 GCA_016215735.1 Candidatus Peregrinibacteria bacterium
CTTTATACAACAATGTTTGCTTCTGCATTTCCGGAAAGGCATTTTAATATGGGGATTGCTGAACAAAATATGATCGGATGCGCCGCTGGTTTTGCGATTCGCGGAAAAATTCCTTTTGCGTGTACATTCGCTGTTTTTGCGATTGGTCGCGCGTGGGAACAGGTGAGAACGAGCCTTGGTTATGGGAATCTGAATGTAAAAGTGATTGGTTCGCATGCTGGAATTTCTGTTGGAGAAGACGGCGCGTCGCATCAGGCGCTTGAAGATATCGCGATTGCGCGGGCGATTCCAAATTTCAAGGTTTTTTGTCCTGTTGATGCTGTTGAAACAAAACAACTTATTAAAGAAATTGTTGATAATAAAGGTCCGGCTTATGTGAGATTGTCGCGGCCGAATGTGCCGATTATCTATGATAAAAGCTATAGATTCAAAATAGGCTTTGCGAGCGTTCTAAAGGATGGAACTGATGTGTGTATTTTTGCGACAGGAATGTTAGTTCATAGCGCTCTTGAGGCAGCCAAAAAACTTGAGATGCAAGGCATTTCCACCGCTATTATAAACGTATGCAGCATTAAACCGATTGACGAAGATTTAATTGCGGAATACGCTACCAAGTGCAAAATGCTTGTGAGTGCAGAAGATCATAATATTATTGGCGGACTTGGAGGTGCCATCGCGGAAGTTTTAACCAAAAAATGCCCGAAATATTTATATAGAATAGGAGTTGAAGATGTATTTGGGGAATCAGGAAAATATGAAGAATTATATAAAAGATACGGACTCGACGAAGCAGGCGTTTACCAGAAAGTTTTCGAAAAATGGCGCAGCAAAGCATGGCGCGCTGGAGCAGGCGGATCTTAAAATTTATAATTAACTAACATATATGTCATCAATAAAAATATTCTCAGGGACTTCTCATCCGGAACTCGCGAAAGCAATCGCGAAAAACCTCAAAATGAAATTGTCAGAGATTGTGATTTCGCGATTTGCATGCGGTGAAATTTACAGCCGTTCGCTTGAAAGCGTGCGCGGCTGCGATGTGTTTATTATTCAAACAGCAACGCACAAAGTTAACGAGGATTTAATGGAATTATTCATTATGATTGACGCTCTTAAGCGCGCGTTCGCTTCGAAAATCCATATTGTTATGCCGTATTATGGCTACGCGCGCCAAGACAGGGTTACTATTCCGCGCGAACCGATTTCCGCAAAACTTGTCGCTGATTTAATCGCTGCGGCTGGCGCTGATCACGTGATTACGATTGCGCTGCATTCGGATCAATTGCAAGGATTTTTCAACTTTCCAGTTGATAATTTGACCGCGCGAAAGCTTTTTGTCGAGTATTTTAACAAAAAGAAAATTAAGAATTGCACTGTTGTTTCGCCTGATGCTGGAGGCGTGAAAGAAGCTAAGAGATTTGCAAATTTGATTGGTGTGCAATTAGCCGTAATTTATAAATCGCGGCCCAGCCATAATGTTTCAGAAATAACAACTGTTGTCGGCGATGTTGAAGGCCGGACATGTCTGCTTTACGATGATATGATTGATACAGCTGGTTCTGTTTGTAATGCTAGGGAAGCTTTGCTGAAGGCTGGCGCAAACAAAGAAATATATCTTGCCGCAACGCATCCGGTATTTTCTGATCCAGCGATTCAAAGGCTGCGGAAAGCCAAATTTAAAGAAATAGTCGTGACGGATTCCATTCCGATTCCGAAAAATAAACTGCTGGCGAATATGAAAATTTTAAGCGTTGCGCATTTATTGGCAGATGTGATTGAGCATGTGCATAAGGCTAAATCCGTAACCGAAGTTTTGTAAAAGTCACACCAAGCCACCAAACCTCCAAGTCACACCAAAAAAATCCCAAACAACCAACTCACACCAAGTCACTCCAAAAAATTACCAAATTACAAATGACAAATTTTAAAAAAATATACATAGGGTCGGATCACGCGGGGTTTGAACTTAAACAAGACATCAAGACATATCTGGAAACAATGAGTTTGGATATTGAAGATGTCGGAATTTTTTCACCAAAAACAACTGATTATCCGGATATTGCGAAAATTGTTGCGAAAAAAATTCAGCGCGGACACGGAGTAGTCGGAATTCTTATCTGTGGGACTGGTATTGGCATGTCTATGGCTGCAAACAGGTTCAAGGGAGTGCGCGGCGCTGGATGTACGAGCGAAATTATGGCAGAGTTCAGCAGAAAACATAATGATGCGAATATACTTTGTTTAGGCAGCCGCATATTGAACCAAGTTCTCGCGAAACAAATAATCAAGAGATTTTTGGAAACTGAATTTGAGGCTGAAGATAGGCACAAAAGACGGATAAAGAAGATGGATAGATAGAGCAAAAGTCAAAACTCAAAAGTCAAAAGTCAAAAGTCAAAAGTCAAAAGTCAAAAGTCAAAAGTCAAAACTCAAAGCTATATGAAAGTAAAAATCGCGCCTTCGGTGCTGTCAGCGGATTTCGGAAAGTTGAATGAGGAAATCGCCAGCGTCGCGAAACATGTTGATATGATTCATATTGATGTGATGGATGGCCATTTTGTGCCGAATATTACGATTGGACCAGTTGTTGTTAAATCGATAAAAACGCGCCTTCCGCTCGATACGCATTTGATGATTGAACATCCGCAAAAATATATTAAAAATTTCGCGGCATATTCGAAAATAATTACAATTCATTATGAAACATGCAGGCGCGATCTGAAAAAAGTTGTTCGTTATATAAAAAAGCAAGGCTGCAAGGCGGGTGTTTCGATAAATCCAGCTACTCCGCTTTCCAAAATTTACAGCGTCCTGCGCGACGTTGATATGGTTTTGCTTATGACTGTTAATCCGGGTTTTGCGAGCCAGGCTTTTATCAAATCTGTTTTGCCAAAAATAAAATACCTTAGACATATAGCGCCGAAACTCGACATTGAGGTTGATGGGGGAGTAAATCAAAAAACCGCCAAAATGTGCAGAGAGGCAGGCGCGAATATTTTTGTTGCTGGAAGCTATATTTTCGGCTCAAACAAGCGTTTATCAGCGATTAAAAGCTTGCGGCGCGCAGTAAGTTAGAAACGACTCGGCAGGGCATTGACAATATTGTCAATTTCTATATAATTTACATCCTTTGTTGAGTTTTTCGTATGGCAGAGGATAAAAATGAACATATAGAATTCGGTGAATCTCGCGAGACATCAAATGTGTCAAGCTACGTCAAAGATTTTTTTGATGTTGATAAGGTCGCTGACGAATTGCCGGATTTGAAGTTGAAAGAGATACCGGCTTATAATCAAGCCAAGGAAATTTTCGGTACTTTCAGCGAAATTTTAAACGAACTTGCAACTAGAATTGATATAAAAAACACAAATTTCACCTTACTTAATAATGCGGATTTCAAAAAAGTTTTTTACAACAAACTTACCTTTATTTTTTCCGAGAAAATCGAACCTAGACTTGCGGAAGCCAAAAAATACATTGATTATTTCGATTTGAAAAAGCAATTTCCAGAAGGATGGGAGGATCGTACGAGGTATTTTGCGGCTTGGCCATTTTTAATACACTTTGGGGAGGCGAGAAAAGGCGAGAAAGATTATAATCCGGAAACAGGAGAGGAGACAGATATTTTTCTTGATTATATCCGCCATCCTGCGAGAGTTTCAGGCGAATTTAATAAAACCGTTGGGCTTCTTGATGAGCCAACCTTGGAATTGGCTTCATGTCACGATATTAAAGAAAATTTTCCCAGAGGTATTTTTACATTGTTGCAAATACCCGAAAAAGACATCGAAGCTATTTTGCCGCAAATCTTATCTACAATGGATAATCACCAATCTTCGATTTTGCAGGAGGCTAATGTGCCGTTTTCTGATTTGGTAAATGTTATGAGTAAAAAAAGGGCTGAAGGAATATTGCGGCCAAGGCATACTCTTAATTTATTTTTAGATTTAACCAACCTTTTGCATAACCCGGAGATTTTTATGCAGTATTTGCGCTGTATTCTCGTAAAAATGCCGGACAGGCTTGATAACAGCAAAACAAGCATATATTTGAAAGAAAAAGATCCCACGTCATTCAGCAGAATGATGGAGGAAACTCTTTATAATTTTATTCCGCTCGCGGATGTTCTCGGAATGACGAATGTTGATGACTGGTTAAAGGATTTCTATGAACTGATAGATAGAAGAACATGGAAACCCTTTTTTGATTTCAGAAAAGAACTATTAATGAAATTTGATTTTCAGGAAGAGTTCAAAGCCGCCATTTCCAAAGCTATAACAGCAAAAGCTCCGGCTGAAAATTTTACCTGCGGAAAAGATTATATTATTGAACTCCGGCCGCGTGCTTTGCGCTACAGACAAAAAGAAGTTATAAGACAGCGGTTGCCGAAGGAATCAGCCGAAGAACTTAGCACCGGCGACATAATGAAATTAAGCCAGCCGTTTTTGAATTATGTTGTTTTTATTCCTTTGATCAAAGATGAGGCCAGAAGGCAAAAACTGGTTCAAACCGCTCAAGATGTTTTTAAAGAAAAATTTCCAAATGAGATTAGCGCTTTATATAGATTTGACAAAAACACATCCCTAGGGCGGATGTTCAATTTTACCTCTGATATAGCTTATGGCGGCAAAGGGGGCGGCGAAAATAAACAAATTAAATTTGGCGCTGTTGTGTATAAAATTTTCGACAGTCTGCAAACAATGCGCAAAGAATTTTACGGCTTAATCCACGCGGCTTTTATTGATAAAGATGAGGACGCGAAAAACAAGATAATCGAATTGTTTAATAATATTAAACCTTATGTGGATAATTTGGCTTCGCAATTAGAATTGCTTGATAAAATCAAGAATCTTGTTTCTCAAAGAACAGACGCGACTAAGAAAAAAGTTGAAAAAACTATAAATAGCAAAACAATATCTCCGATAGATCAAATAAACGAAATACTGCAAGACAGCGATGCCGATATATTGCGATATTTGACTGAAGTCGTGGAAAGAAAGATTCTCGCTTTGTTTGCTGAAACAATCAAAATCAATTTCACGGTTGTTTTTGGAGGAGAAGAAATAAATTTGGGCCAGCTTGATTTACCCAAAGGCGCTGATGTTTCTTGCGCGCTGCTTCATTTATTTCCAACCCTTTTGCTATCCAAAAACCAGTATGAAATCAATAAAGTTAAGACATCGTCCCGGCTGGTCTTACGCAGACAGTTCGAAGACAATGACTCTTTAAAAGTTTATGTCGGCGAGCCAGCCGATGTTAATACGCAAAAACAGCAAATACAAAAAGCGTCAAAGAGTCTGCGAGAGAATGTTCTTTCTGAAATCGCTTTCAAATATATAGGCTACAGGCCGAAGCCGCATCACGTAAATCATAATAATTTATAATTTTCGCAAATTATTTCTATGCGGATTGCTCTGGATTTTTTTTGTTGGATGTGGTATTTGATAATAAACATTCCAAGAGTACTCTATCGGTTATGGTAGGGTGTTTTTTTATTCTTAACCAAAAATCCAAATGATTATCGGGACAATCAAGGAAATCAAAGACAATGAAAACCGAGTCGGGCTCACGCCTGCTGGCGTTCGCGAGCTTTGTAGTGCAGGACACCGCGTGCTTGTTCAGGCTGGCGCTGGAATTGGGTCGGGTTTCAGCGATGCGGAATATGCTTCTAGCGGCGCGGAAATGGTTGATAAGCCAGAAGATGTTGTTTCTCAAGTTGAAATTTTAGTAAAAGTAAAAGAGCCGATTTCATCAGAATTTCCGTTATTGGTTTTGATGGCTGGCAAAACACTTTATACATATTTGCATTTGAGCGGCGTTGATCCTCAATTAACAGAAGAATTACTCAAAAATAAAATCACAGCTGTTGCTTATGAAACAGTTGTTGGTAAAAAAGGAGGGCTTCCTCTCTTAGCTCCAATGAGCGATGTTGCAGGAGTTTTAGCTGTTCAATACGGCAGCCAGTATTTACAGAAGAAATATGGCGGTTTTGGGGTTACTTTGGGCGTTGTTCCGAATACTGAAATTGCTAATACAGTTGTTGTTGGAGGCGGGATTGTTGGAACTCGCGCGGCTTTGACTGCTGCTGGAATGGGCGGAAAAGTTACAATTTTCGACATAAATCCGGCACGGGTTGAAGCTTTGAAAAAATTATTCAAAAAAACATTGGGTACGAAACTGGCGCAAAATATTTCAGTTTTGGTTTCAGAGCCGAATGTTTTTGCAGAAGCGATTAGAAAAGCTGATTTGCTGGTTGGCGCGGTTTTGGTTCCAGGCGCAAAAGCTCCGAGAGTTGTAAAAGAAGAGCATATTAAATCAATGAAAAAAGGCGCTGTGATTGTTGATGTTGCGATTGATCAGGGTGGATGCGTCTGGGGCTCTCACGCGACTTCGCACAGCAATCCGATTTATGAAATTGAAGGGAAAATTTACTGCTGTGTCGCGAATATGCCGGGACAGGTTGCGCGGCAGTCAACGCAGGCATTAACATACGCGACACTTCCTTATTTACTTGAAATGGCGAAAAAAGGCGTTATAAAAGCTGTTAAATCATCTTTAAAAAAAGACGGCGGATTCGCGAAGGGCGTCAATACATATGCTGGAAAAATTGTTTGGGAGCCGGTTGCGCAGGATTTGAACCGCATGAATGATTATGCTGATTTGGCTGAAATGCTTGGCGTTCAAAAAAAAACTGAACACCACCCTGCCGAAGGCGGGATAGAAGCTGAGCGGCCGCACTCAGCGCTGGAAAAAACAGAAAATGTTCGAGAAGAGGCGAGAAAACAAGCTTAATTAAACAATGGTGTTTTTTCTGGCCAGAGAATATCGCACTGTTTTGTCTATTTTCTGTAACGTTACGGAATGTGGTTTATGCGAACTTTTTGGCCGCCTAAAGAAAGAATTTTTTCGACAGATTTAAAATTTATTTTCTGATCAGGATTTTTGTTTCGAAACAAGCGTGATTTTTTTGCGTTAACCTAAGTTTATTTTATACTTCAAAAATCCGCCTCAAAATTAATCCTCAAAACAGCATCAAAAGCGAAATGTTTGTTCGTATAAATTCCCGATGAGGCGGCCTTTTTATTTTATTTATTCTTTTCACCTATAATTATGTAAATTCCCGCAATTTCGACTTTTCTCAAAGAAGAAAAAAGTTTTTCTTTCAGTTCATCGGGATTATCTAATCTTTTTGCAGGCCAGCGAGGGTATTTGGCCAGAGTTTCCTCAACAGTTTTTATTATTTGGAGATTGGCATTGGTAACAATAAGAGGTATTAAATTTCCAAGTATCGGTATTCTTTGCCATCCAAATTGATTTAATCCAGTCGTTTCCTCGATTATTGTAAAAAATCCAGAAAATAATTTTATCAATTCTTCAAAAAAAACCACTCCAGGATCATATTTATTGGCGGCCATTGAAGAAAATAATGATGATGAATTTTGATTTCTGCTGTCCACAACTGATAATAATGCGCATCCATACATATAAGTTGCTGCTTCTATTTCTGCAAATTCACCGGGTATTCCTTCTATTTGAGGAAGAAATTGTTTCATACACACTTTTCCGGGCTGCAGATCTAAGAGGTGATATGTTCTTCCTTTTGGTTTTAAAATTCTCTTTATTTCGGCAAGCGCTTGCTGGATTTGTTCGACAGTTATGTAATTAAAAACATTCATTGCAAATACTCTGTCCACGGAAGCATCAGGGATTTCAGGCATATTGCAGCAATCTACTTTTTTATAATTACCTTTTGGGTTTCGTTTTTTGGCTTCTTCAAGAGCTTCTTCAGAAGGATCGGTTTGAATAATCCTGTTTTTAAATCTTCGAGGAACAAGGGTATTAAAATAGCCTATTCCACATCCGATTTCTAAAATAACCTCATCATGCTTTATCTTTTCATTATTAAAAATATATTTCACTCCCATTTTTTCAGCGTTTTTTACATGGTTTCTATCCGATTGTTCAACTTTTTGCAGATGAACAATGGGATCTTCATCAATTTCTTCAAGATCAATTTCTTCAAATAGGTCCATAAAATTTAGGTTGGTTAATATTATACCTATTGTTTTAGCTTTGTCAAAGAATTCAACAGAGAATTGTTTGACGATGTGAAAAAATGATCTGAAAATCCCGCACGATCGAAGAAAGTGCGGGGAGGACGTCATTAAAATTTACGATTTA
>JACRIA010000028.1 GCA_016215735.1 Candidatus Peregrinibacteria bacterium
CAGTTCTTCAGTTTCTTCACAGTCGTTTTTGACTTCTTGCTCAACATCAGAATCTTTAAACGCTTCCTTTATTTTCCATGCCGTCTCAACAATTATTTCGAAAGGTTTTTCTACAAATTTAAATCCACTATTGTTTAATAACATTGTCAAACCCATTCCGTAGAGCAAACCATCAAATAAGGCATCCCTTCTACTTATTTCCCCAGTTTTTTCCTGCGGTTGCGTATTTTCCTGCGGTTTTTCTTCCATGTAAAATTTGGCTAAGAAGAATATATTCTATTCCAATTTTATTGTTTGTCAACAAATATTTATTTGCCAAAAACTACATTGGGGAGAAAGACATGTTTAAAATTTTTTATTCATCGCTGCCCAGGCATTTTTTTAGCTTTACTCCAGCCTCCCTTGCGCAATCATCTTCCGGTATATCATTCGTTACGCATCTCATGAATTTCTCAACTGTGGCTGTTTTGCAGTGGTTGACATCGCTTCCTAGACATATGCCAATATTTCCCGCGATATAGTGAGCTATTCCTTCACAGTGTTTGTTGCATTCCGGATTTTTTGGCGTGCACGCGCTTAATGTTAAGGTTGCGGCCATCCAAATAGCATTAATTTTATTCATACTCGCGCTCCGGGTTAGCAGCCCTTTCAAGGACTTTATTAATTCGGTCGCTCCTTTCATCTCGCCATTTTCGAAAAATCTTACGGAAAGGCTCATCAACCTCATTCAAAAATAACGGTTCAACCTGTCTTTTCTGCAATAAATTACGATATTCTATTCCACTGTTAAACCTTGGCTCATCGCTCGTTTCTGCCGCAGAAAGCCCGTCATCCAGCACTATTTTAATATGATGTTCAGCGCATTCAGGGCTTCCGCTAAAAAAATCACGCAATGGCATAAGCGCAAATTTTAAGTTGTACTCGACGCCTTAATATTTTTATTCTCACTGATGTTTGCCTGTGCCGCCGCAAGTCTCGCAATCGGTACTCTATACGGCGAACAGCTCACGTAACTCAACCCTATTTCGTGGCAAAATTTTACAGAATCAGGATCTCCGCCATGTTCTCCGCAAATTCCAATTTCGAAATTTTTCTTGACGCCGCGCGCCCTATTAACTGCAATTTTCATCATTTCTCCAACTCCTTCTTTATCAATCGACTCAAACGGATCGCGCTCAATAATTCCCTTTTCAATATACGCGCCCACAAATTTTCCAACATCATCGCGCGACATTCCATAAGTCGTCTGCGTTAAATCATTCGTTCCAAACGAAACAAAATCAGCTTCTGCCGCGATTTTATCCGCAATCAAGCACGCACGCGCCAGTTCAAACATCGCGCCAATCACAGGCCGGAAGCGTAGCGGACGGCCTTCTTCATATTTTTTAATAACACTCATAATAATATCTTTTACAAATTTAAACTCATTAAAATTCGCAATAATCGGGATATTAATAAACGGCAATGCTTTTATTCCGCGTTTTGTCGCTTCAATTGCCGCTTCAATAATCGCCTGCACCTGCATTTCACAAATTTCCGGATAAGTAATTGCTAAACGGCAGCCGCGATGGCCAAGCATCGGATTCATTTCATGCAAACTCGAAATAATCGCTTTTAAATCATCAAAACTCGTACCCATTGTTTTTGCGATTTCACGGATTTTTTCCTCTTTATCAGGTAAAAATTCATGCAAAGGCGGATCAAGCAAACGAATTATAACTGGCAATCCATCCATCGCTTTAAAAATTCCAATAAAATCTTTGCGCTGAAAAGGAAGCAATTTGGCCAACGCCTTCTTTCGCCCCTCTTCTGTCCGGCTCATAATCATTTCGCGCATTTTATCAATCCTGCCTTCTTCAAAAAACATGTGTTCAGTGCGGCACAAACCAATTCCCTGCGCTCCAAAATCCCGCGCGATTTTCGCGTCCGCAGGAGTATCCGCGTTTGCCCAAACCTGCAAACGTCTGTGTGAATCCGCGTAATCCATTATTGTTTTAAAATCTCCGGAAACTTTTGGTTCCACCATCGGAACTTTGCCGAAAATAACTTCGCCGCTAGACCCATTCAAACTTATCACATCTCCTTCTTTAATAATTAAATCTCCAATTCGCAAAGTTTTTTTATTTTTATCAACAATTGCATCTCCGCAACCTGCTACGCACGGCTTTCCCATGCCGCGGCACACGAGTGCAGCATGCGAAGTCATTCCACCGCACGAAGTTAAAATTCCTTCAGCAACATTCATACCGTGAATATCTTCCGGCGTTGTTTCTTTACGCACCAAAATCACTTTTTCATCGCGTTCATCAGCCCAAATAACCGCATCATCCGCGCTAAAAACAACTTTTCCAGAGCACGCGCCCGGACTTGCCGGCAAGCCCTTCGCAATCACATTTTTTTGCGCTTTCGGATCAATCATCGGATGCAATAGGCTATCAACAGTGTATGGATCAATGCGCAAAACCGCCTCATCGCGAGTAATCAATTTTTCTTTAATCATATCTGTCGCAATTTTAATTGCGGCATGCGCTGTACGTTTTCCATTTCGCGTCTGCAGAATAAAAAGCCTGCCATTTTCAATCGTGAATTCCATATCCTGCAAATCGCGGTAATGCTTTTCAAGCTTTTCTTGAATTTTCAAAAGCTGTTTATAGCACTCCGGCATAATTTTCGCGAGCCGTTCAATCGATTGCGGAGTCCGAATTCCCGCTACAACATCCTCTCCCTGTGCGTTCATCAAAAATTCTCCGTAAAATTTCTTTTCGCCTGTCGCGGGATTTCTTGTAAAACACACCCCTGTTCCGCTTGTCTCGCCCATATTGCCAAAAACCATTGCCTGAATATTTACGGCCGTACCTTTTATATTTGTTACGCGATGAATTCTTCTGTAATGAATCGCGCGCTGATTATTCCAAGATTTAAAAACAGCCTCAATCGCGAGTTTCATCTGTTTCCGCGGATCCTGCGGAAAATCTCCAGCGATACGCTCTTTCACGACTTTTTTATACGCAGCCACCAGATTTTTCAAATCTTCCGCACCAAGCTCTGTGTCCAATTTCACGCCTTTTTCGCGCTTTATTTTTTCAATTTCAGTTTCAAAATGTTCATGATCAACACCAAGGACAACATCGCCGAACATCTGCATAAAACGTCTATACGAATCATAAGCAAAGCGGGGATTTCCGGTCTTTTCCGCGAGCGCAACCACCGCCGCATCATTCAAACCAAGATTCAAAATCGTATCCATCATTCCAGGCATGGAAATCGCGGCTCCGCTCCGGACGCTCACCAAAAGGGGATTTTTGTTGTCGCCGAAACGTTTAGCCATCTTGCGCTCCAAATCCGCGATTTTAGCTTCCAGTACCGCCTCAAAATTACTAGGCAATCCGCCCCGCTCAAGATAATAATTACACATTTCAGTCGTAATCGTGAACCCCGGCGGCACAGGCAAGCCAAGATTTGTCATTTCAGCCAGATTCGCACCCTTTCCGCCAAGCAAAAACTTCATATCTTTATTTCCTTCTTCAAAGGAATAAATCGGTTTCAGTTTTGCCTTTTGAGTTGTGGTTTTGCGCTTTGAGCTTTGACTTTTGAGCTTTTTTATTGGTCGTTCGTGAGATGTTAATTTGCGGGTTTCGCTTAACACACGGCCCGAAACCCTAGGCCTTACTGAAGAAAATTTACTCATATTTAGAAGGTTTATAAATAGTACAGCGCTATTAATATAGCAAAATAAAAGGGATTTTCAATGATAAATTAGAAAAAGCTTTCCGCTAATTGTGGTATATAAACCACGGCCGAAAGCCGTTTCTTGCTAAAATGATAGCAAGCTTAAAAAGATTGTCAATATTTTTTCTTCATCAATCCTTCACGTAATATGTAACTTTATCAGGTCTATCAATTGAATCAGTTAATATTTTAGAGTCATACGTTCCAATATAGAACTTATCCGACATCGCTGTATTGTCTACCCAAAACTCTAGTTCCTTTTGAAATGACGAATATACACTAAAATGTAAGCCTAGTTTCTCAAAATATAATGCTGACGAAGGACTATTTGGTGCCTCCGTTTTATCATATCCATTCATACTATCTGAAAAACAGTCTATGGCATCACGATGCGTTGGCGGCGTTCTATCGTCTTCCGAATAAACCTGAACCCTGTCGCAAAAATTTAAAACAAGATAGTTTGAAGATAATTTCTTATTAGCGATTTTTTTATCTAATTCCCTGACTATTTTTAAATCCTTCCCATTTTTTAGATTAGATATAAGATTTTCCAAAGATCCGTTGATAATTTTATATTCGGCATTTTTTATATATTGTAATTCAAGTATTTTAATCCAGCCGTTACCTTGTTTTACGACTGACGTTTGTGCACCATACAGACTTCCTTTAAAGCTTCCACCGAACCCACCGGTTGCAAATACAACAACCGCGCCGACCACAACTACCGCCAAAACCACGATTAAAATGATGTTTCGTTTTGACATAAAATAAAGGGTTAAATAATATTACTTAAATCATACCAGACCCCCCCCAATGTCAAATTATTTTTTCCATCGATTAAAAAAGCCCGGCTTTGCGGTCCGAGCTTTTTAAAAATTACTTTAATCTTCTTCATCTACTGCTTTTATACCTATACTGCCGCCGGCCGCACCGTCAGCATCCATACACTCTTCAATAATACCATAGTCCGAGTATCCGGTTATTTTTTTTGTCTTGAAATCCGAATAATTCGTTTTACATAGCCTTTTGGAAATTCCATCAATTATAAAAAAGTTTTTATAAGGAGGGTTAGTGAAAAACCAAGTTTTTATATTTTTTGCATTTTGTGCGGCTTTAAAAGCAACAAAATTTACAGCTTCCCCTCCCTTTACAGTAAATATAGTAGTACTACTCTTGCCCATTTCACTACTGACCATTTTTGTCTCAATCAGCGTACCCTTATATATATTATACGTTTTATCTTTGCTTATCGCTTCTACTTTATACATATTTATGTAACGATTAGATGGGGAAGTTGCATTTGTTATGTGGACTGATATATAAACATTATAAGCAGCCGGCGCCCCATATCCCGTCGAACTATCCGGCGGGTTTGTCGGTTGTTCCGACTTTGGGGTTGGGGTTAAAAAACTTCCCTTAAAATCGCCTCCATATTTTGCAGCAAACACAATGCCAACACCAATCACGATAACTGCTAACACAACGGTCAAAACAATACTTCGTTTGATCATAAATAAGTAGGTTAAATGATATTACTTAAATCATACCAGGCCCCCCCCCAATGTCAATTCAAATTTCTTTATAATAATTTCTTTATAATATTTTTCACAGCAAAATAAACTTTCTCAGCTGTTTTAAGCAAATACCCCGCTTCTTGCGAAGAAATTATCATCCCGCCCGCATACAAATCAATATTCCGTTTTCTGCGCATTTCATTGCAAAAATCAAACAATGCCGCATATTTTGGCCCAAGCAATTCTGACAATTTTCGAATAATTGCGAAATGATGCCCCGGCACGCTTTTTACCTTAAATCCATAAAAAGCAATCAAGGTTATGCCGGCTTTAATCATCGAATCGTAACCAAATCTAAAAATCACCTCTGACATAACAGATTTTTTCGCTATATCCAAATCTCGTTTACTGTTAGCCAAAAACAAACTGATTTCTTCCTTGGTAAAGGAATATTTTTTGAAGAAATCTGGCTCAAACTTTTTCATAAAATTTTATCGTCTTTCCTCTGAAAATATTTTTTAATAATGGATCGTCACGCTTCTTTTTTTCAAATTCTTTTTCACTCATCACCGTGTAATTTATTTCTCGGCCGTATTCTTTTTCAAATTTTGCAATTTCACGCGAAAATTTTAGGACATCTACTTCTCCAATCACCAATAAATCTATATCACTATGTGGCTCCATGGCATTTTTTGCGTAAGAACCGCACAGATACGCTAACTTAACCCCATTAAATTTTTCTAAACAAAAGATTAAAAATTTCTGAATACCAAAAGACTTTTCAACAATATTTTTGTATTCTTTATAAAAGGGGAATTTTTGATTTAAAAAATAATATTTTTGTTTTCCGCGAAATTCGCTTGCAAACAAACCTTCGCGCTCAAATTTTTTCAGAACTTTATCCAAATTCGCCGCATCGCAGTCAAGCGTTCTCGCCAGCTCCCTTAAATAAAGTTGTTTATGAGGATTCAAGAAAAAATACAACAGCAATTTCTGAACCAATTTTGATTTGGGCAGAATCATTGTGGTAATTTTTAACTACAATCGTAGTATACATTAACTACAACAAAATTGCAAATAAAAAAAGCCCAGGCCATTTGCGCCGATAATAGCAAATTCATAAAAAAACCGTCAACAGATATTTTGAAAAAAATTCATAACAAAACTCCACAGCTTTTTATATTGCCATAAAAACCGCTGTCACTGCATACAATATTAATACAATTATCGGCAAGACCGCAAAAGCCAAAGTTGTCCAGGCGAGTTTTTTATACCCGAATTTAAAGAAATAAACAATTGCGCCTATTGGATTTACAAAAAATATCAACAAAAACCAGAGAATTTTCGTTCCGCTGTCAATAATTTTTTTATCTGTGAGAACTTTGACAAGGCCAGTAATCCATAAAGCTAAAATCCCCGCAATTGAAACAGCTCCAAGCCCAACAAGCGCAAAAAATATTTTACTGCGCACAAAATCTCTTAATGCCAATGTTTCGCCAGCGATGACGGCGCTTGCATTGCCGTCTTCAACCATAAAAGATTTTTCGCTGTCCGTCGTAAGATTTTCTGCATCAGATGTATCAAATTCAGCCCTTGCAGTCTCCAAATAATTTATCGTAGCAGAATTTTCAATTTTTACTCCGTATTTATCAGCATTGTTAAGGCCAAAACTAAGCGCGCCGCCAATAGCAACAAACCACAAAATAATCGGCACAATTGTTAAAATTAAAGTCCACCACGCGCGTTTTTTAAATCCGTGCATAAAAAAGAAAATAATCGGTCCAATCGGATTCACAAAGAATACCACCAAAAACCACGGAATTTTGTTTTCCTGCTTTACAACCGGATTTTTTAATACACTCACAAGCGCGCTTATCCACAAGCCGAAAAGCGCCCCGACACAGGCAAAAATAAGACCTATGCCAAGGAAAAACAATAAAAGCATATAAAAAGGGTTAAAGGATATTGAGTCTATTATAAAACATTATTCCCAAAACTTCCACCATTTCCTCTTTGGCGCCTGCAGCATCATCACCTGGTATTCCAAAAACATTACTTTTTCCTGAAGTTCGCGCAAAAATTTCGAACTGTGTTCACGTTCGCGAGTATGCTGTTCCACAATATCGCGCAAAAGTTTTTGAAATTCGCGCATTGCCGCATACTCACTTTTTTGACTAGTCAGCTCTTTCCACTCTTTTTCAACCTGCTTTTCCCGTATAGACAATTGATCAGCATCATGACTAGGCGGAGGCGGGGTTTGCGCTTCTGTATATACATCTTCGCGCTTATACAATGCGAATAAACTCGTCTTATCAACCAGGTATACAAAACCCTGCGCTGTTCTATTTTTCCGGACAACTAATTTTTTAGATTTGATCGCGCGGCGAATAGTCTGTTCGGATTTTCCGCTCAATCCTGCTGCCTCCCGTAGAGCGATGAATTGTTGAGGGTCAGGTTCCATACCTTAATAATAACGACTAGTCAGGCGACTAGTCAAGCATTATTTGGTGCTTAAAAATTGGTATTTGGAAATTGTTTGGAGGTTTGGAATTTGGAGCTTGGAATTTGCCGCCTTCGGCGGCGTGGTGGTGGTGGGCCATGCAAGAATCGAACTTGCGACCGTCTCCTTAAAAGGGAGCCGCTCTACCTACTGAGCTAATGGCCCGCTAAAAGTATTATGTGCAAAAAAGCGTCGCTTTGCAAGACTTTACACCCCCGTCCCCATTACTTCTCGCCTTCGCGCCCAGCGATTAGTCCCCCGAAAATCAAAGCTAAAGCAGGCAAAAAGAACCAGTAATTGTAATAGGTAAGCATGTTTTGGACAAGCGGCGATTGGCCTGTGAAATTCATGATTCCGCCAGTTGCTCCGCCTGTGATAAAAGATATTCCAGACACATACATCAAAACCGTGCTTATCATCAATCCTGCGCTTAGAAAGCCAAAAAACCCAGTCATGATTATTTTTGCAGCAGCAGATTTCCCAATATCAGTATTAACAGTAAATCCGCCGCGCACAGTCAAAATTATTACAATCACAATAAACAAAACCAGCTTAAACATTGCCGTGGAACTCTCTGGTCCGCTTGTTGGCGAAAAAGTATGAAGCACATTCAAAAACATGTTGGAGTCTCCAAAATATTTCGCGAATAAATTTCCAGCCGCGTCAGCCGCAAGAGCGCCGACATAGGTTCCCAAAATAACTTTTATTGTATTATTTCTGCCAATAATAAAACTATAAGCGATGATTATTGCGAAAAATACAACTATAAATAAATCCCAAGTAAGGCCTATATTCATATTAAGAAAACAAATTCTCTATAAATCGTACTGCAACAAGAATATTTTTGCAAATAAATTAAGCGCCGCGTCGTTCTCGCGCCGCGCTGTTCCTGCGCCGCAGCTGTTTCAAATTCTAAAAATCCCAAAATCCTTTTTCATTTATTTTTATTCCGGCTTCACGCGCCAACGCCAAATATAATTCTTTTTCTTTGCGCGATAATTTTTGCGGAACATCAATAATTATTTTTACAAAATGATCGCCGCGTCCGCCAGCATTCAATTTTTTTATGCCGTATTCTTTTAATCGAAATATTTTTTCGCTTTGTGTGCCATTCGGAATTTTCAGCTTAACTAAGCCATAAAGCGTCTCCACATCAATTTCATCGCCGAGCACTGCTTGAATAAGATGAATTCTTTTTTCAGTATGAATATCCGAATTTTCGCGCACGAATTTTTTACTCGGCTGAACACGAATATTTATAAACATATCGCCGTATTGTCCGCCGCGCGTTCCAGCTTCTCCCTTTCCAGCGAGACGTATTGTTGTTCCATTATCAACACCCGCGGGAATTTTTATAGTAACACTTTCAGTCTGCCGCACCCGTCCTGTTCCATGGCATTTTTTGCAAACTGATTCCGGAATTTTTCCGTCGCCTTGACACTTTTCACAAGTTCGACTAGTCGCAATTTGTCCCAAAATTGTATGCCGTATGCTTCTTACTTCGCCGCTCCCGCCGCATTCAGAACAATTTATAATGCGCGTTCCGGGCTCCGCGCCATTTCCATTACAAACTCCGCATTGATTGGTTTTTGTGAGCTCAAGCTCTTTTTCAGTTCCAAAAGCAGCTTCTTCAAAGAGTATTGATATGTTTGCTTCTATGTCGTTTCCGCGTGATGGGCCGCGTTTTCTGGCTTTACTCCTAGTTGCTCCGCCAAAAAATGTTTCAAAAATATCGCCAAAATCAAAACCGCCCTCGCCCATTCCTCCTTGCGAAAATCCGCCAAATCCTTCGAATCCGGGAAATCCAGCCGCACCGCCAGGCCAACCAGCTCCTGCCGCGCCCCATGCACCAGCTTGTCCAGCAGCTCCAGGCACAGCGCCAAACTGATCATACATTTGCCGTTTTTTCGCATCAGAAAGCACTTCGTAAGCCTGATTTATTTCCTTGAATCGCGTTTCCGCCTCCTTATCGCTTTTGTGCCTGTCAGGATGCCATTTTAAGGCTAATTTTCGATAAGCACGTTTTATATCCTGCTCATTCGCGGTTTTTGGGACGCCTAGAATTTCATATAAATCTTTTGCCATGATATGATTATAATATGAATTTGTTCAGAAAAATATTCAAGGCCTTAAACAATGAAAAAATAAAATATCTGGTTGTCGGCGGAATAGCAGTTAATTTACACGGCTATATAAGATTTACCGGTGATTTGGATATTTTACTTCTCCTTGAGAAAAATAACTTGGCAAAAATGGAAAAAGCCATGAAAAAACTTGGCTACACGGAACGTCTTCCGGTTTCAATTTCAGCTTTAAGCGATCAAAAAACCGTCAAAAAATGGCTTAAAGAAAAGAATATGAAAGCTTTTTCATTTTTTCCTCCAAAATCAAGCCCGCTTCAAATAGATATTATTATTGAAGAATCGCTAAAATTCAACAACTTTCTAAAGAAAAAAAGCTTAAAAAAGATCAGCGGCGTCACAATACCGATAGTTTCCATTGAAGATTTAATAAAAATGAAAAGAAGAGCCGATAGAGTTCAAGATGCGATTGATTTAGAAGCTCTAATTAAACTCAAAAACCTATGACTGCTGTAAAAAACAAACACGGCAAAATCAATCTGGATAAAAAGCTTTTAAAACACTGGAAATCCCTAGATACAAAAACTAAGCTTAATTGGCTGCAAGATGCTCTATATTTCGGAAAACTGAAAAAAATATAAATTCTTTGAAATGCCGCGTTCGTCTAGTGGTTAGGACACCACCCTCTCACGGTGGGAACATGGGTTCGACTCCCGTACGCGGTACCAACTACATGCGAGAAAAACGTTCCGAAGCGGAGGCAAAACGAGCTCTGCGAGCTTTTGCCGTAGCGAAGGACGCCGAACCAAAAATAAGGCGAGCTTTACTCGAATTATTTTTGAGTGAGGCGAGTTTTTCCCTTGTGCAGCCGCCCCGCCAAAGGCGCGAGAAATTCCAAACCTCCAAATTCCAAGTCTTGCGCTCGCTGGAGGATTTTTTACCCCCGTCCCCATCCCTAAATTTCACAACATTTTCCCTTTCTGTCCTTCCAAAATGCGAAACAAACTACATGGGGATTAGTTCTAATAATTGAAGTCAAAAGCTATTCAAAGTCAATTCAAATCAAGCTAAAACTCGCATGAAATTATTGACTTGTAAATGAGCTTTTATTAAAATATCCGAGAGCTAAAGAAGTACCTGTCAAACAACAAAAATTAGGCTTACAAATCAGAAAAACCCTTATTCCGGTTTTGCATATAAACGGGGCTTAATATAATGAAGTACTTTGAAAACCAGGGACAGGACGGGAGTCCCGCGAAGCGGGACGGACGTCCAAAGAATTAAAAACTAGCTACAACTATGGTTTTATTGCAGCCCTCACGGGTTAATAACAACAATAAAACTTTTCATATATATCGGCGATCGGCTTTAGCCGAGAGCCAAAAATCACTTTACTTATTTATTTCTTAACCCCATTTATTCATGGAAATCCCTGTCAAATTACGCAAAGCTATTGCTGGCTTAAGCGTAGCAGCGATCCTCATGAGTTTCGTGGTGGTGTCAACGGCAAACGCAGCCTTCAAAGATGTAGGCAGCGGAGACTGGTTTTACACATATGTAAATCAGCTTGTCGATGGCGGCATTGTGAGCTCAGGGGATTACTTTAGACCAGGCGACAACCTGAATCGCGCAGAGATGGCCAAATTGGCTGTCTTGGCTGCTGGCTTTACAGACGCGGATCTCGCGTCTCCAGCAACAGCGTCATTCAAGGATGTACCTTCAACTGCTTGGTTCTACAAATATGTAGAAACAGCAAAAACACACGGTTTTGTTAGCGGCAATCCAGATGGAACATTCAAACCAACCGCTTCAGTAGACCGTGCATCAGCCGCAAAAATCCTCGTTAACGCGATGGAATTGGCTGAAAACACAGCCGGCGGTCCGCACTTTTCTGATGTTGCGGAAGCAGCTTGGTATTATGGCGTCGTCGAAACAGCGTACAACAACACAGTTGTTGACGGATACGCAGACGGCACATTCAAACCAGGCGCGTACGTCAACAGAGGCGAAGTTGCCAAAATGATCGTCTCGTCACAGAATCCTGTTGCGAGGGCCGAAGAACCAGGTGAAGAAACACCAGGTGGAGAAACACCAGGTGGAGAAACACCAACAGGCGGCGATCTTACAGTTGCTCTTTCAGGCGCATCACCAGCTCCGACAAATATCCCAGATGGTTCATCTTACAATGTACTCGCAGTATTTGATTTCACGGCTCCAGCCGGAACAGATATTGTCTTGAAAGGACTTACTGTCACACGCGGCGGCTACACAGCCAACACAGGTGTAACAGGAGTTAGCCTTTGGGACAGTACAGGAGTAAGACATGGGAATATCATCCAGTCCTTAACTTCTGAAGGCAAAGCTGTCTTCAGCTTCCCATCAGCTCCAATTACAATCAAAGGCGGTACAACAGAATCAGTCACATTGAAAGTAAACTTGGCTGCGACTGTAGATACGGGAACAATCTTCTTCGGAGTAGCAGCTTCAGGAGACATCGTTTCAACAGCCGCAACTGTTGCCGGAACATTCCCGCTCAACGGCGCCACTATGGGCGTAGTTAATGGCGGAAATTCATTGGCAGCATATACAGTTACTACATTATCAGTTGGCGGCGGTAACTCAGGTTCTGAAGTAGAACTTGAAGTTGGCCAAACACAAACAGAATTGATGAAATTTAAATTCCAGCAATCAAACAGCCTGGAAGATCTTAAATTAACATCAATGACAGTTTTCGTTGATGGAACAGTTTCTTCGGGAGATCTCATTAAC